>JAZGDZ010000063.1:0-14348 GCA_036478235.1 Acidimicrobiia bacterium | reverse complement strand
AGACATCAGACATCAGACATCAGACATCAGACATCAGACATCAGACATCAGACATCAGACATCAGACATCAGACATCAGACATCAGACATCAGACATCAGACATCAGACATCAGACATCAGACATCGAGAGTCTGTCCCATCTGCCATCTGCTTTCTGCAATCTGACATCTGACATCTGACATCCTGAAATCTGACATCAGACATCCTGAGATCTGAGATCTGCAAGCTGTCGAGGCACTAACTTCAGCTCGATGAGCGACTACGACGTGAGGGCCGTCGACGCCGCCACCGTCATCCCTCTGCAAAGGGCGCTGCTCGACAGGCACGATCCGGAGGTGGAACGGACTCCACACCACCCATTGTCCCTCCATGTCGGGGCCTTTCTCGGCGAGACCCTGATCGGTGCGGCATCGATTCATCCCGAGGCCATGCCGGACGGCTACCGGGAGGGAGCCTGGAGGCTCAGGGGTGTGGCCGTCGACTACGGCCATCGCGGTCGGGGGGTGGGGGCGCTCATGGTCGGGCGTTGTCTCGAGCACGCCTCAAATCACGCAGCTCAAGCGGTGTGGTGCATTGCCCCGGCCGGCGCATGTGGGTTCTTCGAGCGACACGCGTTCGAGCGGACGGGTGACCCCATCGACGGCGGAGAACGCGGACCGCAGTACCTGTTGTTCGCAGATTTCGGGACCCGCAGCCGATCCTGGGCGGTCTGAGGGAATCTATGTCGGGAGGCCGTGGTTTTCAGTACAGATGACCGACCAGACCCTCCACGTCCTTGCCATCTCGGGCAGCCTGCGCCGCGGTTCGTACAACACCGCGCTGCTGAATGCCGCAGCAGCGGTTGCCCCGGATTCGATGAAGATCGAGATCTATCGCCTCGACGACCTGCCGATGTTCAACGCCGATCTTGAGCCCGGAGGGCGACCCGAGCCCGTGGTGGACTTCCGGCGGGCGCTCGCCGAAGCCGACGCACTTCTGATCGCAACCCCCGAGTACAACTGGTCGACGACAGCCACCCTGAAGAACGCCATCGAC
Organism: Acidimicrobiia bacterium; assembly: GCA_036478235.1. Taxonomy (GTDB): domain Bacteria; phylum Actinomycetota; class Acidimicrobiia; order Spongiisociales; family UBA11373; genus JACZWZ01. The sequence goes on along the minus strand of JAZGDZ010000063.1, from coordinate 13,312 downwards.
TGGGCGTCCCGCGGTGGTACCGACTCGCCGCTCAATTTCAAGCCCACGGCCATCCTCGGAGCCGGAGGACGCTTCGGTACCCTCAGGGCCCAACTCCATCTGCGCGAGATCCTGGGCCACAACCAGACGAGGCTGGTGTCGAGCCCCCAGGTGCTCGTGGACCGGGCCTGGGAGAAGTTCGACGAGCACGGCCGGTTGATCGACGAGCGGACCGGCGATCAGGTACGAGGCCTGCTCGAGGCGCTCGAGGAGCTCGTTCGCAGCCAACCTGCCGGCTGAACGCAGACGCGTGAGAGCCGGGAGACACTTCGGCTGACGCCGCCACGAGAGGACCTGCTCGCGGATCTCCCGGCTCCGGTGGTCCGGGTTGGAGTCGCCACCGCCCCAAGAAGGGGCAAGCGACCACTCCGAGGTGGTCGCTCAGCGCCCGCCCACCTCCAGGGTCCTATAAAGACTGCTACTGATCTGGACCACCTCCTTTCTCTGGTACCCGCAGTCTGCCACCTGCTGCGGCTCTCTGCCCGCCAATTCGGCGTCTCCGAGTCCGTCGGCACCCGATTCGACTTTGAATAAGCCGCGAAATCGTGGCATCGTGTCGCTCGATGAGCAGCCAGTCTCTGTCCAAGTTGTCCGGAGGACGCCCCCGCAAGACATACGGCCGCGGCCGCGAGTGCACCGCCGACGGATGCACCACCCGGCTCTCGGCGTACAACAAGAACGAGTTCTGCTGGACCCACTTCCAACCGGTCCCCAAGCCGGCGCGCATCCCCACCCCGCCCAAGACCTGAGCAGGGCTTTCAAGGGCCGCCGGTGAGCCACTTCGCATCGACGACAGCGTTCGACGTCGCCTACGACGGGCTGGTGCGGATTCTGCTGGACTTCCTCGGATGAACCCAGAGCACTTCGCACTGCATGAGGTCGTCTCCGGGGTCTGGGCTGCGGAAGCCGACCTCATGGGGGCGTCCATCGGCAATGCGGCCATCATCGACGCCGGCGGCAAGACAATCCTCATCGACACCTTCATGACCGATGTCGCCGCCGTCGAGTTGCGCCGCACCGCCGAGGAGTTGACCGGCAACAGCGTGTACCTGGCGGTCAACAGCCACTGGCACGACGATCACACCGGGGGCAACCAGGTGTTCGCCGACGTACCGATCGTCTCCACCGCGGCAACGATGGAGAAGGTGATGGAGAACGCCCCCACAGATCTTGCCGCCTGGCAGGCAGAGATCGACGAATCGCTGCGGCGCCTGGAGGAGGCAGCGGAGCGGGGGGACCGGAATGCGGCGAGGCGGCTCGAGGGCATGCACCACTACCGGAGCTTCGCCGACAACTTCAAGCTGACACTGCCCGATCTTCTCATCGAAGGGAAACTCGTCGTCGAGGGGGAACGTCGGGTCGAGATCGAGACGCTGGGCCGGGGCCACACCATCAGCGATGTCTTTGCGTGGCTTCCGGGAGAACGGGTCCTCATCACGGGTGATCTCTGCTGGAACGGAATACACCCCCGCCTGCACGACGGATTCCCGGTGGATTGGGGAGAGTATGTCGAAGCGCTGCTGGCGAGGAATCCGAAGCACGTGATACCGGGCCACGGGGTGCCCGGGGATGCGTCGGCGCTCCGTCCCCTCCCCGAGTACTTCCGCGCCGCGGCCATGCTGGTCGAGGAAGTCCGTACCGGGGCCGATCCCGCCGGCTTCGAGGCACCCCCCGAATCAGAAGGCTGGGCGGGCATCAAGCGCTTTCGCGACGGACTGCGAGTGCTAGCCGGCGGTTGACGGGTAGTCGGCCGTCACTCCGGGTATCGGCCTCCGATCGGACGTAACGTTCGCCGTCGAACGTGTTGGCCGAGATCCGCGACTCGATCGACGCTATTCAGCGGCTTCTGTGCGGATCATGGCGACGCCGATGAGCAGCGACCACAGGAACGTGGCGAAGGTACCAATGAAGGCGAGGATGGCGAGGGGTCCCTGGAGTTGCCGAACCACACCGGCTCTGGGGCATCCTGGGGCGGGACCACGACCACCCCGCGTCGACACCACCCCTGGCGCTCCGGCACATCGGATTCCGTTACGCCGAGGCGGCGGAAAGGTTCAACCTCGACGTTCCCATGGTCGAAGATGTATTCAACAATGCGCGAGGACCGACGGACGCCTTCAGTCGCTTACTCGCCGCCAACGGGCGCCGAGTGGCGTCCGTCGACGCCGACCCCGGCGGGACCATCACGATCAACACCACCCCAAAGGCCTGAGGGTTCCCCGGACAGACACCCTCCGCTCAGGCCTACTCGGCTGCGCCGACTCGGGTATATTCGGGCGCGCATGGAAGTTTCTTCCTACCTGCCGAGTAAGCGAGCGCTGACGCTGCTGACGGCGCTGGCGCTCGCCTGGGCAATCCTCGTCCCAACCGCCGGCGCCGCCGAGCCCTCGTCGCTGCTGCAGCCGGTAAACGGCTTCAACCCGCTCGTGGCCCTCGACCGGGGAGACACCGGGCCTCCGGTGATCCGCCTTCAGTACGCACTCCGCAATGCCGGCTTCTACCGCGGTTTGATCGACGGCGAATACGGCCGTCCGACCGAGACCGCCGTCATCACCCTCCACAAGTACTTGGGGCTCGATCGCACCGGAGCCTTCAGCGCACTCGACTGGATTCGGCTGGCACTGCTCCCCGGCCCCGACATTCCGTATCGCCGGGAGGAGCCGGATCGGGTCGAGATCGACACGACTCGCCAGCTGATCTATGTGGTGCGCGATCACGATGTCGTGGGCGTCCTTCCCACCTCGACCGGGAGCGGAGCCATGTACTACTCGGTCCGCAACAGAAGGAACGTGCGGTCGGGCACCCCGCACGGAGACTTCACGCTCAACTGGCGTCAGTACGGCTGGAACTGCGACCGGGTCACCGGCTGGTGCGTTTACAACTACTGGGGCTTCACGACCTACTACGGCATCCACGGATACGGAAACGTTCCGGCGTACCCCGCCTCCCACGGCTGCGTCCGGGTCCATACGTGGGACTCCGACTGGCTCGACGACTACTTGTTCATCGGTATGCCGGTGCACATCTGGCGGGAGAGGCCTCGGGTACCGCCCCCGCCGCCGCCTCCCCCAATACGCTTCGTCTAAGCCTCGGGCCGCTCCATGGCGAACTGGTCGGCGGTTCGCGAATACCAGGGGCCCGCCAGCCTCCCCACCGCCTTGAGTCCGACGAGATCTATGCGAGTCCCATCCAGTAGGTGCTCGCTGACGTGGATTCTCTGGATCTCACCGAACACGACCGAGGCCGACGGGCCGTCACCTACCTCGTGGATGTGGCTGACCTCGCACTCGAAGTTCGCCTTGGCCTCGGCGACCATGGGCGCCGCCACGGCTCCTGCCTCGACTTTCGTCACACCCGCCAGCTCGAACTCGTTCACCTCCGAGGCGTAGTCGCCGGATGTGGCGTTCATCGCCTCGGCGACCTCGTCCGTCACCACGTTGACGGTGAAGACGCCGGTAGCACGGACGTTGGCCAGCGTGTCCTTGACCCGCCGGGTCATCCCGGTCGTGAACAGGAGGGTCGGTGGGGTTCCCGCCACCATGTTGAAGAACGAGAACGGAGCAAGGTTGTCGAGGCCGTCCGGGCTCCGGGAACCTATCCAACCGATCGGACGCGGCACGATGAGCCCGGTCATCAGCTTGAAGCGGTCGACCGGGTCCAGGGATGCCGCCTCGAAGACGCGCTTCTCGATCACCGGCTCTTCCATAGCTCGGCGAGGCTCATGAACCGCCCAGAGGGGAGCGAGGCCAGATGCTCCTCGACGGTGGCGGCGCCGCTGCACATCCCGCAAGCCTAAGAGGGCGCGCCGATAGGCGCGAACTCGGCGGCCTGGGGTTGGGGACCCCGGGCCGTAGGACACAGTGCCTCCCGAAGGGCGGCGCCACCATGCGGAGGCGCTTCGGGGCCGAGTAGGTAGCACATAGCGCCGCCCGCAGGGCGGCACGACCGTGCGGAGGCGTTCGAGTACGAATAGGACTCGAACACCGCAGCCAAATCCCGAACGCCGCAGCCAAACTAGCGATGAGCCGTACGGCGAAGAGCCATGGACAATGCTGAGAGCGTCCGCCTATTTGCCGGACGCTCTCAGGTCGACATCGGGCGAACCAGCCACGGCATCGCCGGGCAACTCTGTCGAGGTACACCGGTACGCTCACGCCGACACGAGGAGCCTCCAGTTGCGTCGATTCGCCATCCTGGCCGCCCTGAGCCTCATCGCCGCGGCCTGTGCCGGCGGATCGGGATCCACCCCGGTCGTCACCGGCACCACGCCGGGCAGTGATGTGGTGGTGGGCGATACTGCTCCTCCAGACACCCCTCCGCCTCCTCCCACCTGCCCTGCCACCACTCCCATCACAGCACCGGACGGGTCGAATCCGAAGATCGAGTTCCTCTCCGGCGACGCCGGACTCGCCTCCGTGTCGATCTCTCAGGCGACGTTCGAGTGCGCCACGCACGTCGTGGTGGTGAGCGATGCGGACCTCGATCGCATCGCGGTGGCAACGGTGCTCGCCGTGTCGCTGGGTGCCCCGCTGCTCATCGGGTCGAATGAGACAACGGGCCTTCTCGCCTTCGAGACCGAGCGCCTGGCCCCAGAGCAGATGATCGCCGTCGGCGACGATTTCGCGGTAGCGGCACCGGAATGGACCGCCATCGTGACCTTGACCGGAGACACCGTCGGGCTCGCCGCCGAGATCAACTCCCTCATCGGCGTCGTTGCGACGCTGCCCCTCCCGACGGAGAAGGGAGCGGCGACCCTGGTGGCCACGATCAATGCCATCGGCAGCGGATCGGGTCTCATGCCTCCAACTCCCCCACCGCCCCCGGCGACCGATTCCTCGGCGGCGACCTCGACCACCACCACAGCGGAGCCCGCCCCGGAACCGGGCACTGCTGTGCCGGGCTTGACGGCGGGCAGCGGGTCGACGGGCGTGGCCCTCCTCGTGGACGGCGGCCAGCCGGCCGCTGCGCTCGCCGCCTTCGCCGCCGCCGAGGGTTCGGGTGCGGTGGTGGCTCTGATCGACGACGAAGACCTGAGACGCGTGGCCGAGGCCGGCCGCGCGCTGCAATCGGTGCCCGGCGGACCGGGCGCCATCCACGTGTTTGGAGATGTGGCGCCCGAAGCGAGGTGGCAGCTCGATGTCATCAGGACCGCGGACGAACTGCCCGGCGGCGGGTTCCTGGTGCTTCCCCGGCTCTTCGTCGCCCTCTACGGAAACCCGCTCACCGAAGCCCTCGGGGTCCTCGGCGAACAGGGCCCGGAGGACGGTGCCGTGCGAATCCGCTCCATCGCCGATGGTTTCGCAGCGAGTGACGCTCCGCTTCTGCCGACGTTCGAGATCATCACGACGGTCGCCGCCGGAGGCGCCGGATCAGACGGCGACTACTCGAATGAGATGCCGCCCGACGTCCTACAGCCATTCATCGATGTGGCCGAGCAGCAGGGCATGTACGTGATCCTCGACCTCCAGCCGGGCCGATCGGACTTCCTGAGCCAGGCCATGGAGTACGAGCAGCAACTCCTCAATCCGCACGTGGGATTGGCGCTCGATCCGGAGTGGAGACTGAAGCCCGACGAGGTGCACCTGAATCAGGTCGGCCGGGTTGATGCAGCCGAGGTGAACCGGGTGGTGGAGTGGCTCGCCGGCCTCGTCAGGGAAAACAACCTACCGCAGAAGGTGCTGGTGCTGCACCAGTTCCGACTGTTCATGCTCGAGAATCGCGAACTGATCCAGGCTCCGCCCGAGCTCCAGATCATCGTCCAGATGGACGGACAGGGCGCCCAAACCAACAAGTACGTCACCTGGGACATCATCACCCAGGGCTGGCAGGAGATGCCGTGGGCCTGGGGTTGGAAGAACTTCTTCGACGAGGACTCACCCGGGCCGGTCTCCCCCGGCGAGATCCTGCAGCTGGTCCCGACCGTCGTCTTCACCAGCTTCCAGTAGCACTCCTACGCTCCGTGCCGTGGAGCCGGTATCGATACTCGGGGCTTTCGCATCGCTGACCCTGATCGTGCTCGCTGTCGCGGTGTCGCTGTGGATGCGACTCAGGGTGGAGTGGTCCATCCTCTGGGCCGCCGCCCGAGCCGCGGCCCAGCTCCTCGCCGTCGGAGCAGTCTTCCGGCTGATCTTCGAGAGCTCCCGGGCACCCATCTACAGCGCCGCCTGGGTCGTGGGAATGATCCTCGTCGCCGGCTTCGTCGCCGACCGTCGGGCTCCGGGCGTGCCCGGTCTGTGGCGGTTTGCCCTGGCCTCGATCGGCACCTCTGCCGGAGTAGCGCTGGCGGTCGTGTTCGGCTTCGACATCATCGAAGCCTCCCCCGTCAACGTCGTCGTGGTAGCGGGCATCACGATCGGCAACACAATGCCGGCGACCGTGCTGGCGATCAATCGGGCTGCCGCATACTTCACCGACCACCCCGGGCGCATCGAGACGCTGCTGGCCCTCGGCTTCGATCGAAGGCAGACGGCGCGCTTCATCGCTCCTCTGACCGCCCGCACCGCCCTCATCCCGCAGATCGAGCGGACCAAGGTCGTCGGCTTGATCGCCCTGCCGGGCGCGATGACGGGGCTCCTGCTGGCGGGGGTCGAGCCCGTCGACGCCGTGGTCGTGCAACTGGTGGTGATGTACCTCATCCTGGGGGCCGTGGCGTTGTCGGTGGCGGTGATCACGGCCGCCACGGTGACGAGCGCCTTCAGCGAGGGCCTGCGGCTGCCCCAATGGGCGAACCGCGGCTGATCAGGCCACTGCTCCCCTCACCGCCTCCGGCGGCGGGTGCGGAACCTCTTCGAGATGTCGACGTCGGTGGTGCGCTTGAACTCGACGCGATCCGGTTCGAGACCGACCAGATCCTTCAGACGCTCATCGTTCGAGTACATCTTGACGATCTCGTAGTTCAGCCCCGAGGCACGCTGCAGCCTCTCCACGTCCGCGACCTGATCCCATTCGACGAGTGACACGACCAACCCCGTTTTCCCCACCCGGGCGGTTCGGCCTGACCTGTGGATAAAGCTCTTGTAGTCCTGAGGGGGGTCGTAGTGGAGAACTATGTCGACATCATCGATGTGGAGGCCCCGCGCCGCGACATTCGTAGCCACCAGCGCCGGGAGCCGGCCACCGGCGAAGTCGGCGAGCGCCTTCTCCCGGTCGCTCTGCCTCTTGTCGCCGTGGATCGCCCTGGCGTTGACTCCCTCCTCGCGCAGCTGCCGCGTCACCCGATCGGCATTGCGCTTGGTGCCGACGAACACCAGCGTGCGACCGACGCCGCCGATGATCACGGAAGCCACCTTCGCCTTGTCCATGTGGTGGACCGCGATGAAGCGGTGCGTCTGCTCTTCGATGATGTCGCTGGAGGACTCCACCTCGTGGCGCACCGGATCGCTCAGGTAGGCGTTGACCAGGGCGCGGACGGCGCCGTCGAGGGTCGCCGAGAAGAGCATCACCTGCGGCGTGCCCTCGACGCCTCGCATGATGGCGTGAACCTGAGGCAGGAAGCCCATGTCGGCCATCTGGTCGGCCTCGTCCAGGACGGCACATTCCACCGCTGCGACGCTCACGACGCGGCGGTCGATCAGGTCGATGAGACGTCCCGGAGTGGCGACGACGATGTCGGCCCCCCTCTTGAGCCGGTCGATCTGAGCCCTCATCGGCGCCCCGCCGTATACAGACACCAGCCGAAGGCCGTGGGAGGCGGCAAGCGGCCGCAGTTCCTCAGAAACCTGGCTGCACAACTCACGCGTCGGGACCAGTACCAACGAGCGCGGGTATCCGGGCTGAGCGGGCTCGGTCCGCTCGACCATCGGAATTCCGAACGCCAGCGTCTTGCCCGATCCGGTTTGCGCCTTGCCACACACGTCGCGCCCGGCGAGTGCGTCGGGGATCGTCATCGTCTGGACGGGAAACGGCTTGGTTATTCCGCGTCCGTCGAGCGTCTCGACGATCGCGTCAGAAACCCCTAGGGCGGTGAAGGAGGTCACGGCCGCCCGGTCCGCGGTGGTGTTCGACACTGTCTCTCATTCCGTAGCGTGGCGGCGCCTGACGCGTCTCGATGAAGCAAGCGAGCGGTGGAGCACCGGGCGGCCGCGGCCGCGGTCGCCGACGGCCACGGTACTAGGAGTCTGCTGAGTAATGCCGTTGCTCAGATCGTGGAGCACAGCGCCGCCCGCAGGGCGGCACATCCATGCGGAGGCGGCTCGGGGCCGAACAGGACCCGAACGCCGCAGCCAAACCGGGCCAGGCGCGTCACTCGCAAGGACCTCGGTTTCGTCACTCCTCGCGCAGGAATGGCGGGGCCGAGGACACCGCGAGTGGCGATGTAGAACATTGCGCCGCCCGTAAGGGCGGCTCAATCATGCGGAGGCGCTTCGGGGCCGAGTAGGACCCGAACGTAGAACATCGCGCCGCCCGTAAGGGCGGCACATTCATGCGGAGGCGCCTCGGGGCCGGATAGGACCAGAGCGCCGTAGCCAAACCCGCAGCCAAACCTGGTCGTCGAGATGAGTGACATGTATTGCTTAGCAGGCTCCTGGTCCCCGGCCACCCAGTCCCCTTCAGTCGGGAACGACGGCGCGAATGCCCGGCCTGCGCTCGGCCCGATCGGTCACCAGCACACCGATGAGAATGAGCAGGCCCCCCCACACGATGCCCGGCTGGAGCTGCTCGTCGAGCAGAACGATGCCTGCGGTGACCGCAATGACCGGTATCACGTAGCCCATCAGGGAGGCGTAGGTCGCCGAGATCTTCCGCAGCATCCAGTAGTAGAGGAGCATGGGCAGCACCGTCGAGGCGAGCGCCATGTAGACGAGGACGGCCCATGCGGCGCCGGTCTCGGCCGCCGGCCCTCCCTCGACGACGAGGGTGGTGACCGCGATGATCACCACCCCGAATCCGAACGAGACTCCGGTCACATCAATGGGCTCGTACGCGCCTGCGTGATGCTTGGCGTAGATGCTGCCGACGGAGATCGACACCACCGCCCCCAGGCCGAGGAGACCGGCCGTCAGGGGGCTTCCGCCTTCGGCCAAACCGCTGTCTCCCGACAGCATCAGTACGGCCACACCCGAGAACCCAATCAGCAGGCCGAGCGTCTTGACGACCGATAGCCGCTCATCCGCAAGCGCAAAGTGAGCCACCGCCGCGGTGATGAGCGGAATGAGGGCCGTCATCAGGCCGAGGAAACCGGCCGAAGCGCGCTGCAGAGCGAGGTTGGAAAAGATGAACGGCATCGCCAGGTTCGACAGCCCCATGGCGAGGCCCACCTTCCAAACCACTTCGCCCGTGGGAAGACCCCGGCGCGCCACAACCAGGTACAGAAGCACGGCGACGACGGCTAGCAGAGAGCGGTACGAGGCGAGCCGGTAGGGCGTCACCCCCTCGTCGAGGGCGACACGGGTGGCGACGCCGGCGGTTCCCCATCCCAGAGAAGCGATGATCATGGCGAGCCAGACGCGACGCATCGGACGGAGATTAGGACCGCTACTGCCTACCCCGATCGCGCCACCCAGCGCCAGTAGCCAGTAGCCAGATTGCCCGTCGGCGCCGGGAGGCACCGACGGTCGCGGGAGACGCCGACGGTCGCGGGAGGCACCGCCGGGTGCCGACACATTGTCCGCCAAGCGGAGCGAGGCGATTGCGGGAGGCTCCGCAGGAGCCGACTCTCAATGCCGGATCGAGTCCCAATCGATTGCCACGGCATGGTCGTTGTCGCGGTCCACCGCCACCCCGATCCGAGTTCGAGGCCCCACCCTCCCCAAAAGGCGCTCCGGAACCCGGTGGGCGATCCGGACCTCGTACGGGTCGAGCCCCGCCTGCTTGACCTCCAGTCCGATCATGAACAATCGATCGTCGTCTCCGGGGCTGCCGATCTCGACCAGGCCGAGCTCCGACATGTCGCCGGCGTCTTCCATCGAGGTGATCATGGCCGAGGCCGGCCTCCCCGTGTGGAGCAAGTCCTCCAAGTCGCGTACCCCGCCCCGGAGGAGAGCGGTCGGCGCCGTGTCTTCGGCCTCCGACAATGCACCGGGCGCAACCTGCTCGGTGCCCGCCTCCCAGTCGATCGCAAGACGATCGCGGTTCGACGGATCCACCAGAACCGACACGACGCTCCCCGGCGGGAACGTCCCTACCAACAGCCGCGGGGCTCGCTGCCGAATCGTCTTGGAGTAGGGCGCGTGCGCAGTCGTCTCGACCTCCAGGCTGAACTCGACGACCGGGCTGTTGTTGATCGCCACACCCGTCTCCCGCAGCGACGTGATGGTGGCCTTGCCGGTCACACCCGACGTCCGCAGCTGCTTCGTCATCGCCGAGAGCTTCCCGAGCCGGGAGCCGACCCCGGCAAATACGAGCCCGGTGATGCCGATCGACAGTGCAATCACGAGGAACGCGATCCGGGCGTCTCCCGACACGACGAGGGCGACAGCCACGAAGGCGATGGCGGCGGCGATGAGGAACCTGCCGAGCACGCCGAAGGCGTTGAGGAAGCCCATCCCTGCAGAGCCTATCGGAGGGGGTTGTCAGGTTGCCCGCAGTAGGGTCGTCCAATGACCGAGGCGTCACGAGCCGTCCAACGCACATACCTGCTGCTGACGCTGCTGTCGACGCTCTCGGCCTCGTTCATCTGGGGCGTCAATACGCTCTTCCTGCTCGACGCCGGCCTGAGCAACACGGAGGCATTCGCCGCCAACGCGTTCTTCACGGCGGGAATGATGTTGTTCGAGGTTCCCACCGGGGTCATCGCCGACACCTGGGGACGAAGGGCGTCTTATCTCCTCGGAGCCGCCACGCTGCTGGTGTCCACTCTGCTCTACCTGTTCATGTGGGAAACCGGCGCCCCCTTTTGGGGTTGGGCCGTCGCCTCAGCCTTCATCGGCCTCGGCTTCACGTTCTTCTCGGGCGCCGTGGAGGCCTGGCTGGTCGATGCCCTCGACGCTTCGGGCTTCACGGGGAACCTCGAGTCGGTGTTCGCCAGGGGCCAAACGGTGGCCGGAGCCGCCATGCTCACCGGGTCGGTGGCCGGAGGCTTCATCGCCCAGGTATGGACCCTCGGTGTCCCCTATGTGTTGAGGGCCGTGATGCTCGGGCTCACCTTTCTGGCGGCGCTCGTCCTGATGCGCGACGTCGGGTTCGAACCGAAGCGCGGTGCCGGACCCGTCAAGGAGATGCGCCGAATCCTCAAGGCATCGATCGACGGTGGATGGCACAACCGCCCCGTGCGATGGCTCATGCTGGCGGCGCCCTTCACCGCCGGGGTCGGGATCTTCGCCTTCTACGCCATGCAGCCGTACCTGCTGGAGCTCTACGGCGACGAGACGGCCTTCGGGGTCGCCGGCCTGGCGGCCGCCATCGTGGCCGGAGCCCAGATCGCGGGTGGTCTCCTGGTGCCCGTCGTGCGCCGCTTCTTCAGCCGCCGGACCCACGCTCTCATCTTCTTCGGGCTGGTCAGCACGGCTGCAATGGTCGCCGTCGGTCTCACCGATTCGTTCTACGTCGCCATCGGGGGCATCGTCGTCTGGGCCATCGCCTTCGCCGCCGCAATGCCTATGCGGCAGGCATTCGTCAACGGGCTGATACCGTCGGAGCAGAGGGCCACCGTGCTGTCATTCGACTCACTCATGGGTTCCGCCGGCGGAGTGGTGACCCAGCCGGCACTCGGACGAGCCGCCGATGTGTGGTCCTACTCCACGTCGTACGTCATCGGAGCGGCGATCCAGGCAGTCGCCATCCCCTTCTACTTCGGGTCCCGCGCTGAGAACGCCGAGTCGGACCCGATCACGGTCGGCTGACTATGGAATACGGGACGGAGCTGTTCGACGAACTCCGCGCCATGGAACTCCCGCCGGGTGACTTTGCGGTGTTCGGGAGCGGTCCTTTGTTGGTGCGCGGGATCATTCAGGTCGTCAACGATTTCGATGTCGTATGCCGCGGCGCTGCCTGGGAACGGGCCCGAGAGCTCGGACGGCTCGTCGATATCGACCACGACGGGGTACAGATCGTCAGCACCCATGGCGGAGCAATAACGTTTGGAATCACCTGGGGATACGGCGAGCTCGACATCTCCGACCTCATCGATACCGCCGAGACCATCGCCGGCCTGCCGTTCGCACTCCTGAAGCACGTGGTCGCCTACAAGCAGATCGCAGGGAGGCCGAAAGACTTGGAACACCTCAGGCTCCTCGAGCAATATGCCGGCGGCGGACCCGCGTGACCTCACCGAACCCGTAATCTCTCGACGGTGAGAAAGTTCCTTCTAGGTGTGGCCGCCGCCCTGGGGCTCATGCGCCTCTTCCCCGAGGTGCTCAAACGCCACATGGCACCGCCGCAACGGCCCCAGCCGCACACCCCGGCCGACCTCGGACTTCCCGAAGTCCCGATCATGCTGCGAAGCGCCTCGGGAACCGACCTCCACGCCTGGTTCATCCCTGCCGGAGGCGAGGCGCCTGCGGTCGTGGTTCTCCACGGATGGGGTGCCAATGCCTCGCTCATGCTCCCACTCGCTCCCCATCTGCACCGTGCCGGGCTGCACTCCCTCTTCCTCGACGCCCGCAACCATGGGCGAAGCGAGCACGACGACTTCGTCTCCATGCCCCGCTTCGCCGAGGACCTGGACGTGGCCATCGACTGGCTCGCCCAGCACGACGACGTGACCACGGTCGGCGTGATCGGCCACTCAGTGGGGGCCGGTGCCGCGCTCCTCGTCGGGTCCCGCCGGTCGGACCTCGGAGCGATCGTCTCGGTATCGGCCTTCGCCCACCCGGGCGAGATCATGGCGGCGGCGCCGCCGATGAGTCGGATGCCGGCCCCCGTCCGCAGTGGGATGCTGCGAACGATGGAGAGAACGATCGGTGCCCGCTTCGACGACATCGCCCCCCGTTCCACCATCGGGCGCGTCAAGGCTCCGCTGATCCTGGTCCACGGCGACGCCGACCGCGTAGTGCCTCTGTCCAACATGCACGAGTTGGCCCGACGAGCTCCCGATGCGCGCATCCTCGTGGTCCCCGGAGCCGACCACGCATCGCTCGACGCGTTCGAGCACCACGTGGACACGATCCTCGGGTTCCTCTCGGAGCACCTCGGCTGACCGGTGACCTCCTACGCCGACCTCGGACACCTCTAGAAACCGGAGCGGCCCGCCACATCGTGACGGGCCGCTCATATGGTGCCAACCGGAGGGGGAGGAATCCCTCTCATGCGTGTCACCGGGTACAACGCCGGCTTCCCCGGCCCCGGCACAGCAGTGTCGGAGAAGCGACCTAGTGCCTCGACAGACTCCTAATGG
>JAZGDZ010000062.1:0-21987 GCA_036478235.1 Acidimicrobiia bacterium | reverse complement strand
TCCAGGCGCTCGTCGGCGGCGTGAATCCGTCTGCACACCTCGCGGCCGTCCATGTCGGGAAGATTGAGGTCCAGGCAAACGATGTCGTACGGTGCCGCACTCAGCTTCTCGAGGGCGTCGGCACCGTTGTATGCGGTGTCGACCGCGTAGCCGTCCCGGCGAATCCCCGCCGCCAGGGCCCTCGCCAGATCGCGCTCGTCCTCGACAACCAAAACCCTCACAGTGCCTCCCTCGCCCGGGACGCTAGGCCGCCAAGGCTATACGGGTTGTAACCAGTCTGGAGTCCGGAGCCATCAGTCGTCATGCCGACGCTTCGTGTCGTTTGAGTCTCCAGTCTCCCGTCTCCAGTCGCCAGCCAGAATGACAGTCGGTTTTCGAGCAAGGCTTTCCCCTTCTTCTGGAGACCGGCGACTGGGGACTGGGGACTGTGTGCGAAGCACATACAAAGCGAAGAGGCCCGCCGGAGCGGGGAATTCAACATCAATGAGGTACGGGGAGGATCGCGCTCTGAGGCACCTGACGCCTTATGGCCGTCACCTGCAGAATCCCCAACTCGTCGGTCAACACGGTCGTGTTGTCACACCCCCCATCGGCGCGTGATTGATAGTTGACCCGGACCCCCCGGGGACGATGGGCTTCCCCCTCGGCGCCGGTCGCGGCGAAATCGGACCAGCGAACGGTCACGCCGGGCTGCTCGCACCTGGCAAACACCTCCGACCAGACCATTGGGGCCATCAGGTGGCGGCCTGGGCTGTATAGGTCGCGCACCACCACCTCGGTGCCGGATTCGAGATCCGTCACCGTCCCCCGCCAGGCATGAAGCCCGTCCGGTCCGATCCCCGCAGCCTCGATCGAGAACCGGTAGCGGTGGCCGGGCTTCCAGTCGTAGTCGCGGGTGTTGGAATCGTGGCGCGCGCTCGGCAGCTCGGACGGGGATCCGGAAAGCAGCGAGCGTCGGGCCGACGGCCCGTAGCCGCCCCAGTTGACGGCGGTCGAATTCGGATGTCGCGGATTCCACTGCAGCCCAATGTGGCCGGCGCCCTGCAGTTGGCGATCGGAGGCAAACGAGACCTGCAGAGCCCAGAAATACAGACGACGCGCCGTGGGCGGCTCCAGGATCTCGAGAGTGGCGGTAGCACTTCGCAGAGGTACCTGCGGCAGATCCCACACGAGATGGAAGGAGGAGGCCCCGTTGGCCGACCTGGGCTCCCCGGAAGTCCGCTCTCTAGCAGCGAGCAGGGAGCCGACGCGGCGGACTAAGGAGCGCATCGCTACGGCCAGACGAGTGGGGGGTCCGCACAGTACCGGGACGAGCTGTCCCAGTGGCCGAAGGGCTGCGGCCCGTCATCCCAGGGTCCGCCCCAGGACAGGTTTCCGATCAGCGTCTCGCGAGATTCCCAGATGAGGAGGGCGGCGACCTCGATATTGTGCGCCGCGTTGTAGGGCGTGGCGTCGGCGGGGAGGGCGCCACCGGATTCCGCGTGGCTCCGCGCCCGGGCTACCCGGTCGGGCCAGAAGCGAAGGCGGTGTTGGAACAGGCCCGTCGTTCCCGATGACGGGTTCACCGCGAAGGGGACGCCCCGGCTCTCGCACCACACGATCGTCAGGGCGTCATTGATGTGCGGGCCAAGACATCCCGCCGAACCGCATTTTTCACGGTCCAAACCCCACCGGGCGAAGATCGATGTGACAAGCGGCCTCCACTGCTCGACTCCCCCATTGGGGTTGTACTCGTAGCCCCCCGGATCGGGGTTGAAGGGAACCGTGGTCGTGGTTGTCGTCGAGGCAGCGGCCGCGGCAGCAGCGGCCGCCTCAGCAGCCAGCGCCTCCTCCTGACGCCGAATCTCGGCCTCCAGGGCTGCTTTGCGCGCCGCCTCCTGCGCCGCCCATTGCTCTCTGACCTCGCTGACTCGCTGCCGGGCCTCGTCGAGAGTCGATGAGTGCGAGGCCATCACCACCTCGAGAGCGGCCGCCTTTCCGGCCAGGTCCGACAGTTCCGACTCCGCCTGGTCCTGGAGGAGCATCAGGTCGTCCACGAGGAGTGTGAAGCGGTTCACGGCGTCGCGATCGCGGTTGGCGATGGCACCGAGGTATGCGAGGCGAGTGAAGAAGACGCCGATTTCACCCACTGCGGACAAGAGCACATCGGGATGGCCGGCGGCCATGTACATCCTGGTGAGACGCTCCCGAACCGCCACCGCCTCCGCGGCCGCAGTCGCTCCGACACTCTCCTCGCGAGCCTCGAGCGTGGCGAGAGTCGAGCTGATCTGGTCGCGGGTCCGGGTCACGTCGGCCAGCTGGTTGCGGACCTCATTGAGCAGTTCGGCCGCCTCGGCCGCTTCGGCTTCGGCGGCCGCCACTTCCTCGGCGGTGATCGTCTGGGCGATCGCGACAGAACCGAGCAGCCCCACGATCAAGGCGAGCCCGACAACGATTCCGAGAGCGCGCCGAGGCGCCCGCACCGCTTCCATCGTCGCAATGATATTGGCACTGCGTATATCGCGTGTTCGAATGCGACTCGCCCGGCCTACCCTCGGCCGCACACCAAATAGGGAATATTCGAAGGTGGCCAAATCGACATCGTTCTCGCTGGGCCCTCTGACGGCGGCCGTCGAAGCGAGGTTGTCCGCCTGGAGCGACGACGGAACTGCATCACGGCTGTTCGCGCGCGACCACACGCTCTGGGTCGAGGAGGAGGCACCTGAGATCGCCGACCGCTTGGGGTGGCTGACGCTCGGGTCCTCGATGAGACCCCACCTGGAGGCGATCTCATCGCATGCGAAGTCCGCCGCCGACGTGCGGGACGTGGTTCTGCTCGGGATGGGCGGCTCCAGCCTTGCCCCGGAGGTCTTCCAGCGGAGTTGGAAGCGCACGTCGAAAACACCCAGGATCCGGATCCTCGACTCGACCCATCCCGCCGCGGTGGCTCGACTCACCGCCGATCTCGATCCGGCGAGTGTGCAGTTCATCGTCTCGTCCAAGTCGGGCACGACGGTCGAGCCACTCTCGTTCATGAAGCATTTCTGGGAGTTCCTCGACGACTCCGGTGTCGACCCGGGCCCCCGCTTCATCGCGATCACCGACCCGGGAAGCCCGCTGGTCGCAGTGGCCGGCGAGCGGGGATTCGCTGCCGTCTTCGAGACAATTCCCGATGTCGGAGGCCGGTACTCGGCCCTCACTCACTTCGGCCTCCTGCCGGCGGCGATGATCGGGGCCGACCCCGGCGCACTGCTCGACCAGGTCTCGGCCATCGAGGCGGGTGCCCGCGACGGCGAGGTCGACTCCGGCTTCGGGTTGGGAGCTGTGCTGGGCGAGGCCGCCTTGGCCGGAAGGAACAAGGCAACATGGATCGTTCCCCCGGCTCTCGAAGCCTTCCCCGATTGGGTGGAGCAGTTGGTGGCCGAGAGTACCGGCAAGGCGGGCAGCGGCATCGTGCCGATCGCGGCCGAGCCGATCCGGGCTCCCGACGGGTACGCCGACGACCGCATATTCATCCACCTCTCACTCACCGGTCGCGAAGATCCGAACGCCGACCACATCGCGGCGCTTGCCGCGGCCGGTCATCCGGTGGTCCACACCGAGCTCGCCGACGAGACGGCCATCGTCGCCGAGATGTTTCGATCGGAAATCGCGGTCGCGCTGGCGAGCTCGATCCTGGGACTGCACCCCTTCAACCAGCCGGACGTGGAACGGGCCAAGGCACTGACCAGGGAGGCGATGGCCGGGACGGGTTCCACGAGCCCGATCGAGGAGACGGCTCCCGAACATGGAGGAGCGTTTGTCGCCGTCGTCCGCGAGCTGACGGCTGATGATCCTGAGTTCATCGCTCTCCAGGCCTTCATCGCCCCGAACCCGGAAGTCGACGCCGCAATCGATCGAATCAGACGGGCGCTGGGAGACCGCTCCACCGCGGCCACCACCTTCGGCTACGGACCCCGGTTCCTGCACAGCACCGGGCAACTCCACAAGGGCGGGCCTTCGGGAGGGCGATTCCTTCAGATCGTCGATCACGCCTCCCCGGAGATCCCCGTCCCCGGGACCGACTACTCGTTCGCCCGTCTGATTCAGGCGCAGGCGGACGGTGACCACCGGGCGCTCCAGGGGGCCGGACGCACGGTCACCCGGGTCTGCCTCGGGGACGACGTGCCGGCAGGCCTCAAGGCGCTCGAGGAGGCGCTGCGATGAGCACCACGCCCCGCGTGGTGTTCTTCGACGTGGGCGGCGTACTGGCCAGCAACGGCTGGGATCGCTACGCCAGAAGGCGCGCCGCCGACCGATTCGATATCGACCTCGAAGAGTTCCAGGATCGCCACGACTTCGTGTCGAACCCGTTCGAGACCGGCGAGCTCGACCTCGACGCCTACCTGGACCGGACCATCTTCTATCGGGACCGACCGTTCGAGCGGGCGGCGGTGGTCGAGTTCATGTTCGAGCAAACGCAGCCCTTCGAGGAGCCGCTGGCCATAGCCGCAGAGGTCGCCGCCGGGGGACGGTTCCTGTTGGCAACGCTGAACAACGAATCTCGGGCCCTGAACGAGCACCGGATCGAGACCCTCGGGCTGCGCGACCACTTCGCGATGTTCCTCTCGTCCTGCTACCTCGGTGTGCGCAAGCCGGAGCCGGAGATCTACCGGATCGCCATCGATGTGACCCAAAGCCTTCCCCAGGAGTGCGTGTTCATCGACGACCGCGAGCTGAATCTCGAGTGCGCTGCCCTCGAAGGCATGCACACGATCCATTTCACCGACGCGGCGCGGCTGCGGACGGACCTGACAGACATCGATGTGTTATGAGGAGTCGAATGGAAATCGGAATGGTCGGACTCGGAAAAATGGGGGCCAACATGGCCGAGCGCCTGATGCGAGGGGGGCACCGGGTTGTCGGCTTCGACCTCGACAAGGACGCGGTTGCCGCCATCGTGGAGGCCGGCGCCGAAGGCGCCGACTCATTGGACGCCCTGGTGGCCGCTCTGAGCCGGCCCCGTGCCGTCTGGCTCATGGTCCCCGCCGGCGCGGTGGACCGGGTCCTGGGGGAGGTGCATCCCCATCTGGACGACGGCGACGTCGTCGTGGATGGCGGCAACAGCAATTACAAGGACACCGTGCGCCGGTCAGAGGAGCTGGCGCGGGACGGAATCGCCCTTGTCGATGCCGGCACCTCGGGAGGGGTGTGGGGACTCGACGAGGGCTACAGCATGATGGTGGGTGGCTCCGATGAGTCCATCGACCAGGTTCGTCCCGCACTGGAGACGCTGGCCCCCGCCCCCGATCGAGGTTGGGGTCACACCGGTCCGTCCGGATCGGGTCACTTCGTGAAGATGGTGCACAACGGCATCGAGTACGGGTTGATGGAGGCCTACGCCGAGGGTTTTGCGCTGCTCCGGGCCAAGCAGGTATTCGAACTCGACCTGCACCAGATCGCCGAGATCTGGCGCCACGGCAGCGTGGTGCGCTCCTGGCTGCTCGACCTGACCGCCCGCGCCCTCTCCACCAATCCCGAGATGGAGGGCATCGCCCCCTTCGTTCCCGACTCCGGCGAGGGCCGCTGGACCGTGTTTGAAGCGATCGACCTCAACGTCGAAGCCCCCGTGATCGCCATCTCGCTAATGCGCCGTATCGACTCGCGCGACCCCTTCGACTACTCGGACCGGCTGCTCAGCGCGATGCGCAACCAGTTCGGAGGCCACGCCCTCAAGGCCGAAGACTGAGCCTGGCCGAGTCCTCGATTCGATCCGGTCGGTCGTGTGCAGCGGCTTCGCCTACGACAGCGCCGCAAGCGTCAACTCTGCTGCGGCGATGTCCTCAACGGCGACACCGGTGAGATCCGCAACAGTCACTTCGTCGGCACCGGTTCGGCCCGGCGTCGTTCCCGCCACGATCTCGCCCAACTCCACGACAGAATCCGGGTCGAGACCGGCGGCGATGGCGTGAGCGCACTCGCCGTGGTGGAAGGCCTGCGAGCGGCTGTCGGTCGCCACCACTGCGGCTTCGAGCAGGATGTCGGGCGCCAGCTCCTGCTTGCCGAGATTGTCCGAGCCGAGCGCGGTGATGTGGGTCCCCGGACGGATCATCGAGCCGGTCAGCAGCGCCTCCGTGGACGGCGTCGCGGTCACGATGAGGTTGGCCGAGTCGCACAAGTCGTCAAGGCTCGACGTGGTCGCGATCGCAAAACCCTCGGCGGTCATGTCGCGTCGGTACTCGGCCAGGCGTTCTTCGGAGCGGCTCCAGACGATCACGTCCTCGCAGGGCACGACGTATCTGAGCAATCGCAGCTGGAAGCGACCCTGAACCCCGGCGCCGACGATGCCGATGCGCTCCACCCGGGCGGGAGCCAGCAGCCGGGCAGCGACGGCACCGGCCGCTCCGGTGCGTAGCTCGGTCAGATAGCCCCGGTCCATGAGAATGGCGTCCAACGCACCGGTCTCCCGGTCGTACACCAGCATGATCCCGTCGCTGGTGGGGAGGCCCCGCTCCGGGTTCTGGTAGAAACCGGAGGCGATCTTGACCACGTAGGTCCGTCCTCCGTGGATGTGCCCGTACTTGATGTGCACATCCCCGGGGGGGTCGTCGAAGTGGAGCAATCCCACCGGAGGGACGGTCACCTCGCCCGCCGAGTACGCCTGCAGCGCCTCGGCCACGGCATCGATGAGGGCGCCCGGATCGACGGCCGCCTCTATCTCGGGGGCGTGAAATACCTTCGTCATCCCGCCAGCACCTCGGCCAGTGCCTCCGGAGCCACATTGCCCCCGCTGATGATCACGGCGGTTGAACCGGACGGCCGAAGCCGCCCCGAGAGGAGCGCGGCCACACCGACCGCTCCCCCGCCCTCGACGATGAGCTTCTCCTCCCGGTTGAGCAGCGCCATCGCCCCGGCGATCTCGTGCTCGCTCACCAGTTCGGTCCCATCCAGCAACGAGCCGCACAGATCGAATGAGTGATGGTTCTCCGGACCCAGGCCTCCGGCCAGCGCATCCGCCAGCGTGTCCTCCTCCACGACATCCACCAGGTGACCGGCCTCCATGCTGCGCACCATCGCCGGACCCCGATCCTGGCTTACGCCGGTGATCCGGACCGAGGCTTCGATCGCCTTGACGGCCAGGGCGATCCCGCCGGCGAGGCCTCCGCCCGACAGAGGGACGACGACGTGTTCCAGCCCGGGCACCTGATCGAGCAGCTCCAGGCCGATCGTGCCCTGGCCGGCGATCACCCGGGGATCGTCGAATGGATGGATGAAGATCCGTCCTCTCTCGACCAGGCGACGCGCCGCAACATCGGCGTCGTCCTGAGCGGGACCGGCCACGATCACCTCGGCTCCGAGAGCCTCCATCGCCTCGACCTTCACCTGCGGTACTCGGCTGCTGATGCAGATCGTCGCCGCCATTCCGAGCCGGCCTGCCACGAAGGCCACCGCTCGACCGTGGTTTCCGCTGGACACCGCGACCACACCGGCCTCACGCTCTGCAGAAGTCAGTTGCAGAAGAGCATTGGCGGCGCCGCGGACCTTGAAGGATCCTGTTTCCTGTTCGCATTCGAGCTTCAGCCACACGGGCACGCCGGCCTCCGCCGACAGGGCCTCCGAGCGCCGCACCGCCGTGAGCAGAGCTGTTTCCCGAATCCGGGAGGCTGCCGACCGGACGTCCTCCAGTGTCGGGTGGGGATCCTTCATCGCGAGAAGGGTATCGGGCCGGGCGCGGTCCCGACCCGCCGACAAAGCCTGTGTCTCGAGAGGGCAATACCCTGGTCCCATGGATACGGAGGCAATGGTCGCCATCGAAGTCCCGCTGCTCGGTGACGAGCGCCGCAAGAACTGGGCCAAGGTCGTGAGCAACGTCGACGAGGACAAGTCGGACGGCTGGGCGTTCGAGGGCGAGTTCATCTCTGCCGGAGGAATCCAGGATGTCTTGGCCCCCTGTGTCCTCCTCGTCTACGGCGAACGCGGCTCGCGCTCCAATCCCCGGTTCGAGGCTCGGGTCTACCTGGTGGCCACCGACGGAACACTCAGCGAACGAGGCGTCGCCACGGGGCGGGCCTGGGCGAGAACCCTCCGCGACACCGTGGCCGAGCTGGTGGCCCGGGACGCCCCGATCACCGCCGAGTCGAAGCCGTGGGACATGCACCTGATGGGGTACTCGGAGTCGGCGCTGACCGAGGAGCTGGAGCGGCGGGGCCGCAGACGACAGTGAAGGCGCGCCTCTAGGATTCCCCGGTTCACCGAGGAGCTGCTGTGGTCGACGACGCCAAACCTTTCCGCTTCGGGCTCCGCATCCCGTCGTATGCATGGCCCGGTCTGAGCCACCAGGACGCCGGCGCCTTGCTGGAATACTGCAAACGGGTGGACGAGCTCCCGTTTGCCGACCTCTGGGTGATCGATCACCTCCTTGTCTCGAAGGGCGTCTACGGCGTCTCCTGGATCGACAGCCTGACCATGCTGGCCGCCGCCGCCGGCGTCACCGAGCGTGTCGGCTTGGGAACCGCCGCCCTCGTGCTTCCCCTGCGGCATCCGCTCATGCTGGCCAAGGAGATCGCCTCGCTGCATCTGCTGTCCGGAGGAAGGTTCCGCTTCGGGGTGGCCGTGGGTTGGGACCCTGCCGAGTTCGAGGCGGTGGGGGTTCCGCTGCGAGAGCGCGGCAGGCGTACGGATGAGGCCCTGGAGCTCATCGGGCTGCTGCTGAACGAGGAGAACGTGACCTATGAGGGGGCCTTCTGGCAAGTGGATGACGTGACGATCCACCCCCGTCTGCCCTCAACTCCAGATCTGTGGGTGGCCGGGGGTACGCTGACGCACGCTCCCGATACGCCCGACAAGCCGTTCATCGCAAAGGGCGTGCTCGATCGGATCCTCAAGGCCGACGGGTGGATGGCGCGTTCGAGCGGAAGCGATCCCAGAGACGTCCGCAACGATTGGGGGATCGTCAAGCAGCATCTGGTGGACAACGGCCGGGACCCGTCGACACTCACCTTCGGCGCCACCCAGTTCCTCCATGTTGTCGAAGGAGCAAGTACCGACGCTTCGGTCGCCGAGCAGATGCCACAGTTCGTCGCGGTCATGGGCGGGCACCGGTCCGACGACGAACTCCGGGCGTCCTACCTGACCGGGTCCGTTGCCGACATGCAGGAAACGGTCGCCGAGCTGCGCGAGGCCGGCCTGGAGTACCTGATCCTCACCCCTCTTACTTCAGACCCCGCCCAGCTCGATCTCCTCGTCGAGCACATCGTCGAGCCCCTGAGCTAGTGGTGTGTCGCACAAATAGTCGCCCCATCTCTCCGACCCTCGACCCCCCCTGGCTGCGCTTTCCTGCTCGTCGGCTCTTCGGCTGATGTAGAGCACAGCGCCGCCCGTAGGGCGGCGCCACCATGCGGAGGCGCTTCGGGGCCGAGCAGGACACGAACGCCGTAGCCAACCCTCATCGCGTTGCGACCTGGGTCCCATCCCAGGTCGCCGAGTCCCCACCTTCGGCGCGTCCTCTTTCTCGAAGCAGTCTCGACTGCGCCTTCGTCGTCAGGCTGTGCCAGATGACGCCGATGGCTCGGAGATACGCCGCCGCTACTCGCACGACACACCACTAGACGGATCGGATGGCTGCGAGCACCTTGTCCGGGGTCGCCGGCAGATGACGCACGGGTGCGCCGACCGCATGGCGGATGGCGTTGAGAATGGACGGAGCGGTTGCCACCAGCGTGTGCTCGCCGACTCCTTTGGCGCCGTACGGACCCAGCGGGTCATTCGACTCAACGAGGATGCTCACGATCTCGGGAACGTCCCCGATCGTGGGGATGAGGTAGTCGTGCAGGTTCTCGTTTCGGCCGGGCAGGTACTCCTCCATGAGCGCCAGCCCTATCCCCTGAGCTATCCCGCCCTCGATCTGACCCTCCACCAGAGTCGGATTCACCGCCCGGCCCACGTCATGGGCGGCGGTGATGCGAACCAGGTGCACCCTTCCCAGCTCCATATCCACCTCGAGCTCCGTCATCTGCGCCCCGTAGCCGTAGATCGCATAGGGATCGCCCTGACCGTTCTCGTCGAGGCCGGTGGTCGGCGGATCGAAGCTTCCGACGGCGGTGGCGACGAAGCCGTCGGGGTCGGCCGGCAGAGCACCAAGGTCGATCTCGACGCGACGACCTTCGTCCCGCACCAACAGCACCCCCGACTCGAACTCGAGGTGTGCGCCTCGTGAGGCTCCGGCGATC
Organism: Acidimicrobiia bacterium; assembly: GCA_036478235.1. Classification (GTDB taxonomy): domain Bacteria; phylum Actinomycetota; class Acidimicrobiia; order Spongiisociales; family UBA11373; genus JACZWZ01. The sequence continues at coordinate 11,800 of JAZGDZ010000062.1, read as the reverse complement.
GCCAACAGCGTCGCCCGCAGCCGGCGCCCTGCCTCATGAGTTGCGTTGCCGGTTATGAACGTCTGGCGTGAAGCGGAGGTCTTGCCCGCATCCGGAGTCGTGTCGGTGTCGGCTCCGAGCAGGTCGATCGCCCCGAGGTCGATTTCCATCGCGTCGGCCAGTATCTGAGCCATCACCGTATTGGCCCCTTGGCCGATGTCCACTGCTCCCTGGAAGAGCACCACTCGACCGTCGAGACGCAGACTCACTCGGATCGTCGAGGGGTTGGGGAGCCCTGTGTTGCCGCATCCGTACCACATCCCGGCGACGCCCACCCCGCGTCGCATGCTCCTTCTGGAGACGTTGAGCTCGGCCGCCTCTCCCAGCGCCCGACCCCAGTGCGGCCGCAGGCTCTCGAGGCAGTCGCGGAACCCGACCGCTGACTCGAAAACCTGCCCGGTCACCGTCGGCCGCCCCGCGGTGAGCGCGTTGCGGATGCGAAATTCAAGCCGGTCCATGCCCACTGCATCCGCCAGCTCGTCGAAGATGCTCTCCTGGGCGACCGCCGACTGCGGGACGCCGAAGCCGCGAAAAGCACCCGCCGGCGGCTGGTTGGTGTGGACGGCCATCGTCGATGCCCGGTAGGCCCGGTAGGAGTATGGGCCGCCGGCATGCACCGGCGTCCGGTTCGCCACCGTCTGGCCCCAAGAGGCATAGGCGCCGGTGTCGAACACACCGGTGAACTCCATGGCGGTCAGAACCCCTTCTGCAGTTGCACCTACACGCGCCGTCAGCGAGGCCGGGTGCCGCTTCGTGGTGGACACCATCGACTCGGGCCGGTCGTAGGTGATCCGAACCGGACCGTCGAGATGCCACGCGGCGACAGCCAGGAACGGTTGCACCGAGAGGTCGAGCTTGCTGCCAAAACCACCTCCGACGGCAGTCGGGTGGATGACGACGTCGTCGTCGTCGATATCGAGGATGGCGGCGATCTCGGCGCGATCCAGGTGTGGTGTCTGCGTCGTGACCGTGATCTCGATCCGGTCGCCGCTGCGAACGGCGTGACCCGCCTCCGGCTCGATGTAGGCATGCTCGATGAACGGCGTGGAGTATGAAGCCTCGACCGCGTGGTCTGACGCGGCGAAGGCCTCGTCCAGATCGCCCCTTTGCACCAGGCCGCGGACGAGCACATTGCCCTGCCGGCCCGAATGCAGTTCCGGAGACCCGGGAGCCCGGGCCGCCTCTGGCGACAGCAGCGGAGGCAACTCCGTCCACGTCACGGGGAAGCCGGCGAGATCGATGAGATCCATCGCCTCGGCCCGGCCGACGACCATCGCCACCGGCTCGCCGCGATGCCGCACTTCCGATTCCGCAAAGACCGGTTGGTCGGCCGTGGGAGCAATCACCCCGAATCGATTGCGCCCCGGCACATCGGCTGCCGCGAAGACGGCTTCGACCCCGGGCGTGCCCGTCACGAAACCGTCCAGATCGCCCAACCGGAAGGTCGCCCGGTGATGGGGCGAGCGCACCACCCGGATCACGAGGGCATCTCCGGGCGCGGAGTCGTCTCCAAAGACATCCGAACCCCTCACCTTGGCGACCCCGTCCACCCTGGGCACCCGATGCCCCACCGCCTTGCCGGCCGGCGGCTCGTCGCCGGACTCGACGAATCCGGGGGCATCCAACACGGCCGCGATGATCTTGCGGTACCCGGTGCAACGGCACAGCACCCCACTCAGAGCATCCATCACCTGCTGCTCTGTGGGAGAGGCCTCGTCCCGCAGCAGGGCAGTGGCTGCCAGCAGCATTCCCGGAATGCAGATGCCGCACTGCGCGGCCCCGTGGTGCAGGAAAGACCTTTGCAGTGCCACGAGCTCCTCTCCCTGACCGAGGCCTTCGACCGTGACCACCTGGCGTCCTCCCATGCCCCCCAGGGGCACGGTGCACGCGTTCACCAGTCGGTCGTCCAGGAGGATCGAACACGCCCCGCAGTCACCCGCTTCGCACCCGACCTTGGTGCCGGTGAGGCTGAGGTCCTCGCGCAGCACGTCGGTCAGCCGGCGGAGCGGTGGGCCTCCGACCTCGACGGGCGCCCCGTTGACGACGAAGCCGATCACGCAGCGCAGCGGGACAGAACCCGCCTGAGTAGGACGGGTACCGCATCGAGACGATAGGAAGCCGGCGCCCGAGGGTCATCGATGGGATCAAGCACGGAAAGGTGCCTCGGATCAACCGCCCCGGGAAAGTCGGCAGCCTGCATGCCGACGAGTTCGGCCTCCAGAGACCGCAGCCGGAGGGCCACCGGCGAACATGCCCCGACGGCGGTCCGGACGTCGATCACCACACCGGCATCGTCGAGCACTACCAGTGCAGCCACCATCGCGATTGAGATCACGAGGTAGCGACGCGATCCGAGCTTTTCGAATGCGCTCGAAGCCAAGCCGGATATCCGGGGTATGACGACAGCGGTCAGCAGCTCGTCCGGTCTGAGGGCAGTGGCCCGGTAGTCGACGAGAAACTCCTCCAGTGAGAGTGTTCTGGTAGCGCTCGCCGACGCCAGCTCGACGTGTGCGTCGAGCGTCAACAGGGGTGGTATCCCGTCGGCTGCGGGTGACGAGTTGCAAAGGTTCCCCCCAACCGTTCCGACGTTCTGGATCTGATGACCTCCGATCTCCGAGGCAGCAGCACGCAGCCCGTCGAATTCAGGGGGGAGGTCGGCAGTCCTGATCTCGGACCAGGTGGCAAGGGCGCCGATCCTGTAGTGATCCGGCGTCGGATCGATGCCGCGCAACTCGGCCACACGGGAGATGTCGATCACAGGCTCATCGAGAGGACGACCGACTCGAGCCGGATAGAAGTCGGTGCCGCCGGCCACGACGGTGCGATCCATCGCACCGATCATCTCGAGGGCCTCGTCCAACCGCTGGGGAGCCAGGTATTCCACGACGCTCCACTATATGCGAGGCCACCCCGCCGAATCGGACGTCCTCCTTAGAGCCTGCTGAGCAATACATGTCACTCATCTCGACGACCAGTGTTTGGCTGCGGCGTTCGGGTCCTGCTCGGCCCCGAAGCGCCTCCGCATGATTGAGCCGCCCTTACGGGCGGCACTGCGTTCTACATCACCACTCGCGGTGTCCTCGGCTCCGCCATTCCTGCGCGAGGAGTGGCGAAACCGAGATCCTGGCGAGTGGCGCGCCTGGCCGCCGATCTGAGCAACGGCATCACCCAGCAGACTCCTAGGCTTGGCCGCAGGGGAGGAGGCCGGAAATGGAGATACGTAAGGTCGTCACGAGCATCGACGAAATCCGCATCGAGGCAGGCAGAGACGTGTCTCCGCCGATAAGGCGAGTGATCACCGCGGCCGTGCTGACCAACCCCCATGCCGGTGTCTACGCGGAGGACCTGTCCGATCTGATCGACGCCAGCCCCGACCTGGCCACAATGCTCGCCACCGCGGCAGTGGCCCATTTGGAAGGTTCCCCGGTCCACAGTTACGGCAAGGGCGGAATTGCCGGGATGGCCGGCGAGCTGGAGCATGTGGCGGCAATGCTCCATCCCAAGTTCGGCGCCCCCTTGCGAGAGGCCTGCGGCGGAGGAAAGGCCATCATCCCTTCGACCAAGAAGCGGGGAGGCCCCGGCAGTTCTCTCGACATCCCGGTGCATCACAAGGATGCCGCCTTCGTGCGCAGTCACTTCGACGCGGTGGAACTGCACATCGTGGATGCTCCCGCCGATGACGAGCTGGTGATCGCCGTCGCCGTGACCGACGGCGGGAGGCCGCTGCCGCGGGTCGGCGGCCTCGAGGTCGACGAGATCCTCGGCGAGGACGGACTGCGGTGAGCGACCTGGTCGTCACCAACATCGGAACCATCGTCTCAGGGGACATCGCCGCCCCCATCACGCCGGGTGACACGATCGTCGTGCGCGACGGTTCGATCGCGTTCGTCGGCGAAGCAGCGGACGGCGATGATGCCGGGATCTCCGCTTCGATCGACGCCGGCGGCGCCACGGTGATCCCCGGCCTGTGCGACAACCACATTCACCCGGTCATCGGGGACTACACCCCCCGACAACGGCAGATGGGCTTCATCGAGTCCTGCCTCCACGGGGGTGTCACAACGATGATGTCGGCGGGCGAACCCCACACTCCCGGCCGTCCCACCGACCCGGTGGGCGTCAAAGCCCTCGCGATCCTCGCCCACAAGGCATTCGAGAATCTTCGACCCGGCGGTGTCAAGGTGCATGCCGGTGCCGTGATGCTCGAGCCGGGCCTGACCCGGGCCGACTTCGAGGAGATGGCCGCCGCGGGGGTTCGTCTCGTAGCCGAGATCGGCATCTCCGGTATCAAGGAAGCCGAGGTGGCTGCGGAGATGACCGGGTGGGCGCAGGCGCTCGGGATGAAGGTCATGGTCCACACCGGTGGGGCCTCCATCCCCGGCAGCGGCGTCATCGGGGCCGACTTCGTCGTGGCCGTCCGGCCGGATGTGGCCGGCCACACCAACGGGGGACCGACCGCCCTCCCCCTCGCCGACGTCGAACGCATCCTGGACGAGACCGAAGCACGCATCGAGATCGTCCACAACGGGAACGTGCCCGCGGCGGGCGCAGTCGTCGCCCTGGCGGCGGAGCGCGGAGATTTGGACCGGGTCGTGATCGGCACCGACAGCCCTGCCGGGTCCGGGGTGCAGCCTCTCGGAATGCTCAGGGTGATGTCGTGGGCGGCCGCACTCGGCGGCGTCGCCCCTGAGGAGGCCGTGGCCATGGCGACCGGCAACGTGGCGGCCATGCACGGGCTCGATGTCGGCACCATCGAGGCGAGGCGGGCGGCCGACCTGGTCGTCGTCGACGCCCCGCTCGGCTCCCAGGCCGAAGACGCCCTCGGCGCCCTGGCCATCGGCGACACGCTGGCTGTGGCCGGTGTCGTCATCGATGGAGCGGTGCGGGTCACCAAGAGCCGCAACACCCCTCCCCCGGTTCGATCGATCTCGTTCGGAGACCAATGAAGAACTTCATTGGCGGTGAGTGGATCGCCGCCGGCGGCACCGAGGAGATCCCCGTCACCAACCCAGCGACGGGTGAGACCATCGCCACCCACCCGCTTTCGAGCCTCGGCGACGTGGACACGGCCGTCTCCGCCGCTGTTTCGGCCTACTGGGATTGGTGGATGACGCCGGTCCCGACGCGATCGGCGATCCTCTTCCGCTACCGCCATCTGGTGTGGGAAGCCCGCGAAGAGCTGGCCGAGATCATCGTCGGAGAAAACGGCAAGACCCTGGCCGAAGCCCGCGGCGAGATGCTGCGCGCCCTGCAGTACATCGAGCACGCCAGCGCGGTCACCGAGACGATGAAGGGGTCGGTGACCGAGAACGTCGGAACCGGAGTCGACATCGAGTACATCCGCGAGCCGCTGGGACCGTTCGCCATCATCGCTCCGTTCAACTTCCCGGCGATGATCCCCCTCTACTTCACCTGGGCGGTGGCCACCGGCAACCCGGTCGTGATCAAGCCGAGCGAGTACTGCCCTCTCACGACCGCCCGCCTCGTGCAACTGGCGGTCGAGGCGGCTTTTCCGCCCGGAGTGGTCAACATGGTTCTCGGAGACCGAAGCATCGTCGAGCGCCTGGCGGCGCATCCCGATGTGGTCGGCCTGTCGTTTGTCGGCTCGTCCACCGTTGCGGAGCAGGTCTACAAGCTGACCACCGGAAACGCCAAGCGCTGCCAGGCGCAAGGAGGCTCCAAAAACCATCTCGTCGTCACCGACAGCGCCGAGATCGAGGCCTGCATGCCCAACATCATCTCGTCGATGCTGGGCAACAGCTCACAGCGCTGCTTTGCCGGCTCCAACCTCGTCGTCTACGACTCGGTCTATGACGAGTTCATGAACCGATTCCTCGACGGAGTCGCCCGATTCCGTCTCGGGAACGGAATGGACCCGGACACGACCATGGGCCCGGTCATCTCGCCTCAATCGCGTGAGAGCCTCGAGACCGCAGTGGATGCGGCAGTCGGTGAGGGCGCCATGGTGCTGCTCGACGGGCGCGGCGCTCAGGTCGACGGCTACCCGAACGGCAACTGGATCGGGCCCACGATCGTCGATGCCGGGCCCGGAATGGAGATCTTCGATCGCGAGCTCTTCGGACCGGTGCGCAGCGTCCACCGGGTCACCAGCCTCGATGAGGCGATCGATGTCGTCAATGCCAGTACGTACGGCCATACCGCGGCCATCTACACCGAGCACGGAGGCGTAGCGCGGGAGTTCCGCCAACGCGCCGAAGTCGGACAGGTCGGGGTCAACATCGGAACGCCCGCGCCCAGCGCGTTCTATGCGGTTGGAGGTCGAAAGACGTCGTTCTACGGCTCGTTGCGTGGCCGCGCCAATGACGCGGTCGACTTCTATACGGACAAGAAGGTCGTCGTCAGCACTTGGCACGTCGATACCGGTCAACCGACCGGGGTCGATCCCGCATTCGAGGGAGAGCCCTAAGAGCGGGCTCTCACCCCAGACCGCCGAGTCCGCGCCTACGCCGCGCCCTCCTCATTCATGGCTCTTCGCCCTACGGCTCATCGCAGTGCGACCTGGGTCCCTACCCAGGTCGCCGAGTCCGCGCCTAGCGGCGCGCTCTCCTAGACCAGAGTCCCGCCGGCGGCCTCGACCTCGGCCAGAGAGCGCTCGCCGTCACCTTCCTCCAGGTCGACCGGGCGCACCGCAGCCCGCATCAGCTCGACCGTGAAGCCCTCGGCCAGGCCGTCGAGAGCGGTGGCCTTGACGCAGTAGTCGGTGGCGAGGCCGGCCACGACGAGCCGCCTCACTCCGCCTTCACGCAACAGTGCTGCCAACTCGGTCGGAGTGGTCTCCCCGGACTCCGGGTCGCGCATGCTGAATCCGGAGTAGCCGTCCTCACCGTTGGATCCTTTTTGGACCACAGGCCCGTCTACCACCAGATCGGGGTGAAACTCCGCTCCCCAGGTGCCGGCAACACAGTGGACCGGCCAGATCCCGCCGTCCTTGGCGAAGTGCGGGGTCGATTCGGGATGCCAGTCGACGGTATAGACCACCAGGGCCCCGGCATCATTGGCCAATGCGATCTGCTCGTTGATCACCCGCACGACTGCGGCCCCATCGTTCACATAGAGGCCGCCGGTGGCATCGGCGAAGTCGTTTTGAACGTCAACCACGACCAGAGCGGTCTCTGAGTCATAGGTGATCATGACGGCGAGGATACCCGGGCACCCGGTTCGGTTCGGGCGGGCGGTAGCCTCGGAGCGATGAACAGTTCCGGCCTCGAACGGAGCAGCGGAGAGGGAGCCCTGCTCGTGGACCTCTACGAGCTGACGATGGCCCAGCTCTACTTCACGCAGGGCATCGACGAAACGCCGGCGTTGTTCGAGCACTTCTTCCGCTCCTACCCCGACTACGGCACCCATCAGGCGGGATACTGCATCCAGGCCGGCCTCGAGGGACTGCTCGATTGGATGGATCGCTACCGGTTCGACGCCGCCGCCATCGATTATCTGGCAACGCTGGCCGACCGAACCGGAGAACCGCTGTTCCAACCCGACTTTCTCGAGTGGCTCGGCACTGCCGGGTTGGACGATGTCCGCGTCTGGTCGGTTCCCGAGGGGAGAGTGGTGCACGCCGGAGTCACCCTGAGCGTCGTCGAGGGACCGCTGGCGATCGCCCAACTCCTCGAGACCGCCCTGCTCAACCAGCTCTCCTACGAGACGCTGATCGCCACCAAGGCCAGCCTCGTCGATGAGAGCGCCAGAGGCCGCCCCACCCTCGAGTTCGGCCTCCGTCGCGGACCCGAGCTGGGGGCGACCGTCGGGACCCGCGCCGCTCTCATCGGAGGCGCCACCACCACCAGCAATGTCGGAGCAGCCATGCTCACCGGGGTGGATCCGGCCGGAACCCATGGCCATTCGATGGTCCAGGCGATGATGGCCCTCGGGATGGGCGAACTGGGTGCGTTCCGTGCCTACGCCGACATCTACCAGAATTCATGCCTTCTCCTGGTGGACACGGTGGATACGCTCGAAAGCGGCCTGCCCAACGCGATCACCGTCTTCCGGGAGTTGCGCGACCGAGGTCACGAGCCGGTGGGAATCCGTCTCGACTCGGGCGACCTCGCCCACCTGGCGATCCGGTCCGCCCAGCAGCTGGATGCAGCCGGATTCGAGACGACCACAATCGTCCTGTCCAGCGGCCTCGACGAGCTGGCCATCTGGCAAATCCTCACCCAGATCGAGCAGGAGGCCGACAAGTACGGGGTGGACGCGGCGACCCTCATCGAGCGGTTGGCGTTCGGAGTGGGAACCAAGCTGCTCACCTCGCACGGTGACTCATCGCTCGACAGCGTCTACAAACTGGTGGCCGTCATGGTTGACGGAGCCTGGGTGCCGACGGTCAAGGTCTCCGAAGCCCCCGACAAGACGGTCACCCCCGGACACAAGAGGGTGGTCCGCCTCTACGACCGGCGCGGGCTCGCCGCCGCCGACGTGATGACCCTGGAGAGCGAAGACCTGGACGCCCAGTCCGAGCTGACGCTGCGCCACCCGATCCGCCACGACTTGCAGCGGACGATCCCGCGATCCGAGATCGAAGTGATCGAGCCGCTGCTGGAGCCGGTCTGGGCCGAAGGGCGCCGCCTGGTCGAGCCCGAGCCGATCGAGGTGCCGCGGAGCCGCCGCCGCCACGACCTCGACCGACTCGACCCCGGGGTGCGCCGCCTGATGAACCCCCACGTCTATCACGTATCGCTCACCCAGCAGCTCTGGGATCTCAAGCAGCAGACGGTTGCTCGGGCGACGGAGAGCTAACGACGGAAATTGACTCAGTCGATGAGGCGAAGGCGCAGCGCGGCGGCCACCGCCTCGGCCCGCCGGGTCACGCCGAGACACTCGTACAGCGACCTGATTCGGGTGCGCAGGCTGCTCTCCGACCATTCCGTCTCCTCGACGATCGTGCGGTTGCCCGCCCCCGACGCCAGCAGCCGGAGCAGCCGTATCGAGTCCTCGTCGAGGTCCATCGGGCTCATCTCCGCCTCGGATCGGGCCAGACCTACCAAGGCGTCGGTCAGATGCGGGTCCACGTGGGCCCCTCCGGCGGCGACCACGTTCAGCGCCTTGACGAGCTCGACGCGGCCGGAGCGCTTCAACACGTATCCGCGAGCCCCCAGCTCGACCGCCCTCCGCAAGTAGCCGGGGTCGTCGTGCATCGTCAGTATCACGGTCGCCGGGGCGGCCTCCATCCGGCCGAGGTGCTCCAGCACCTCGAGGCCGCCCATGCCCTCCATTCGAAGATCGAGCAGGACGACGTCGACGTCCGTCTCCTTCAGCAGCTCGAGCAGTGAGCTCCCGTCGATGGCCTCGGCAACCACTTCGATCGACTCGTCGTTGGCGAGCATGAGCTGGATTCCCTCGCGCACGATGGCGTGATCATCGACGATGACGACTCTCATCGGCCTTTCTCCTTCACCGGCACTCGGGCCACGACCGTGGTCCCGTTGCCGTTGCTCGACCGAATGCTGAGGTCCCCACCCACAGCCTCGAGCATCCCGCGCACCGTGGCGATGCCCAGTCCCTCGGGTTTCTGTCGCCACACCCCATCGTCGGCCACGCTCAGTACTGCGGTGTCGCCGACGTCGGTGAGACGAACAGCGACCTCGCCGGCCCCGGAGTGCTTGACCGCGTTCGCCACGGCCTCGCGGGCTGCTCGGTAGAGCGCCTCCTCGACGACCGGGCCGAACGTCCGGTTGATGTCGACGTCGACGGTCACCCGGGGCGGACCGTCGCGGTCGGCAGCCAGCTCGAGCAGCGATGACCGCAGGCCCTGTTGATCGACCGGTGACGCCTGTAGCCGCCGCATCTCGTCTCGAAGGGTGTCGTCTACCTGCCGGACCAGCCCACTGAGCCGCTCCGCCTCGGCGGCGGCGGCGTCCGAGCCGAGCTGTGAGTCCTTGAGTGCCTCGAGCCCGTAGAGCAACCGGTACAAGGGCTGACCGACGTCGTCGTGCAGCGCCGTGGCCAGCCGGACCCGCTCCATCTCGCGCACCTCGAGGCTGCGCTGCAGTAGCGCCTCACTCTCTCGCCTGCGGCGCTCCACCCCGCGCAGGGTGGCCAGGGTGAGGGCGCCCATGAAGAGCACGAGGAGGGCCAGTCCCGACCCGATCCGGATCCAGATGCTGACCCGCACCCCGGCGAGGGTCTCGTTGAACGGTTCGAGGCGCTGGTACACCTCGAACACGGCCACCACCTCGCCATCGTCGTTGCGCACCGGAATGTAGAACTCGGCCAGCGGCCCCAGGTCCCGCTCGAACTCGTTCTCCAAGTCCTTCAGATCGGCCTCCTCGACGGTGATCTTCCCGGCGAAGGCCAGCTCGATGTCATCCCGACGATCGAAGCGGCGGCCGATGAGGCGCTCCTCGTCCGACCACAGGATTCGTCCCATCTCATCCCACAGCTTGACCCGTACGGTGTCGCCGCCCAGCAGCCGAAGCCGGGCTTCCTCGGCGAAGTCGGTGTATTCGGTTTCGGGCACGAATGCATCCGGCGCCGCGATCTTCACCACCGCGTCCACCGATCGCTCCAGCTCGTCGACCCGGGCCGCCACCAGATGGTCGCGAACCGCCGACGGGATCAAGAATCCGAGCGACACCGCCACGATCCCGGAGACGAGCACGCCGAAGAACGCCACCCTTCCCAGGCGCCCCAGCTCGCGCCAGACGGCGCGCAACGTTCTCGAAGTCGGATCTGCTCGCATAACCGTGAGGTTCCCGGCGGGCGCTCGCACGCAATAGGGCCGTTCGGCCCTAGGTCCACGCCCTGATGCAGGGGGCCTAGACGGGCCAAAGGCCCCGGCGACCGACCCTCCGATCCGCAATCCGAATGCGACCCTCGCCACTCCCCTGCCGTGGTAGCTCGGCCGTACGTTGTCGAAGCTCAAGAAGGGAGCAACGAAATGCGCAAGCAGTCACTGATCTTGCTCGTGTTGATGGCCTTCGTGCTCGGTGCATGCGGGGACGACGACGGAGGCGCCGCGCCTTCCGACGTCACCTTCGACGTCGAAGTGATCGAGATCAAGGGCGCCACGGACGGGATCGATCCGCCGTCGGTCAACCCGAAGACGCTCTCGGCGGGATACGGCTTCAAGCCGCCGGGCGAGTACGACGCCGACAATCCAAACAAATGGCAGGTGGCAACCTACCTGTACAGCCCCGGCGCAATGTCGGTGGTCAAGGGAGACAAGGTCACTCTCCGGTTCTTCGGGATCAACGGGGACTCGCACGAGATGTGGGTCGAGGCTCCCGACGGCACCAAGGTGACCGATGTCGTGGAGCTGAACCGCGGACGGGAGCTCATTCTCGACTTCACGGCCGATGAGTTTGGCCACTACAAGATCATCTGTGCCACCCACGCACCGACGATGACGGCCGACATCCTGTCGGTCAGCGGCTGACACTCCCGTCAAACGCTGATGGTGGTTGGGAGGCTCTCCAGAGCCTCCCAACCATTTGGCCGGGTTTAGGGTGCCCCGAATGCGTCCACGAGCTCGCGGTGCCACCACCGTCATCGCCGCAGCCACCTTGCTGGGGGCCGGGTGCGGTGACAGCGACGGCGCCCCTGTCGAGGCTACGGTCATCGGAGTAGTGATAGCAGTGGACGGCACTCTCGCCGGGGTCGAGTCTTTCGTGCTCCGACTCGAGAACGGTTCTGATCTGACCCTGGTGCCCGCCGAGGGGCTCCTATTCGACGGTACGGCTCCGCTCACCCACCTTCGCGACCACCTGGTGAGCGGCAACCCGGTCGAAGCCACGTACAC
>JAZGDZ010000061.1:0-37620 GCA_036478235.1 Acidimicrobiia bacterium | reverse complement strand
CAGAAACCCAACGCACCCACGGCTACGACGGATTCATCCACTTCTACAATCACCACCGATCCCACGGATCGCTCGACTGGGCAACCCCCACCAGCATCATCGGGGACAACCTCCCCGCGATGCACAGCTAGCGTCTACATCGCCGGCCCGTTGGTCGGCGCCGTTATCGCCTGGGTCCTCTACAAGGTCGTGGTCACCGGTGATACCGACCTCATGGACGACATGGGAGACATCAGGGATTCATTCAGCTGAGTAGGAGGACGCGCCGTTAGGCGCGGACTCGGCGGTCTGGGGCTGGGGACCCTGGACCGCACAGCGATGAGCCGTGAGGCGAAGAGCCATCGGCATGGAGGACGCGCCGCTAGGCGCGGACTTACCTTTTGGTCTGAGAGTGGGGAGCGGTCGGTCCGCTCCCCATCTCGCGTGACAGCACGCGGTGAGGGGCCCCGAAGGGCCCCTCATGTGGCGAGTTCGCCTGTAAGCCGGATTCTGTGCCGACCCGAAGGGCCGGCGGCGGCCATCTATCTGGGCCCGCCGTTGCCGGTCGGGCTCGTGCGGCCTACCCGGGACGTAACGGGCGGGCCACCCTGTCCCTGCTTGGCCTTGCTCCCGGTGGGGTTTGCCGAGCCACCGCGGTCACCCGCGGCGCTGGTGGTCTCTTACACCACCGTTTCACCCTTGCCTGTGCCCGGAGGCCATCGGCGGTCTGCTCTCTGCTGCACTTTCCGTCGGGTCTCCCCGCCTGGGCGTTACCCAGCACCGTGCCCTGTGGAGTCCGGACTTTCCTCGGCGCCGCTGGCGCCGCGGCCGCCCGGCGAACTCCCCCTCAGGATGCAGCCGAATGCGGGTTTCTGCAAGTCGCGTCATCGTTCGGTGCGCCCCCGAGCCAGCACGCCCGCAACGGTCCCCATCGTCAGGGCGATGACGGCTCCGGCGAGGAGGGTGGCGGTCGAGGGCTCCTGGGCGGCCGCGAGCGAGATGATGGCGACGGCGGCATAGAGGGTCAGGGCTGCAAGACCTCCGTGGAGCCCGTGGTCTGCTGAGGCTATCCGGGCCGCGGCGTACCCGGCCACGAATTGGGCAGCGAGTCCGACGAGGATCAGCGCCGTCTGGCCGCTCAGGGTCGAAGGATCCCACCCGACGGCAAGGAACGGAATCGCCCCAACGACGCCGATCCCCAGCCCGAAGATGGCGCCGACGACGATGGCGCCGGGATTCGGCAAGGGTCAGAACTCCTCGAGCTGCTCCTCGAGTGCTGCGACCCAGCCCGTGGGTAGCTTCCAGTGCCGGCTTCCCTGGACCATGAGCTCCAGGTAGGGCTGCTCGGGGTCGAGCGCATCATGCGACTCGGTCCGGCTGACGTGGGTCACGACGTCGTGCCTCCTGCCCTCGCGATCCATGGCCTGGATTCGTGTCGGCACCCGTCCCTCAGATGCTTCGACCTCATCGATGGCGAGGAGCTCCTTGTCCGGTACCAAGAAAATGGCTCCCCAAACCGTGTTTCCCGGCAGGGGGCGGACGTTGGGCAGTCCTCCCGAGCCATTGAGGATGGTGAACTCCATCTTCCACTCCGGGAGATGGGCGATGAACTCGAAGCTTGCTGCGGGGGCGATCGCCTCGATACGGCCCGGGGCGATGTTCGCGTTGTATGCGAAATAGAGCACGCGTCGACTTCCGTGACGAAGGAGCGGGATTGTACTCCTGCTGGCGCCCCGCGCCGCCAAAAAGAGAGTTTCTCACGGGAACCTCAGGCGCCCTTCACACCGTCATAACGGCGAGCCCGTACAAATGGGGAGGAAATGACGACGCCCGTACCCACCGACATCTTGCTGGTCGATCTCGATGAGCGGCCCTGGGCCGCGTACGCCGCCTGCCGCGCCGTCGACCCGGACGTGTTCTTTCCAGGACCCGAAGGACACCCCGATGAGGCGGTCCGAATCTGTCGGGGGTGTCCGGTGCTGGCGGAGTGCAGGGATTGGGCGCTCGCCGCAAGGGTGCGGTATGGAGTGTGGGGGGCCATGACGGAGCGCGATCGGCGCCGAACCCTTCGGCGCAGCGCGTAGTCGACAGTCACCTCGCTGTGCTCGGGGTGATTCGGATTTCAGATCTCGGATCTCGGATCTCGGATTTCAGATTTCGGATCTCAGATAGCAGATCGGACACCATCCTGATGTCTGATGTCTGATGTCTGATGTCTGATGTCTGATGTCTGATGTCTGATGTCTGCCGGGCTGCTTCAATGGACGCATGTCCACAGCACCGGTGAAGCCGTCGGGAGCCGACCCGCGTGACTTCCTCGACATCGACGCTCTCCTGAGCGACGAGGAGCGGCTGCTGCGCGACACCGTTCGCTCGTTCGTCGCAGACAAGATTCTTCCCGAGATCGCCGGGTGGTTCGAAGCGGGTGTATTCCCAATCGAACTCGCCAAGGAGATGGGAGCCCTCGGTCTGCTCGGCATGCATTTGGAGGGCTACGGCTGCGCCGGAACGAGTGCCGTGGCCTACGGTCTCGCCAGCACGGAGCTCGAGTTCGGAGATTCGGGGGCCCGGTCGTTCGTGAGCGTCCAGGGATCCCTGGCGATGTTTCCGATCTGGGCATTCGGATCCGAGGAGCAGAAACAGCAATGGCTACCTCGGATGGCCGGCGGCGAGGTGATCGGCTGTTTCGGCTTGACCGAGGCAGATGCCGGCAGCGATCCCGGTGCGATGCGGACGAGCGCCCGCAGGGACGGCGAGGATTGGGTGCTTGACGGATCGAAGATGTGGATCACAAACGGCGGCATCGCCGACGTCGCCATCGTTTGGGCTCAAACCGAGGAGGGGATCGCCGGGTTCGTAGTGCCCACCGATACTCCGGGCTTCTCCACCAGCGACATCCAGCAGAAGCTGTCGCTGCGAGCTTCAGTCACGTCGGAGCTGGTGCTCGACGACGTCCGGCTTCCCTCCGATGCCCTCCTGCCCGGGGTGCGCGGCCTCAAGGGACCGCTGTCGTGTCTCAGCGAGGCAAGGTTCGGAATCCTGTTCGGGGCAGTCGGTGCCGCCCGTGCCTGCTATGAAGCGGCGCTCGACTACGCCATCGAGCGCAGGATGTTCGGCAAGCCGATTGCTTCGTTTCAGCTCATTCAGCGTCAGCTGACAGAGATGATGATCGGCGTCAATCGGGGGATGCTCCTCGCCCTGCACATCGGGCGGAAGAAGGACGACGAAACGATCGACGCCGCCCACATCTCGATGGGAAAGCTGGACAACGTTCGCATGGCGCTCGACGTCGCCCGCACGGCCCGCAGCGTCCTGGGGGCCAACGGCATCACCCTGGAGTAT
This sequence comes from Acidimicrobiia bacterium, assembly GCA_036478235.1. GTDB lineage: Bacteria > Actinomycetota > Acidimicrobiia > Spongiisociales > UBA11373 > JACZWZ01. The sequence continues at coordinate 34,299 of JAZGDZ010000061.1, read as the reverse complement.
CCGGTGATGCGCCACATGAACAACCTCGAATCCGTCTACACCTACGAGGGAACCAACGAGATCCACACGCTGATCCTGGGCCAGGCGCTCACCGGCATCTCGGCCTTCGAGTGAGCGGATTCTCCTGGCCGGAGGTTCTCGGCCCGCTGAGCGCGGGCGACGACTTGTCCGAGGGGCTGGCCCATGGGGCGATGAGGGAGATCATGGCGGGACGCGCCGAGCCCGCGCAGATAGCGGCATTCATCGTTGCGCTGCGCGCCAAGGGCGAGACCGTCGATGAGATGGTCGGGCTGGTGCGTGCGATGTACGACGCTGCGGTGACGGTGGACGTGGGCGTGCCGGTCGTCGACACTGCCGGAACCGGCGGAGACGGCGCCGGAACCTTCAACATCTCGACCACGGCAGCCTTTATCGCGGCCGGGGCCGGCGCCAAGGTCGCCAAGCACGGGAACCGAGCGGCGTCGTCACGCACCGGATCAGCCGACCTTCTCGAGGAGCTCGGGGTTCCCATCGAGCTGGCACCCGCTGCCGTGGCCCGCATGGTTCGGGAGGCCGGGTTCGGGTTCTTTTTTGCCCCCCGCTTTCATCCGGCCATGAGGTTCGCCGCCCCGGTGCGACGCGATTTGGGGGTGCCGACCGTGTTCAACTTCCTGGGTCCTCTGGCCAATCCGGCCCGAGCGCGGCGCCAGGTCATCGGTGTCTCCGACGGCCGGATGGCCGAGCGGATGGTCGGCGTGCTGCAGCGGTTGGGTGGCGAGTTTGCCCTGGTGTTTCACGGAGCCGATGGGCTCGACGAGCTCACCACCACTGCGACATCGCAGATCTGGCGGCTCGAGGAGGGTGCAATCACCCAGACAGAGTTCGTACCGTCCGACTTCGGCCTGGCCCCGGCATCACTCGACGAGCTCGCCGGGGGAGACGCCGCCGAGAACGCCTCGATCACCCGGCGGGTGCTGGCCGGGGAGCCGGGAGCGCAGCGAGACATCTCCGTCGTCAACGCTGCCGCGGCGATCATTGCCGCCGGGCTCGCCGAAGGATTTGTCGAGGGGATGGCAGCCGCGGTGGAGGCCGTCGATTCCGGAGCCGCCGCCGAGGTGCTCGCGCACGTTGTTGCGTTGGGCTCCGAGCTGGCCGCCGAAGACCCGGAGAACTGAGCCGGCATCGGTGCTCGTCTCGAACGACGACGTGATCGTCGGCGGGTGGTAAGGAGCCGCGGGCGAGTGGGAGCTGGGACGCTCTAAGGCGCCTGCTGCACGGTACCGGTATTGACGCTCTCGACCGGCTCGCCGAGGATGATCCGGTCGAGTGTGGCGGCGGCCAGCTCGAGGCTGATCGGACCGGTGATCTTGGCAAGGACCGTCTGGTCGCGGCCGACGAAATACGTCTCCGGGACTCCCCGGACACCGAACCCGATGGCCGCCCGGGACCGGTCGTCCATGACCACCGGGTAGCCCCTGCCCAGTTCATCCAGGAAGGCGACCACGTCGTCCTCACGAGACTGGTAGGTGATCCCGAGGACGGTGACGCCGAAGCTCTCGAAACCGGCAGCCAGTGTCAGCAGGTCGGCGTGCTCGGCTCGACAGGGAACGCACCACGGTGCCCAGAAGTTGATGACGATGATGTCTCCGGCGAGGTCGGAGAGGGCGAGCACCGCATCGCTCTGCACCAGCTTTACCTCGACGTCCGGGGCCGGGTGGCCGATGAGGGGGCTCGGAGTGAGGCGCGGATCCGCACCGAAGCGGGATGCGAACACCACGGCGAGGACGACCGCGACTAGGGCGACGCCGGAGATCACCAGCAGGCGCAGGCGCGACTTCATCGCGCTGCATCCTCGAGCATCGTCCTGGCTTCCTTGAGAATCTCTTCTGGGACCAGCCCGGAGTTGATGACCGATTCGAGCAGCGGTGCGGCCGCAGCCTTGTCCTCCGTCCCGTAGTAGAGCGCGTTCGCCAGGAACCACTGGGCCAGGAGGTCGTCGGGTTCGATTGCGAGGCTTTCTTGGAGCAGTGAAACGCCCGTCTCCGCCTCCCCCGACAGATAGGTCATCCAGCCGAGATACAACAGCGCCTCAGGGTCGGTCTCCCTCTCCAGCACGTAGAGATAGTGGGGCAGCGCGGCGCTGAAGTCGCCCGCTTCGACGTAACGGCGGGCCAGGGCGAGTCGCATCGACAGCACCTCGGGATTGGCGGCGACGACCTCCTCCATCCGCTCGTTCGAGATGGTGGACAGGTCGACCACCCCGCCTTCAGCTACCTCCGCCGCCACCCCACCGGTGACGAATCCTCCCTGCGGACGCGGCTCGACCGCATCGACGAGGGCCACCGTGATGAGGGCCGCCGCGCCGAGGAACACACCGGTTCCGACCAAGACCCGGCGCCTCGAACGTCCCGCGGCGGAATCATCGGTGAGCCGGTCGAGATCACCCATGGCGTCGGCGGTATCCGCCTCGTAGCGTGCCCGGAGGCGCTGTGCAACGTCCGGATCGATCTCCCCGTCGGTGATCTGTCGGCGCAGATCGACCAGATCCTGCAGCGCCGAATCGCGGCGCTGTTCCAGGCGAGCGCGGCGGGGGTCGCTCACCGGTCGTCCTCCAGTACGGCCTCGATGCGGGCGCGTTCTGCGTCGCTGATGCGACGCGGTGGCGCCGCCCGACGGCCGGCGATGACGAGGCCTCCCACCGCCAGGGCGACCAGTGGGGCGATCCACAGCACGGCCCTCCCGCCGCCGGCAGGTGGGTCGAGAAGGACTTCTTGCCCGTAGGTGGCGACGAAGAAGGCGACAACCTCGTCGTCGGTCCATCCTTCGTCTACCCGCTCGGTTATGAGGTCGTAGAGGTCTCGCGAGACCTGCGCAGGTGAATCGGCTATCGACTCCGAAGTGCACACCGGGCATTTGAGGCCCGCCGCCAGGGCATGAACTCGGTCGGGGGAGCCGCCCCCGCCCGCCAGCAAGACGGTGATGATCATCGTGAGCGAGGCGGCGATCACCCCCAGGGCGACAACGCTCCGGGTGCGCTCAGACACGGGCCGTCACCATGGGGCGATCGAGGGCCCGGCGCCGCCTGCCGCCCACAAACGACCAGGCACCGCCACCGACCAGGATCAGGGCTCCGGCCCACAGGAGCCACATGAGCGGGAAGCGGAAGGCGTCGATGGTGACCCGTGCCGTTCCCGGTTCGATGCGCACCAGGCTGAGATAGACGTCCTCACGCAGCCCCCAGCGCACCGAGGGCGTCGGGATGGCCTGAACCTGGTTCGAATACTGGTTGAGCCGCGGCTCGAGGGTGCCGAGGCGGCTCGTGCCGCGCCACAGGGTGAACTCGGCTCCGATCACTCTTCGATTCGGCTCCTGGCGCAGCGTCGGCCCCTCGTAGGTGAGCGTGTATCCATCGAACGGAGCCGACTCCCCCGGGTCGAGCGTGATCGTCTGGCGCACGTTGAACGATCCCGAGAAGGCGATGGCGACGGCCATGAGTGACACCCCGACGTGGGCCACCATGCCTCCCCAGAATCCGGGATTCTTTCGGAAGATCCCGCCGAGGCCGGCAAGGTACCCGCCTTCGCCGGACCGGGCCCGCCGGTGGGCCAGGCCGGTGATTCCCGAGATCACGAAGGTGGCGAGCCAGATCGTGATCACGACGGTGATGGGGCGGACGCCGAGGAGCACCGTCGCCGCGGCGACGATCGAGGCGGCCTGGAGGGGCCCTCGCAGCCTTCTCCACATGAGGTCCGGGGCGGCGAACCGGTAAGGCGTCAGCGGCCCCAACCCCATGGCCAGCAGCAGGGTCAGAGACAGCGGGATGGCGGCGCGGTCGAACCACGGTGCTCCGACCGACACCCGATCCCCGGAAAACGCCTCGAGGATCATCGGGTAGATCGTGCCGGTCAGGACCACGAAGGCGAACACCGCCAGCAGCAGGTTGTTCAGCAGGAATACGCCTTCGCGACTTGCCAGGGAGTCGAGCCGTGGCGGCGAGGACACGAGGTGGGCCCGCAGCGCGAACAGCCCGAACGATCCGACGAGGACGACGACCAGGAAGCCGAGCAGGGCCGGGCCCACCGCCGATTGAGTGAACGAGTGGACCGAGGCGACCACGCCGGAACGTGTGAGGAAGGTCCCCAGGATGGTCAGGGCGAAGGTGGCGATGACCAGAGCGATATTCCAGGCCTGCAGCATGCCGCGGCGTCGCTGCACGATCGAGGAGTGCACGAAGGCCGTTGCCGTCAGCCAGGGAAGGAGAGATGCGTTCTCCACCGGGTCCCAGGCCCAGTAGCCGCCCCAGCCGAGGACCTCGTACGACCACCAGCCGCCGAGGACGATCCCCAGCGTGAGAAAGGTCCACGCCAGCAGGCTCCATCTCCTGGTCCGTTCCAGCCAGGCAGCGGAGCCGTCACCAGTCGCCAGCGCGGCGATGGCGAAGGCGAAGGGCACCGTCATCCCGATGTATCCCAGGTAGAGCATCGGAGGGTGGATGGCCATCAAGATGTGGTTCTGCAGCAGGGGGTTGGCCCCATTGCCGTCGAGGGGGACGAAGTCGAGGGTGGCAAACGGGTTGGCCGCCGACGCCATCAGCCCGAAGAAGAACAGGGCGACGATGCCGATCACGGCCAGGGCGGCGGCTCCCATCCGGTCTCGGTCGCCGATGGACCAGAACACGGCGATGGCGAATCCGGCCAGGACGAGGCCCCAGAGCACGATCGAGCCCTCGAGCGCCGCCCAGGCCGAGGCGATCGTGAAGATGAGCGGCGTGTCCCGGCTGTGGTTGCGGGCGACGTACTCGATCGAGAAGTCGTCCGTGAGCAGGGCCACCTCGAGCGCCCCCATGGCCAGGGCGGCTCCGGCGAGGAGGCCCCAGACCGGCCAACGCAACATCCGGCGCGGGTCGCTCTCGGCCTGGAGGAAGCTGCGAGCCCCTTGCACGGCCATGCCGAGCGCCGCGGCGAGCGCAACGAGGATTGCGGTGTACCCGACCAGGGCAATCACTCGCCGGGGTACCTCTGCTCGGGGGTGTAGACGCCGCCGTCTTCCGTGCGGTACTGCTCATCGTGTTTGATGATCATCGAGTCGCTGTTGAACACGCTCCCGTCCCAGGTTCCTTCGACGACGACTCCGATCCCCTCCTGAAAGAGCTGCTGGGGGGCTCCGACATGCACGACGGAGACCGTTTCGACCCCGTCCGTCACCCGGAACTCCACGGCCCCATCCCCACCGGTGATCGAGCCCGGAACCACCTGTCCGCCGAGACGGAACCGATCGGTTGCGTCGATCGAGGCGTTCCCGACGACCTCCCCGGGAACCTTGTAGTACACGAGGTCGTCCTGGATGTTGAATACGAGAAACCCGATCAGGATCAGCAGTAGGCCCCCGGCAGGGATGAGAAACATCCGGTACCGCCTCATCGGGGTCCCGTCCTTGCCCTTCTTCTGCGGACCAGGAGCGAGACTACGTACGCTCCCAGGGTGCCGTAGACCACGAGGTAGGCAAACCCGACCCAGCCCCAGTCGCTCACGCCGTCCCGCCCTCGAGTCGAGGTGCGGCCACGGCCGAACCTGCCACCTCTTCTCCCGGATCCGCGGCGAGTGCGGCGTCTTCGATCTCGGCCAGTTCCTTACGGCGGCTCACCAGCGCGGCGAAGACCACCGTGAAGGCTGCGACGCCCATGAGCAGGGCAAACAGGAGTGGGGAGTCGATCTGCGGGTTGTCGGGACGGAGCACCGTCGGAGGCTGATGGAGCCCGCGCCACCAGGTAACAGAGAAGTGGACGACCGGGATCTGGAGGACGGCAACGATCCCGAGTACCGCGGCCCGGCGAGCTCTGACCTCGGGCTCGTCGATGCTTCGGCGCAGGGCCAGGTAACCGAGGTACACGAAGAACAACACTGCGGTCAGCACGAGCCGGGCGTCCCAGGTCCACCACACCCCCCAAACGGGTTTGCCCCAGATCATCCCGGTTGCCAGCGCCAGTCCGGTGAACACGACGCCGACCTCGGCCGCGGCTCCGGCGAGGTGGTCCCAGCGCATCCTGCGGGTGACGAGATAGGTGACGCTCCCGATCAGCGTCACCGTGAACGAGAGGTAGGCGAGCCATGCCGAGGGGACGTGGACGTACATGATCCGCTGCAGGTCGCCCTGGACGGCGTCCGGGGGCACCAACAGGCCGGCGCCGAGCGCGAACAGCAGTGTGCCGGCTGCTGCGACGTCGAGGGGTCGTGCCTTCACGAGGCGGATTCCTCCAGAGGTCGTGCTGTGAGCACCCCGGCGACGGCCAGCACGGTGTCGACGATGGCAAGCAGGAGCACCCACCGCAGGATACCGCTGCCCACGCGCAAGCCCTCCGTGGCTTGTGCGGCCCCGAGCAGCACGGGAACCGCCACGGGGGCCACCATCAGCGGCACCAGCGACGATCGGGTCTCCAGGCCGCTTGCGATGTTGCCGGCGATGGTCCCGATCATCGCCAGGCCGGCCGCGGTGAGGGGGAGAAGCACGACGAGCCACCACCAGGACTGGAGGGTCGGGTCGTAGAGGAGAAGCGTGATCCCGCCGGCCGCGATCTCGAACGCCAGCAGGAGCATGGTGCTGGCGAGGGCGGAGGCGGCGAAGCGCGCCGCCGGGTCGACCGCCAGCAGCCGGAGCATGTCGCGTGCCGCCGGATTCGCCACGGCGCTCTGCCGCTGGGTGACGACGATCCCGAACAGGAGAACGATTGACCAGTAGATTCCCGGTCCGATGCGCGCCAGCAGGGGAGTGTCTATTCCGACTGCCATCGGGATGATGAGCAACGCCACCGCGGCAAAGGGCAGGACGATGAGTCCCACTTCGCCGGCGCGCAGCTCGTCGCGCAGTTCGAACCGCATGAGGGCCGAAACCTGGCGGGGGAGGCTCATGCCACCACCTCGCGCACCGTGCCGTCGACGAGTTCGACCGCTCTGGTGACGAGGGGACGCACCCGGTCCTGCTCGTGGGCCACGATCAGGGCGCTGCCGTTTCGAGCGGTGACGTCGTCGACGAGATGGCCCACCAGACGCCATGCGGCCGGATCGAGCCCCACGTGTGCTTCGTCGAGGAGGAGCAGGTCGGGTCGGATCAGCATCATGCGGGCGAACTCCACTCGCCGCCGCATGCCGTTGGACGATCGGGAGGCGCGTCGATCCGCAGCAGCGGCCAGCCCGACCCGGTCGAGCACATCCGCGGCCGCGGCCCTCCCCGCGCCTCCCAGCAGAGTCGCCGCCAGTTCCAGGTTCTCGCCGAGGGTGAGGTTGGGGTACAGGGCCGGCTCGTGACCGACGAGCCCGATTCGCCTCCGTACCCCCTCGACGGCGGCGGTGCCCAGGGTCGCCCCGAGGACCTCTCCGTGCCCTTGCGATGGCCGCAGCAACGTGGCGAGAACCCGGAGCAGCGTGGTCTTGCCCGATCCGTTCGGTCCGAAGACGGCGACGGCGGTGCCGGGGCCGATGTCGAGGTCGACGTTGCGGAGCACGAGCGACCCGGTGCGTCGCACGGCCACGGCGCGCAGTGAGACGTTGCTGGTGGGGGTCATCAGCCGCCGAGTGTACGGCGGCGCTCAGGTGCCTCCGGCGCAGCGGACCGAGCGGACTCGCCACGCCAGAACCGCTGCAGCGAGCACCGCGGCGGCGCCGTACCAGGTAATGAGGCTGGGGCCGAGCACCGGTCGCATCGGTTCTGTGGCCATCCTCACCACGGCGATCGCGAGTGCCGCGACCGAAGCGACCACGCCCGCAGCCGGTCGCGAGCGCTTCCAGGCGATCAGCAGCACGGCCACGCCGAGCAGCAGCAGAGCGGCGTAGATCTCGACGGGGTGGCGGGTGATGTTGCTACCTGTCTGAGCGACCGCAAACGGTAGGTCCGACGGGGTGCCGAGGCAGGCGTCGCGCACCAGGCACCCGGCATGCCAGCCCGCAAGGCCGGCGACGGCGGCGGGTGCCGCCGAATCCGCCATCCACCAGAGGTCGCGGCGGACCATGAAGCCGAAGCCGACCAACGCGGTGACGGTGGCGGCGATGGTGTCGACGCCGGCGCGCACGATGAGGATGTCGCCCGGATTGGTGACCGGGTTGACCCCGCCGCGCCCCATCGCCACGAGGCGGCCCACGACGAGTCCGGCCATGGCCCCCGTGATCAGTGCGTCCCACACGTCCCGGGTGCAGTCTGCGGCGTTGGTTCGCCCTCCTTCGAACCACAGCGTGGCGTACATCAGACCCACCGCGATCGCCACCGCGCCCAGGAGGGTGAACTCCATCAGCCGCCGCCCCGGATCAACTCGTCGATCTGGAGAGCCAGCGTGCGCTCGTCGATCACCCCGGAGTGGAGCCGCACCAGCGACCCGCCCGGTGCGTAGAAGAAGGTGAGCGGCACCCCGAAGCCTCCGAGGGCGGCGGGAACGGCCCCGGGGCGGTCGAAGAAGTGCTCGTATCCGTCGAGCCCGAACTCGGCGATGAAGGACCGTGCTCCATCTTGCGAGTCGCGCACGTCGATGCCGACGAAGCGCACTCGGTCGCCGAACTGCTGGTGGGCCTGCCGCAGCAGGGGCGCCTCGGATCGGCACGGGGTGCACCACGAGGCCCAGACATTGAGCACCACGGGCTGCTCCGAATCGGCCAGCAGCGACCGAACGGCCGCGGCATCCGTCGGCAGAAGCGGATCGATTCCTGCGGGATCGACTGTCGCGCCGGTGCAGGCGCCCACCACCATGACGGCGGCGAGAACCAGCGATTTGAGGCGTCGGGGCACGTGTCGAGTGTACGGAGCCGGCCGAGCGTGCCGGGCGAATCCCGAGGGCACTAGCGTTTCCTGCCGTGCCCGAGACCCTTCCCACCCGAGCGGATGTCCTGGAGGCGCGGGCGCGGATCGGGGATGCCGTGGTACGCACGCCGATGCTGCGGACCACCATCGAGGGCCGAGAGGTCTGGCTCAAGGCGGAGGTCCTGCAGCACACCGGGTCGTTCAAGGTGCGGGGTGCTCTCAACTTCGTGGCGTCGCTCGATGCGGAGGCTCGCGCTCGCGGGGTGGTGGCTTACTCGTCGGGAAACCATGCCCAAGGCGTTGCCGCAGCGGCGGCTCGGTTTGGCATTCCCGCCACGATCGTCATGCCGGATGACGCCCCGCCGATCAAGATGCGCAACACCAAGCGATCTGGAGCGACTGTGGTGCCCTACGACAGGGCCAGCGGCGATCGCGAGGCGATCGCCGCTGGGATCGCCGAGGAGTCGGGCGCCGTTGTCGTACCGCCCTACGACCATCCGTGGATCATTGCCGGGCAGGGGAGTGTCGGCCTCGAGATCGTCGAGGATCTCATCGCAAACGAGGTGATCGAGGCGACGGTCGTCGTGCCGGCGAGCGGAGGTGGGCTCACCGCCGGGATCGCCCTTGCAGTCGAAGTGGAGGATCTCGACGTGACCGTCCTGGCGGCAGAGCCTGCCGGGTACGACGACCACCGTCGATCCCTCGAGGCGGGTGAACGAATTCGGGTCGATTCCACAGAGCCGAGCATCTGCGACGCGTTGCTGCAGCCGCAACCCGGAGAGATCACGTTTGCGATCAACCGGGACCGATTGGCCGGCGCGGTGGTCGCCAGCGATGAAGAGGTGCTCGGGGCGATGCGGTTTGCCTTCGACGAGGTCAAGCTCGTCGTCGAGCCGGGAGGTGCGGTGGGCCTCGCCGCGCTCCTCGCCGGCCGGGTGCCGGGGGCGGGCCCGGTTGTCGTAGTGCTGAGCGGCGGCAACGTCGATCCCGCCGTCATGGCGCGGGCCATCGAGGCGCGCCGATAGACGCGGACTCCTTGTTTATGGCTCTTCGCCGTACGGCTCATCGTTGTGCGACCTGGGTCCCTTCCCAGGTCGCCGTGTCCGCGCCTAGAGGCGCGGACACCTTCAGACTGCGATGCGTTCGAGGCGAGGCACCCGGGCGGCATCGATGTCGAGGGGTCTGGAGGCTTCCAGCACGATCGTGTCGGGCCGTAGGAGCCACTTCCAGATCAGCCTGGCCTCCTCGGCGTCTCCGACCGTGGCGGCCACCTCATCGTTCCCCGGACCGGATGGCGCCGGAAGGAGGGGGGGTGCGGGTCCATCCGGCCAGGCGGCCGCCAGATGCCCCCGCTCGATCGAGGCCCCCCCGTCACCGCCTACGGCTCGGATGGTCCCGGCCCCTTGCAGAGCCGACCACGCCCGGCGCTGCTCCAACGCCCGCTCCAGCGCCCGGTAGCGATCGCGCACCCAGCTCGCTTCCTCGAACCGCTGCCGGGCGGCAAGGTCGGTGATTCGCTCCGTCAGGGGTTTGAGGAGAACCTCCGGCGAACGGTCGAGGCCGTCGCAAAGCCGCTCGACCACCGTGGCGTACTCGGTGGGATCGAGGGTTCCGTCGCAGGGGCACAGCGCAGTACCCATCTGAGCGAACGAACACGGCGCCGAGCGGCTGCCGGGTGGGTGGGTGCAGCGGCGCACCGGCGTCGCATCCCACAGAGCCTCCAGCACCAGGCGGGCCGAGCTGCGACCTCGAAAAGGCCCGATGCGGGCAAGGGCCCGCTCCTTGACCGTGCGCGCCAGCGCGAGCCGGGGAAAGGCCTCCTCGGTGAGCCGGATCCAGTGGGCGCTGCGGACGGGCTTGGAGCGCCGGTTGTGCCGGGGACGATGAGCCCTGATGAGCCGCAGTTCGGTCACCTCGGCTTCCAACTCCGTGGCACACACCCGATGGTCGACCCGGTCGAGTTCCCGCAGCATCGTGGCGACCGATCGGCGTGTGTCGCCGTAGAAGTACGAGCGGACCCGCGACCTGAGGTTTTTGGCCTTCCCGACGTAGATGATCTCGTCGTTGCGATCGCGGAAGAAGTAGACCCCGGGCCGTCGCGGGAGTGCTTCGGTGAGCCGGATCTTGCTGTAGGTGGACGCCCCCCGAGCGCGAGGGAGAGCGAGCAGGTCCTCGAGGTGGGTGACTCCGAGAGTTCCCGCCCTTTCCAGCAGGCACCACAGGACATGGGCAGTCGCCTCGGCGTCGGCGAGAGCCCGATGGTTGGGGGTGACCGGTGAGCGGAAGTGCGCAGCCAGGGTTCCGAGCTTCAGGTTGCGCACCTCGGATCGCATCAGCCGACGAGCCAACGCCGCGGTGTCCACCGAGCGGTTGGGGAGCCTGCCGTAGCCGTGGTGCTCGGCGGCGGCGTTGATGAAGGAAAGGTCGTAGCGGACGTTGTGGCCGACCACGACCGCATCTCCGATGAACTCGAGCAGCGCCGGGATCATCTCGCCCACAGCCGGGGCGTCGACCACCATCGCATGGGTGATCCCGGTGAGAATCATTATGGAGGGAGGGATGGGCAGGCCGGGGTCGACGAGGGTCTGGAACGTTCCCTGCAGTCGTCCCCCGACGTACTTCACGGCTCCGATCTCGGTGATGCCGATGTCGGCGGCTCGGCCGCCTGTCGTCTCAATGTCGAGAACGCAGAAGGGAACCTCGGCGAGTGGAGCCCCGAGGTCGTCGAACGAGCGCTGAATCGGGAGCGGCATGGCCGCCGAGTCTAGGCGAACAAGTGTTCGATTGAGGGACTCTTAGGATGCACGGACGCGATCACGAGGGAGCACGATGGAACTGCAACCCGGCGGCGACCTGGACTGGGCTCGAGCCCCCGACGAATGGTTCACCGGAGCGGCCCGCTTCGGAAAGCACTACGAGCCTGGTCACGATGCAGATCTCATCGTGCTTGGTGTGCAGTTCGATCCGGGGGCGCGCACCGACTGGCACACCCATCCCGCGGGCCAGGTGCTCTACGTGCTCGAAGGGAGAGCACTCGTCCAGACCGACGGAGGTGAGCGAGTCGAAGCCGGGCCCGGCGACACCGTGTATGCACCTGCGGGGGAGCTGCACTGGCACGGGGCGACCTCCGATGCCGCGATGCTGCACCTCTCGATCACCTACGGGGGAGCGACGGAGTGGATCGGTCGCAAGGTCACCGACGAGGAGTACGGGGTCTGACGGCACCGCCGCAGGGGAGCGCCGGGTTTCCGTCACTGTGTCGTCGGGCGGCTACGATTCCGGGCACGAAACGTTCATCACGAGCGGTGGAGGGACAGGCCCTGTGAAGCCGCGGCAACCGGCCCCCGGGCACGGTGCCAATGCCTGATCGATGAGCCTGGATCCGCTTGAACGGGTTGTCCGTGACCAACACGTGATCCCAGCTGTCGTTTAGCCGGGTGGGGTCATGTCGGGCAGGAGCGGAGGGTTGACCTCACGATCTCCAGCCACTCGTTCTTGTCGGTGAGTATCAGCCTTCGCCAAGTTCGGCGCGCATTAAGTGCGCCGCTTGCACCATGTCGCCGATCTGAAGTTCGATCTGGTCCCATGTTCGGGTCTTCAGCCCGCAGTCGGGGTTGACCCAAAGGTCCTCCGGAGACATGAACTCGAGGAAATGCTGAAGCCGCGACTCCATGACGTCGGATCCCGGAGTATGGGGGCTGTGGACGTCGAAGAGCCCGGGGCCGATCTTCAGATGACCATCCTCGAACAGCTCGTAGAAGAGATGGACGTAGGTGTCGTCCTTCGACCGAGAGAACTCGATCGCTGCCACGTCTACGCCGGCATCGCTCCACAGTGGCACGATGGCTGCGAAGTCCCCGTAGCACATGTGGGTGTGCATCTGGATGCCAGGCGGCGCCGAGAACACGAGGTTCAAAGCGGCTCGGACGCCCCGGGTGTAGGCCTCACGGAGTTCGGCGGCGTCGGGAGTGTCGAGGGGCCACCGTTCCCGTACCGCCGGCTCATCCACCTGGATGATCCTGGCACCAGCTTCGACGAGATACGAGGCCTCCTGGGCGATCGGCCGCGCCACTGCCCAGAAGAGCCGATCGTCGGGCACCCTTGGCGGGCGGAAGCTCCAATTCACGATGGTGACCGGGCCGGTGAGCATGCCCTTCACGGGCTTGGTCGTTGCGTCTTGGGCTACCCGCCACTCGCGGACGGTCATCGGTTTCGAGGTCGATGGAGGTGCCGCCAGAATGGGAGGTCGGGTGCACCGGCTGCCGTACGACAGCACCCACCCGTTATCCGTCGTGTAGAAGCCGTCCATTTGCTCGGCAAAGAACTCGACCATGTCGGAGCGCTCGAATTCCCCGTGGACCAACACGTCCAGACCCTTCGACTCCTGCCACGCGATCGCCTGCCGTAACAGTTGGTCGAGCCGCGCTTCGTACTCGCTGCGCTCGATCTCGCCTTGCTTGAAGCCGGCACGTAGCTGACGCACCTCAGGCGTCTGCGGCAGGCTGCCCGTGGTCGTGGTCGGGAACGGTGGGAGATCGAGATCGGCCTGAGCGGCCCGGCGTTCGGGACGGGCCGCCCTGGTGACCGGTTCCACGATCTCGGGAAACTCCCCGATCGGCGCGGACCGAACGGAGGGGCGAGGTCCACCCGACAAGGCCTCGACCCAGGCCCGTAGGGCCGCGGCTTTCTCACGGGCGAATTGGAAACCGTCCGGCAGCTCCTCCCCTTCGACCGTGTAGGGAAGGAACATCAGGGAAGTCGAGGTGGTGATCCGCACCGGCTTGCCGCCAAGATCGAAGCGCTCGAATACGGAGGCGGCCGTGTCGTAGTCGTCCGGCCACACGCTGCGCCCGTCCAGGACGGACACGAGGTATTCGGGTTGGAGCGCCCAAGCGGCTGAGTCCTGCAGAGCTGCCGCGGTCTGGAGTCCGAGCTGCACGGTGAAGCCTTTGGCCCCGAGCAGGAGGAGGGTCTCCTCGGTGACACGGCCGAACTGAACGGAGATGAGAGGCGGCGAGACAAGGTCGAGATCGCCGAGGTCGGCGTACGCCCGGTCGATCAGGATCTGATCGCCTTCGTCGAAGAGGAGACCTAAACACGGTTCGTTCAGCTGGAGCCGGAACCCCCGATCCCTGTCCGCGCGGTTGTTTACCCAGCTCCAGAACGTCCTGCCCAGAGCGCCGGCCAGCTTCTCGGCGTCGCCGGCGACCTTGCTGAGCTTGACGAGGCTGTAGGGGCCGAGGACCGCCCAGGCTGTTTTATCGAGAGGCTGGCGCCACGGCAAGGGCCGGAACTCGACCGGCTCGGCTTCGATCTCGGGGACGACGAAGTGGTAGTTGCTGTCGAACCACTTGGTCATCTCCCAGGCCTCCTGGTCCGGCGTACCCCGGGCGAGGTCGCTGAGGACCGCGAAGTCGTCGGAGTTGCCGTTGAGATGACGTGGCACGAGGCCGTACATCAGGGCAGTTTCCAGCACCTCGTCGTATAGGAAGAAATCGTCGACCGCGTCACCGACCAGATCGCGTTGCTCGTTGAGATGTGCTTGCCTCAGCAGTGCGATCTGGTCGTCAAATTCGGCACGATCGAGACGGCCAGACCAGTACCGCTCCAGCGCCCACTTGAGTTCGCGGTCTGGGCCGATGCGCGGGTACCCGACGAGGTAGGGGCGGATGTCAAACGTCAAGCTGGTCTCCTCTCGCCGGACGCGCTCGCGAGCGCCTCGAGCGGGAGACCCGCTTTCGGCGGCTCATCGGTCAGGCATTGGCACCGTGCACATGCTGGTTGCCGCGGCTTCACAGGGCCTGTCCCTCCACCGCTCTTGATGAGCGCGTGTAGTGGTGATAATGGCAGTGCGCCGTGTCAAGCGCCAACCCTCCCCATGGTGGCTTATCACCCAGCCGGGGGGTCGACCGACTGTCGCGCTCGCCGGCCCACGGGACATTTCGATGCGCGGGAGACCCGCGGGCGTGAAGCCCGGTGCAGCGCCGACTCGCAAGGTCACTCGAGGACGGGCGCGACGGCACACGCGAGTGGGTCAACCTGCGGGCCCGGTTCCTGCCGCCAGCCGTCCGAACACCCCCACGTCCCCCTCCGCGAGTTCAGGCGCCGTCGAAGTCGATTGGCCCTGCGGCCTCAATCACCTTTGCCCACCAGGTCTCCAGATCGAATCCGCCTCCTTGCTTCTTCCAAAGAGCATCAATCGACTTCCTCCGACCGGCCGACCATCCGGGGGTCGACTACGCCTCGTTCCGCATCGTGTCGGTCGGAGCCAGGATCTCGGAGCGAACGGCCGAGTTGTTCGCCGCCGATCGCTATACCGATTACCTCAAGCTGCACGGGCTCGGCGTGGAGATGGCCGAGGCTCTGGCCGAGTACTGGCACCGTCGGATCCGGGAGGAGTTGGGGTTCGCCGAGGAGGACGGCCCCAGCCTCGCCGGGCTCTTCAAGCAGCAATACCGGGGCGGCCGCTGCTCGTGGGGATATCCGGCCTGCCCCGACCTCGAAGACAACGAGAAGGTGGCCGACCTGCTCGGCGCCGAGAGGCTCGGGATCAAGGTTGGGGAGGAGACCGGGTTCCAGTACCAGCCTGAGCAGACGACCTCGGCGCTCATCTGCCACCACCCGCAGGCCAAGTACTTCATCGCTCGCAAGGCGAGAGAGATCAGGTCCGAGGCTCTGGGCGGTTCCTAGAGGCTCGCTGACGGAGGGCTTCAAACAGGATGATTCCCGCGGCCATGGCCGCGTTCAGGCTGTCGACGGTGCCCGGCATGGGAATCGCAATGCGTTCATCGGCGCCCTCGATCCAGGCGCCGCTCAGCCCGTACTGCTCGGAACCGACGACGATGGCGGTCGGGCCGCGCAGATCGGCCGCGTGATGCGCCAGCTCGGCGTCGGGAGTCGTGGCGACGATTCTCACGCCGGAAGCTTGAAGGTGGCTCATCGCCGTGGTCGAATCGGTCACGGCGAGCGGGACCGCGAACAGCGTGCCGAGGGATGCTCGGACCACGTTGGGATTGAACGGGTCGGTGGTGGCATCGGCGACGATGACGCCGTCCAGTCCGGCCGCCTCGGCTGTTCGCAGCATCGTCCCCAGGTTTCCCGGTTTCTCGATCGACTCGGCGACGAGGACCAGCGGGCTTCCGGCGAGGGGAATGCTCTGGATGCGGGTGTCGAACTGACGCGCCACCGCCAGGAGTCCCTCCGGTCGGTCTCGGTAGGAGGCCTTGCGAAACGGGGCCTCGGCGAGTTCGACCATCTCCGTGTCCGAGCTCGCCGCCCGACGTGCCAAGTCGGCCTCGTTGGACCCCATGTAGAGCGGGGGACAGGTGTAGAGCGTCTCGATCTCGATGCCGCACTCCACGGCGCGTTGCACCTCACGGAAGCCCTCGATCAGAAAGGTCCCCGAGTCGTCTCGGTGGCGCCGTTTCCGCAGCCGCACGAGGCCCTTGATGCGGGGATTCGACGGGCTCGTGATCGGATCGATCACCATCCAGACTCGCCGGCCGCGCCGACTGCGATGCTCATGCGTTGGATGATGGCTGCTCCCACAGCGCGGGCCAACCCGGGCTCAGAGGTGCTCTCCGCCACGGATGGCGGCGTCGAGTCGGTTCTGCGGAGGGGCCAGCGGGCACGACCAGCGGGCGTCGTACACGCAAGAGGGGTGGTAGGCGAAGTTGAAGTCGAGGACGATCGAGGTGGCGTCCGACCCTAGGTCGGCCCCTTTCGCCCCGTCCAGGAGATAGCGGCCGCTTCCGTACGTCTCGGTACCGCTGGTGGCATCGCGCAACGGAAGGAAGACCCCTCCGCCGTATTCGTCCAGCCAATACAGCGTCAGCCGACAGGCCATTCCGCCGACTTCGAATTCGACCGAGCCGAAGGCGCGGGCCGGGGTCGTGCCCTCTCCACTGTGGGGAATCTCGAGGCGGGAAGGCGTTGTGGGTGTGACGGCGGCTTCTACCCGCAGGGCAGGATCGTAGGAGAACACCTTCAGCCCGGAGAACGAACCCCGTTGTTCCGGTGGGACCGGAGATTGCGGGTGGGTGGAGAAGAGATCGTTGCGTCGCTCCAGCCACAGGGCGTGGCCTGCTGCCGCCTCGAGCCCCCGCACCTCCCGGTAGATGTCCGCTACCCGACGGCGGTAGTCGAGCAGAGACAGCGACGCCCGGGGATCCTCGAGAGGAGTCCCCGGGCGATTCGCCGTGCTCATGTCGGTTCGGCTAGAAGCCGTTAGCCGCCAGCCATTCCTCGGCGAGGACGTCGGCGTCCTCGGCGTCGAGACCGAAACGCTTGTTGAGCTCGGAGAGCTCCGCCGTCGTGATCTCGGCGCTCACGCTGTCGAGCAGGTCGATCAGATCCTGCCCGTAGGCGTCGACGAGCTCTTGGCGGAGTACCGGGACGATGTTCTCCGCCGGCTGCAGGTTCTTGTCGTCCTCGAGCAGGACGAAGCCCTTGGCGGCAATGACGCCGTCCGAGGTGAACAGCAGGGCCACATCGATCTCTCCGCCCTCGAGGGCAGCGACCGTCAGCGGACCTCCCACGTCGAGCGGCTTGAACTCGGCGAAGTCGATCCCATAGACACCGGTGAGCCCGATCAGGCAGAAATCGCGGTTGGGGCACTCCGGCGGCCCCCCAAAGACCAACTCACCGTTGAATGCGGTGAGTCCGCTCGTCGTCGACACGCCGCGCTCACTGGCAAAGTCGGCCGTGACGACGATGCCGTTCTTGTCCTGGGCGGGCGCATAAGCGGCCGCAACCAGATCGGAGGCGGCGAGTGCCTCAACGAGAGCGTTATACGTCTCTTCCGAGTCGGTCGACGCAGTTCCGCCCTCAAAGGTCAGCAAGGTGCCGGTGTACTCGACCAGGAGGTCGATCTCCCCGGACTTCAGCGCCGGGTTCACCACCGCGCGGGCGCCGAGATTGAATGCACGCTCGACCGGGTATCCGGCGGACTCGAGCACCTGGGCGTAGATCTCGCCCAAGATGAGCTGTTCGCCGAAGTTGGTGGACCCAACGGTGATCGTCGGTCCATCAGCCGGGACGTCACCCGACCCGTCGTCATCGCCACATGCGCTCGCTACGAGCGCAAAGGCGAGGAGGGTCGCCCCAACGGCCCGGATGCGGAAGGAATTCCGCATGGGTATCTCCTCTCGATTGCTTTTTTAGTTGGCGTCGACCCGGGGGCGGTCGACGAGGAACAAAACAACCGTACCGGCGTGGCTGTTCCAAGGAAGTGTCAGGCCACCCGTTGCGAGACGGCCCGGTCGAGCCGAGGGACGCCGCGGCCGCGTCGCAGCGGCTCCGGTACGACCCAGCGCTCCGAGATGGAGAAGGTGATCTCCGTCAGCATCGCCAGCGCAGCCACCAACAGGGCTCCAGCGACTATCTGGATGTCGTCCTGGATGGCGAATCCGTCGATGATGTAGCGGCCCAGTCCCCCGTATGCGACGAGGGCACCCAGCGGCGCGGTGGCTACGACCGCCACCGCCGACAGCCGGATCCCGGTGAGGATCACCGGAGCCGCCATCGGAATCTCGATCTGCCGCAGCAGGCGCCCCTCGGTGACGCCCATGCCGCGGGCGGCCTCGACGATCTCGGCGTCCACTCCCTGGACTCCGGCATAAGTGTTGGTGAAGATCGGGGGGAGCGCCAGGGCGAAGAGGGCGATGAAGATAGGGAAGAATCCGAGCCCGCTGGAGATGAACGGGACCGCATTTGCGATCCGGATGGTGATCGGCAGGGCGAGCGCCACGATGCCGAATGATGGGAGCGCCCGGCCGACGTTGACCACCGAGACGACGGCAAGGCCGCCGCGGCCGGTGTGGCCGAACCAGGCGCCCAGGGGCACGGCGATCACGGCCGCCGTGATGAGGGCGGCACCGGAGACCTCGATGTGCTCCCAGGTGCGGTTGAGGTATCCGCCGCTGCCGTCCCAGTTCTCCAGGAACCATTTCCCGAGGTCGGTGAGGAACTCCATCACGCCGACTTCCTGCTTCTGGCCCACGGGGTCAATGCGCGCTCCACCAGGACCAGGCCCACATCGATGGTGACGGCGATGATCACGGCGAGGGCGGTGCCGAGCACGATCTCGGTTGAGAAGAAGCGGTTGAGGCCGTCGAGGATGAAGAAGCCGACCCCTCCCTGGCCGATGAGGGCGGTGACCGTGACCAGCCCGACTGTGGTGACGGCGGCGATTCTCAAGCCGGCCACGATGACGGGGAGCGCCAGCGGGAGTTCGATCTCCAGAAAGAGCCGGCGCCGGCCGTAGCCCATGCCGGCGGCAGCCTCACGCACCGCCGGGTCTACACCGTCGATCCCGGCCACGATGTTACGGATCAGGATGAGCAGCGTGTAGGAGACGAGGCCGATCTCGGCGCTGAGCAGGGTGAATCCGGTGATCGGCACGAGGAAGGCGAACAGCGCCAGCGACGGGATGGTGTAGAAGGTTCCGGTGATCCAGGTGATCGGCGGATAGGCGCGCCGGAAGCGCAGACCGATGAGGGCCAGCACGATGGAGATGGCCAGCCCGACGCCGAGGGCGATGCCGGTCAGCACCAGATGCTCGACGACCTTGTCCCGGATGTCGTCCAGATGGCCGAAGACCCAATCCCAGCGAAAGAAGGCATCGTTGGCCTGGGCGATGATCACTCGACCACTTCCTGGCTGATCTGTTCGACCGTCACCATTCCCAGGTAGCGCTCTCCGTCGAACAAAGGGGCCACCTTGGTGTGTGAAGTGATCACGGTGTCGAGGGCTTCTCGCAGCGAGTCCTCGGCGCTGAGACGCACGTTGAATGACCTGAGCGCTTCTCGGTCGGGGAGGGTCTCGCCGAGTTCGTGTCCCCAGGCCCAGCCGAGCAGGGTGTCTCTGTCGCGCACGCCGAACCAGTCCACCCCGTAGCGCTCCATGCAGGCGTGGGCCTCCTCGACGGAGGCGCCCACGGTGACGACCGGGCCTTCCTCCACTTCGACCTGTCCGACCGGGATGAGCGACAGCCGCTTGATGCCCCGGTCGGTGCCGAGGAAGTTCTCCACAAAGGCATTGGTCGGCTCCCGCAGGATCTCGGCCGGGGAGTCGTACTGCTCGAGAATCCCTCCGACGTTGAGCAGCGCCACCCGGTCGCCGAGCCGGATGGCCTCGTCGATGTCGTGGGTGACGAACACGATCGTCTTGCGGACTCGCTCCTGCAGCGCCAGCAGCTCGTCCTGCAGGCGTGAGCGGACTATCGGGTCCACCGCGCCGAACGGCTCGTCCATCAGGAGGACCGGAGGGTCGGCGGCAAGCGCCCGGGCCACGCCGACCCGCTGCCGCTGCCCGCCGGAGAGCTCGCGCGGGTAGCGGTTACGCATCTCTCGCTCCAGTTCGACCAGCTCGATGAGTTCGTCGATCCGGGCCTGGGTCCTGGACTCGTCCCATCCCAGCAGCCGGGGAACGGTGGCGATGTTGTCGGCGATCGTGCGGTGCGGGAACAGCCCGATCTGCTGGATGACGTAGCCGATGGAGCGGCGCAACACGTGGGGCTCCATGGTCCCGGTGTCGGTGCCGCCCACCAGCAGCCGGCCGGAGGTGGGCTCGACCAGCCGGTTGATCATCTTCAGCGTCGTCGTCTTGCCGCATCCGGAAGGGCCTACCAGCACGACGATCTCGCCCTCGGCGATGTCGAGTGAAAGACGATCGACCGCCGGAGTCGCCATACCGGGGAACACCTTGGTCACCGCCTCGAGGCGGATCATCGCTTCTTGCGGCATGGGCATCCTCCGGTCGGCGAGCCTAGGTGTGCGGTGGCGCAGGGTCACTCTCCCCTTGCGGGGGAGTCAGCGAGCGCAGGATCACTCTCCCCTTGCGGGGGAGTCAGCGAGCGCAGCGAGCTGGTGGGGGGGTGGACGGGCGCGGCGCAGCCGCGTGGCACCAACGGTGGGGGTTTGCAGAGGCGGCAGGGCCGGTCTGCGGATGGGGGTCTGGTTGTTCGATGCCGGGCCCGGCGCCGGATTCGTGTCGCACCCGAGTCGTATGTTGGATGAATGACGACGCTTGAGGCGGAGCGCCCCGACACCCGCTGGGTCGAGAGCCCGGCCAATGAGTATGTGCGGGTGTGCCGTGAGGTCACGATTCTCCAGGCCAGGGCGGCCGAGCTGCTGGGCTTGATCGACAAGGATGGCTCCTACGAGGACACCGGCTATCTGAGTACCGCGGCATTGGTGCGGGATCGTCTCGGAGTGTCGGCCGGCGAGGCCGCGCGTCGCGTCGTAGAGGCACGGGCTCTCCGAAAGCATCCAGGTCTTCGTGAGGCGTATGGCACTGCGGGGTTGGATCGACCTCGGGTGGCGCTGCTGTTGGCGGCAGCCCGGGTGGTCCCTGAGATCTTCGCCCGCGACGAACAGGTACTGGTGGACACCATCAGCGGTCTGTCGGCATCCGATGCCCGCCGCGCTGTGGAGTACTGGAAGCAGGCAGCCGATCAGGAGGCCGCGGCCGGCGACGCCGACCATCTCCACGACAGGCGCCACCTTCATGTCTCCGAGACCATGGGCGGGATGGTCCGCATCGACGGCGAACTCGGTCCCGAAGGTGGTCAGATCGTGTTGACCGCGCTGCGATCACTCACCGATTCGCAGCAACTCGATCCCGACGATCCTCGGAATCCGGCGCAGCGCCGCGCCGACGCCCTCGTGGATCTGTGCGCCGATCACCTCGCTCACGGCAACACGCCGGTAGCCGGGGGAGTCCGGCCGCACCTGTCTGCCATCGTCTCTTTCGAGGCTCTGCAGGGTGAGCCCGGTCAGCCGTGCGAGCTCGACGATGGCACGGTCATCACTTCCGAGACTGCTCGCCGCATCGCCTGCGACTCCTCCGTGTCGCGGATCATCACCCGAGGGGAGTCGGAGATCCTCGATGTGGGGCGAGCCACCCGCACGATCCCGGCTGCAATCCGCAAGGCGCTCATCATCCGCGACCGCCACTGCCGATTCGCCGGGTGTGATCGTCCGCATCGCTGGTGCGACGCCCACCACCTCCGCCACTGGGCTGACGGCGGGCCCACCAGCCTCGACAACCTCATTCTCCTCTGCAGACGGCATCACCGGGCGGTGCACGAGGGTGGCGTCCGGTTACCGGCGCGGGAGTGAGCGGAGTCGCTTTCCTGCTCAGATTGCGCTTTGGTCGGGAAGCCCGGGCTTGCTTTCCCGGAGAACTATGGCGTTTCTGCTTCCAGCAGCTCGCGCTCGAGTAGGTCGCCGAGCCAACGCTCGTAGTGGTCGGGTGTCCAGCCGAGACCATCGGTAGCGACCAGGTACTGCTCGACACTGGTGAGGAGCCAGAGACGTTCGGCAGCATCTGTGGGCTTCAGTCCCTTGTGCAGCACTCCCTTACGCGACCAAACGTGCGTGAGCTGCGCGGTGCCCTTTCGGCGGTTGTCGTCTCCTCGCTCCGCCATGGCGGCGACTTCGGGATCGCTACGGGCGGCGACGGCGGCGCGCAGGACCGGCGCGCCCTTCTCGAAGAAAGTGCGGATCCATGAGACGAAGATGCGGAGCTGGCGGTGTGGGTCTTGTTCGGCGAGCATCCCGGCAACCCAGGCATCCTGGTCGGCCGATTCCTCGAGGTCTTCGAGCATCTCGCCGACGACGCCGCCTTTGCTGCCGAACACGGCGTAGATCGTCTGTGGTGCCACTCCGGCGTCTTCTGCGATCTGGGCGATGGTCGTCTTGGAGAATCCGTGGGTGGCGAAGAGCCTGCGGGCGCTCTTGCGGATCCGGAGCCTGGTATCCCGGGCTCGTTCCTCACGCAGAGTCGATCGATAGGGACGATTGGTTGACATGAAGCTATCCTAAACGATAGAGTATAATCTACTCAATAGAGTGTCATCGTGGATTGGGAAGGAATGATGGAGATGGGTGAGCGGAGCATGGGTGAGCGCGGCGGAGCGGTCCGGCTGGCGGCGCTGGGCGGCGTGATCGGGCCGATCCTGTTCACGTTGCTGGTCATTGTTGGCGGCGTCGTGTACGACGGGTATAGCCACGTCAGTCAGAAGATCAGCGAGCTGGGAGGGGAGGGTGCAGAGTATGCGCTCCTCCAGAACCTCAACTTTCTCATGATGGGAGTTCTCGTGCTCGGGTTCGTCTGGGCATTGGCTCGCGTCCTCGGACCGCCCTACCTCGGTCCGGCATTGATCGGGTTCTTCGGTCTGTCCAGTTCCATTGCCAACGGGCTCCTGCCATGCGACGTTGGTTGCCAGGGAGAGACAACCATCGGATTGCTCCACAACATCACCGGCCTTGCCGGGTTCGTAGCCGCCATCGCCGGCATGTTGATCCTGGCGCGACGCTGGCAAAGTGACGCCAGATGGCGGTCCCACGTCCGGTTCACCCGGGGGGCCGCTCTGGTGGCCCTCGTCGGCCTCGTCTGGTTCATCGTCACCCAGGCCCTGGACGCTCAGTCCCTCGCCGGTATCGCGCAGCGGATCTTCGCCGGAGCGTTACTCCTATGGATAGCCGTTACCGCAGCTCGGGTGTACCGCGAGACAGGCCGGCAGGACCGGCTCGTCGAACAATCCGCTGTCGCTGCCGAGTGGGCTTGATCGGGCCGACTGAGCCCGCGGAGTCCTCGATGCTCAACAGGTGGTTGGCCGTCGGTGGCATGGTCGGTTCGGCACTGTTTCTGGTAGTCGCCTTCATCATTGGTGAAACCCGGAGTGGGTACAGCCATGTGTCTCAGGGCATCAGCGCGCTGTCAGAGACCGGGGCTCCAACACCGTGGGCTCAGTCTGTCAACTTCATCGTCCTCGGGCTGCTGACCATCGGACTGGCCGTAGGCCTTCATCGGGGTATCAACCACGGTGCGGGGTCGGTTCTGGGTCCGGCGCTGATCGCCGCCTTCGGTTTGCTCGCCGCAATCGGGAATGGCGTGTTTCCTGCGGATCCGGCGAATGCCCCAGAAACGGCTATCGGTCAGGTCCACTCGTTGACTGCCGGCCTGGGCTTTATGGCTGTGATCGTCTCGGCGTTCGTGCTGCCTCGCCGCCTGCGCTCGGACTCGAGGTGGCGAGACCTGGAAGCACGGTCGCGCTGGCTCGGGTCCGGTGCGGCTGTGTTGATGGTCGTGTTCTTGCTGGCAAATGAGGAAGTCATGCTGACGCGCTGGGTCGGCCTCCTCCAGCGCGTCTTCGGCGCAACGGTGTTGCTGTGGTTGTTCTTGCTCGCTCTCCGTCTGTTTCGAGTTTCCCTGGGACCGGCTGAGCGTCTCATCACCCACCGCTGATCGTGTCGGTAAGCGGCTTGGTCTTTCGGGTGACGGAAGGGGGTGAGCGATTTCTCCTTCGTCGTGTCACCCGATGGCGCCGCGCTGTACGTCTACGGGGGTGAGATGAGTGTTGTGAGGAGTCGACTCAGCAGAGGGAGTGGAAGATGATTGGATCATCGCGTGCCGGGCGGGTCGTTGTCGTGGGGATAATGCTCTTGCTGGTGGTGGCGGCGTGCGGTGACGACGCTGCTGACCCGGAGCGGTTTTGTGAGATCGACGCCGAGTTCGACCAAATGGGTGATCCGTTCGAACTCCCCCCCGATGAGGTCCGCGAGTTGCTTCGGAGGGGGAGGGACCTCTTGGATGAATCGGTAAAGGTGGCTCCGGATGAGATTCGTCTCTCGGTCGAGATCCAAGTCGATTCGTTCGCTCCGTTCTTCGATCTATTCGAGGCGGCCGACTTCGATGCGGCACAGATGGACGAGGCCGAGGTCGAAGTCGTCTTTGAGACAGCTTTCTCCGGTGAGAGCGGCGCGGCCTTCGAGGCCATCGAGGTGTGGGTCGACGCCAACTGTTCCACATAGCGGGTAGACCGTCTCGGGAGCCGCCGGGCGTTGCCCTCTGCCTGACATTGCCGCACGCTGGAGGACCCGAGCGCTACTTCACCACCGCTCCCGGCGCACTGCGTCGTCACGTTTCGGTCGATCCAGGGACGATGATCTCTGGTCGGGAGCGGGATGACCGATCGCGACCACACCGACGACGAGGACCTCGTCGGGGATTCCCAGCACCTCTCGTACTCCGTCGGCACCGTGCCCCCCGTGAAAGCCCGCTGCCAAACCGTGATCCACCGCCGAGAGCAGAACCGCCATGAGCGATGCGCCGGCGTCCACCCACCACCAGGGCACGGCATCGAGCACCGCCTGGTCCTTGTCCGGCTCGGAGTACCGCTCCCGATACCGCTCGGGCTCTGCGCACAGCACGATGTGCTGAGCGGCGGTCGACAGCCAGGGGTCGAAGCCGCGCTCGACGTAGCGCTCCTCGCCGCAAGCTCGGGCGATCTCGCCGATCTTGCCGGCGTCGGTCACCGAGATCACTGTGATCCCCTGGGCATTGCCGGCGGTGGGGGCGCGGGTGGCGGCTGCGGCGATGCGTTCTGCTGCATCGGACTCGATCGGACCGCCGGTGAAGCGGCGAACCATCCGGCGCCGGCGCAGGGCCTCACCTACATGCATTAGGAGATGAGTGACATGTGTTGCTCAGCGAGCTCAGAGTGGTGTGTCGCGGAAATAGCGACAGCGTATCTCCGAGCCATCGGCGCCATCTGGCACAGCCTGACGACGGAGGCGCAGTCGGGACTGCTTCGAGGAGGAAGGCGAAGTCAGGGGAGCTGAGGGCCGGAGAGATGCGGCGATTATTTCCGCGACACACCACTAAACATCCTCGAGGGCGCTCCCGAGGTCCGTCAGTGCCTGCTTGGCATCGGCGAACAGCATCCGGGTGCCGTCGTGGTAGAAGAGTGGGTTGTCGATGCCGGCGAAGCCCGGGCTCAGGCTCCGCTTCACCACGACGACCATCGTGGCCTTGTCGACTTCGATGATCGGCATGCCGTAGATCGGACTCGAGGGATCGTCACGGGCGGAGGGATTGACTACGTCGTTGGCGCCCAGCACCAGCGCCACGTCGGTCCGGGCGAGGAGGTTGTTGGTCTGGTCGAGGTCGAGCAGCCGGTCGTACGGCACATCGGCCTCGGCCAGCAGCACGTTCATGTGACCGGGCATCCTGCCGGCCACGGGATGGATGCCGTAGGACACGGGGACCCCGCGTGCTTCGAGGGCCGTGGCCACCTCGCGTAGGGCGTGTTGGGCCTGGGCGACGGCCAGGCCGTATCCCGGCACGACGACCACCTGGGAGGCGTAGGCCAGGGCGATGGCGAGATCGTCGGGGGTGGTCGTCGTGACGTCCCCGCCGGTGGGTCCTCCGGCGGCGGTGCCGCCGAACGCCCCGAACAGCACGTTGGCGAGGGTCCGGTTCATCGCCTCGGTCATGAGCTTGGTGAGGATGAGGCCCGAGGCACCGACGAGCGCCCCTCCGATGATCAGCGCGGAGTTGCTGATGACGAACCCGGTGGCGGCTGCCGCCAGCCCCGAAAGAGAGTTGAGCAGGGCGATGACGACCGGCATGTCGGCGCCGCCGATCGGAACGACGGCCAGGACGCCGAGCACGAGTGCCACCGCGCCCACCAGCCAGAAGGGGAGCGAATCCCTGCCCACCTGCGCCCACACCGCGGCGGCCACCAGGCCGATCCCCAGCAGGCCGTTGAGGAGCTTCTGGGCGGGATAGGTCAACGGGGAGCCGCCGATCAGTCCCTGGAGCTTGGCGAAGGCGATCATGCTCCCGGTGAAGGTGATGGCCCCGATGGCGACCGAGAGGATCATCGTCAGGATCGTCTCGGTCGGAAGTGAAGGCGTTTCTGCTCGCACGAATACGGCCCCGGCGACCAGGGCCGACGCCACTCCGCCGAACCCGTTGAAGGCCGCGACGAGCTGGGGCATCGCCGTCATTTGCACCCGGATGGCGGCGGCTCCGCCGAGGACCGCTCCGACGGCCAATCCGGCGCCGAGGACGCCCCACGACACATCGGCATCGATGAGGGTCACCAGGACGGCCATGAGCATCCCGGCGGCGGCGATCGTGTTGCCGGATCGGGCGGTGCGAGGAGATCCGAGGCGTCTGAGCCCGATGATGAAGGCGGCGGCCGCCACGAGATAGAGGAGCGTTGTCGCCTCGAGGCTCATGAGTCGTCCTCCGAGCGCTTCGGCTTGCGGAACATGCCGAGCATCCGGTCGGTGACCAGGAACCCGCCGACGACGTTGATCGTCGCCGAGACGACTGCCACGAAGGCGAGCACGGTACCGAGGGTCCCGCTGCCGGAACCGGTCGCCAGGATCGCTCCGACCAGCGTGATGCCGGAGATGGCGTTCGATCCGGACATGAGCGGGGTGTGGAGGGTGGGCGGCACCTTGGTGATCACCTCGAAGCCCACGAAGGAGGCAAGCACGAAGACGATGATCCCGATGACTACCGGATCCAGCATCAGCTCCGGCATCAACCCAGCCCCTCGAGAGCGGCGCGGACCCGCCCATGGACCACCTTGCCGTCGCGGGCGACGCAGGTCCCGGTTGCGATCTCGTCCTCCGGGTCGTCTGCCGCCCCATCCTCGCCGAAGAGGTGGACGACGAGCGCGGTGATATTGCGCGAGTACATCTCGCTTGCGTCCCGGGCGGTGCGCGAGGCGAGGTCCAGCGGCCCGTGCACCATCACGCCGCCGTGGTCCACAACGGCCCCGGCCTGTGTCACCTCGCAGTTCCCTCCGGTGGCCGCCGCCAGGTCCACGATGACGGCGCCCAGGCGCATGCTCTCGACCATCGCCGTGGTGACCAGCAAAGGAGCTCTTCGCCCCGGCACCTGGGCGGTGGTGATGACGGCGTCGGCCTCGGCGACGGCGGCCGACAGCGCCTCCTGCTGTGCGGCCTTGGTCTCTTCGTCGACCTCTCTGGCATATCCGCCGCTCATCTCGGACTCGTCCATTACCGGGCCTCCCACGAACGAGGCACCGAGGCTCTCGACCTGCTCGCGCGCCGCCGGCCGGATGTCGTAGCCCGAAACCACCGCACCGAGGCGCCGCGCCGTGGCTATCGCCTGCAGGCCGGCCACACCGGCGCCGAGAATCAGTACCTTGGCCGGCCTGATCGTGCCTGCTGCCGTCATCAGCATCGGGAAGAAGTGCGGTGAGGCCGAAGCGGCGAACAGGACAGCCTCGTAGCCGGCTGCGGTGGCCTGGCTGCTGAGCGCATCCATCACCTGGGCCTGGGTGGTACGGGGCACCAACTCCATGGCGTATGCGGTGATTCCGGCTGCGGCGAAGTTCTGCATCTCCGGCAGGTCGCTCAGCGGGTTGAGGAATCCGACGACCCGGCTCGCCCCGGAAGCCTCGGCGGCCGTCAAGGGGCCGACGCCGAGGAGCAGGTCGCAGCCGATCGAATCCTCGACTGTGGCACCGGCCGCGGCGTACTGCGCATCGCTGAACCCAGCAGACATGCCGGCACCCGGTGGCACGATGACGTCGTGCCGGGCCTCGAAAAGGGAGGTGACACCCCTGGGGACTAGCGCCACTCGGTGTTGGTCGGGGCGCGTCTCTCGATGAACTCTGATCCTCATCGGTCCCGGAAGGCTAACTGGCTGACGAACCGTCCCGGCTGACCCCGTTCAGAGGCCGTACGTCTCGAGGAAACGGAGCCAGATCTCGCTCTGGGTGGGGAAGGCAGGGATGGCTCCGCTATTGCTCCGGCCCGGTGGCCCAGTTGGCCACCTCGGGACCGAGGAGCCGGCGCGCCTCGACCGGGCCCCACGACCCTGCCGGGTACGGGTGGACCTTGGCGTCGGTCTCGACCACCGGCGTATACAGCCGCCACGCCTCCTCGACCTCGTCGGAACGCACGAAGAGCGTCTGGTCGCCTTCGACGACGTCCGCCAGGAGCGTCTCGTAGGCCTCGGGGATGTCACCGAAGGCCTCCGCATAGGAGAAGTGCAACGGGATCGTTCGCAGCCGGTTCGTCGCCCCCGGTTCCTTGACCTCGATCTCGAGCGAAAACCCCTCCTCGGGTTGAAGCGTCAGGTAGAGCACGTCCGAGTGAGAGATGCAGCCGTCCGCCACGCCGTGAAACAGGCAGACGGGTGGCCGGCGGAACGTCACCGCAACCTGGGTCACCCGCTCGGCCATCGCTTTTCCCGTCCTCAGGTAGAAGGGAACGCCCTGCCAGCGCCAGTTGTCCAGCTGGAGCCGCACCGCGGCGAAGGTGGCCGTGGTCGAGTCGGGAGCGACATCGGGAGTTGCCAGGTAGGCGGGCGCGTCCGAGACAGCGGCAACTCCCTCGCCGTACTGGCCGAGAACTATCTGACCCGGACCGATTTCGCTGATCGACCTCAGCACCTTCACCTTCTCGTCGCGGATTGCGTCGGCGGCGAAGGTGACCGGAGTCTCCATGGCGACCAACGCCAGGATCTGGGTGAGATGGTTCTGGATCATGTCCCGAACCGCCCCGGTCCGGTCGTAGTAGGCACCGCGTTCGCCCACATCCAGTGACTCCGCCACCGTGATCTCTACTCGATCGACGCGGTCGCGGTTCCAGGAGGCCTCGAAGAGCGGGTTGGCGAACCTGAAGATCAGGAGGTTCTGCACCGTCTCCTTCCCCAGGTAGTGATCGATGCGGTACACCTGGGATTCGGCGAAGTTGCGGTGCAAGGTCGCGTTGAGATCTTTGGCGGACTCCAGGTCGCGTCCGAACGGCTTTTCCACGACGAGGCGGGTCCACCCGGGGGATCGGTCGAGACCGGCTGCCCCCAGTCGCTCGATGGTCGTAGGAAAAGCAACGGGAGGAAGCGCCAGGTAGAAGACCCGGTTCCCGCTCAGCGCGTGCCGTGACTCGAGCTGCTCTATTCGGGCGGTGAGGTCGGCGAATCCGTCGTCTACTGAGATGCGCTCGTAGTGCAGAGACTCGTCGCACCATCGATGCGCATCGGGGTCCGCCGCGCCTGTCGCGGTGAGAGCCGCCCGGGCCGAGGCGCGGAATCCGGAGTCGTCCAGGTCTGTGGTGGCCGCACCGAGCACGATCACGTCTGCCCCCTGATCGGCGACGAGGGTGCGAATGGCGGGGAGCAGCTTTCTGCGGAAGAGGTCTCCGGTTGCCCCGAGAACGATGAAGAGATGCGGATCGAGTGTCATGCCTCGTACGACCCGGCCGAGACGTCTCCTCCGGTGCCGCTCCAATCGGTGTGGAACCACTCACCCCGGGGTCGATCGACTCGTTCGTAGGTGTGCGCTCCGAAGTAGTCCCGTAGTGCCTGTATCAGGTTGGCCGGAAGCCGCCCCGTCCGGTAGGAGTCGAAGAAGGCGAGGGCCGACGAGTATGCCGGCACCGGAATCCCCGCCTCGACCGCCCGCGTCACCGTTCGCCGCCAGCCTCCCTGGGCGCTCTCGACAGTTTCGCCGAACCCCGGGTCGAGCAGCAGATTGGGCAGCGATGGTTGAGCGGTAAAGGCGTCGCGAATCCGCTCCAGGAAAGCGGCGCGGATGATGCAGCCCTCCCGCCACATGAGGGCGATCCCTCCGAAGTCGAGGTTCCAGTCGTGCTCTGCCGCGGCGGCCCGCATCAGCATGAAGCCCTGCGCATACGCGACGATCTTGGAGGCGTACAGCGCAGCCTCGAGGTCGGAGAGGATCTCAGCACTCTCCCCGGAAAGGCGGCCCCGGGGGCCTGTGAGAGACGCCGAGGCCGAGCCCCGTTCCTCATCGAGCGCCGAGATCGCCCGGGCGAACACTGCCTCGGCAATGAGCGTCACGGGCGTGCCCAGGCCGAGGGCCGACTCGACGGTCCACCGGCCGGTGCCCTTTTGCCCTGCGGCGTCCATGATCTTTTCCAACAGCGGTTCGCCGTTCTCGCGATACCCCATCACATCTGCTGTGATCTCTACGAGGTACGACTCGAGTCGACCGGCATTCCATTCGGCGAACACGTGCGCCATGTCGTCGTGGTTCATGCCCAGGCCAAAGTGCATCAGGTGGTAGGCCTCGGCCAGCAGCTGGATGTCTCCGTACTCGATCCCGTTGTGGACCATCTTCACGTAGTGCCCGGCGCCACCGGGACCAACCCAGTCGCAGCAAGGGGTCCCGTCTGCAACTTTGGCGGCGATGCCCTGGAGCACGTCGCGCACCAGGGGCCATGCCTCATGGGATCCGCCCGGCATGATCGAAGGTCCGGTGCGGGCTCCCTCCTCGCCTCCGGAAATCCCGGCGCCGACAAACAGGAATCCGGCGTCTTCCAGAAGGGTGGTGCGGCGTGTCGAATCCTCGAAGTGGGAGTTGCCCCCGTCAATCACGACGTCCCCGGGGTCGAGGTGGGGGAGCAGGCCCCCGATCACCGCATCCACCGCATCTCCGGCCTTGACCATCAGCACGATTTTGCGGGGCTTGCCCAGAGCGGCCGCCAGCTCTGCGATCGAGTCCGCGCCTGCGATCGGCATGTTCCGGGCTGGTCCCTCCAGGAACTCGTCGGTCCGTGCCTGCGTCCGGTTGTGGACGACGACCCTGAATCCGTGATCGGCCATGTTCATCGCGAGGTTCTGGCCCATGACGGCGAGACCGACGAGTCCGATGTCGGCTGTTGAGATCACGGGACGAGGCTACCGGTGGTTCACCCGGTGGGCAGTTCGGGCAGAGGGACCGAGAAGAGCCACGCGTCGAACAGCTCGGTCAGGTCCTGACCCGAGACCTCCTCCGCGATGCCGATGAAGTCGGCGGTCGAAGCGGTGCCGTCGACGAACCTACCGAAGTACTCGTGGAATATCTTCTTGAGCACATCGTCGCCGACGGCGACCCTCAGTGCATGCAGAGTCATGCCGCCCCGCCAATAGACGGCCGGGCCGAACAGCTGCGACTCCTGAGGATCGCCGATGGCGAAATGGCCTACTGATCGCAGTCTTTCGTGGAGGCCGCCGATCTCTTCGAGCATCGCCTCCTCTCCCCTGAGGTGCTCCGTCCACAGGAACTCCGAAAAGGTGGCAAAGCCCTCGTTGAGCCAGATGTCCTGCCAGGTCTGCGAGCTGACCGAGTTGCCCCACCATTGGTGGGCCAGCTCGTGCACGACCACCTCGTCGAACAGAGCGCGGCTTCCCATGAGGCTCAGGGTCTGGTTTTCGAGCGCTCCGCCCAGCTCGTACACGACGATGTGGCCGTAACGGTCGAACGGGTACGGGCCGAACCACTCGGCCAGGAGCTCCATCGCCTCGGCGGTCACCTCGAAGGCCGAGGGAACGGTCCCGTTGAAGGAAGTGGGCAGGTAGTCGCGGATGAGGACTCCGTCGGGCCCCCGGGACTCGACGCGCTCGTACTCTCCGATGACGATCGTCGCCAGGTAGGTGGCCATCAGGCTCTCCAGATCCCACACGAAGGTCCGGGTGTCGCCGTTGTCGATCGTCTCGACCAGGGCGCCGTTGGCCGCGGCCGTGAGCGGCTTGGGCACGGTCACGTGGAACGTGAACCTTGCCTTGTCGGAGGGGTGGTCGTTGGAGGGGAACCACGTGCGGGCGCCGTCGGGCTCGGCTATCACGTAGATGCCTTCGGGTGTCTGGATCCAGCCGAACTGGACCCCGACGCTGACCAGATAGATCAGTTGGGGCCGTCCCGAGTACTCGACGCTCACCGTGAACTCCTCGCCCTTCACGATGCCCTCGTCCGGTGAGATGCGCAGCTCGGCCCCATCGCGCAGGTAGGTGGCTTCGGTCCCGTCCACCGCGACGGAGGTGATCTCGAGCCCGACGAAGTCGAGGTTGAAGGTTGCCAGGGTCTCCTCGGCGACGGCGGTGATCGTTGTGGTCGCCTCCAACTCGGCGGTCTCCGGATCCACTCTTATGTCGATGTCGTAGTGACTCACGTCGTAGCCCCCGTTGCCCAGCTCCGGGAAGTAGGGATCGCCGAGGCCGCTCGCCCCGGCGGGCTCCGGAGGACCCGGGGGCGGGGCCGTCGTGGTGGCGGGAGTATCTGTTATGGACGGCGCCACAGTGGTGGAGGCGGGCGCGGTCGTGGGTGGGGCGACAGCCGTAAACACCGAGGTCGTGGTGATTGCATCGCCACTACAGGCGGCCACCACGAGCACCAGGGCCACTGTCAGGGCGGTTCGGCGCATCAGGGGAGATTAGGAGCGCGCCGAGCGACGGCATTACTCAGCAGACTCCTGGGGCAGTACCTTGCCGGCATGACCTTCAAGCCGGAGGAACTGCTGGCCGACGCGATCAGGGCCGGGCGCAAGGCGTTGCGTGATCTCGACTCCGACCAGGTCCCGGCCTCGATGCGCCGCATCGCCGCCTACGCCGGGGGGACGCTGCCACCTCCGTTTGCCAGATCCTTGCTCGCCGAGCTGGACGAGAACGGCTTCCTGCGGGAGAGGGCACTCGAGTCGTGGCCGGGGGATCGTCCGCCCGCTGCTGGAACGGCCCTGGCCTCATACCTGTACCTGGTGAGGGACGACGGCTGGAAGGTGCGGCTCCTCGCGGTTGCCCACCAGCAGGGCGTCAGCTCCGGAGCGGCCGAGGATCGCAACCTGGAGTCGGAGCGCGATGCGCTGGTGGCAGAGGTGGCCTCCCTCCGCGAGCGGCTCAAGAGGGCTCGGAAGGAGAAGGAGGATGCCCGGGCGCAGCTGCGCGAGATGCGGAGTGCCGAACGTGCTCCGCTGCGTTGGGAGCGGGCCGCCGAGCAGCGCATGGCCGAGGAGTTGAAAGGGGAGCGGACACAAAGAGCCGAGGAGGCTGACTCGTTTCGGGAGGAGCTCGCCGGCCTGCGGGGTGAGCTGACCGAGCTGCGGGAGGCGATGCGCGTCGAGGGGCGGCTACGCGCCGACGCCGAGGCTGCACTTCGGGCCGCGGCGACGGACCCCGGTCCCGCCACCGGCCCGATCGAACTGGCCGATCGGCTCGACGCCTTGGCCGCGAGGGCAGGGGCCATGATCTCGCCCGGCACGATCGACGTACCCGATGAACTCGAGGCGGTGTCGGTGGCAGCCTTCGATCGCACCATTCGACCGGATCGGTCAGCGGCGATCGAGTGGCTCGCCTCCGCCGGCCGCCGCACCGTGCTCATCGACGGGTACAACTTGGGATTCGCGCTCGGTTCCAAGGAGGCGGCGACGGCGCGGACCCTGGCCGAGGAGGTTTCGGGGCGTCTCGCCATCGCAGCCCCGGAGGTGAAGGTCGTGCTGGTCTTCGACTCAGATCACGAGTCGCCAGACCACTTGGGCCGTGGATCCCGGCTAGTGACCGTTCGGTTCACACCTCCGGAACGGACGGCCGACGATGAGATCGTCGCCCTCGTGGGAGCAGACGGGCCGACCGTTGTGGTGAGCAACGACCGGGAGCTCCGTGACAGGGCCGAGGCGGCGGGCGCCGTTGCGCTGTGGTCCGACGCCCTCGCCGAGTGGTCACGACAGAGGTAGCGCTTGAAAGGCGGACGCGCCCAATCGCCCCTTTTCTGTCATACCCCGGTCGTACCTTGGTGATCACCGGCACGAGAAGAGGAAGCGAGATGTTGATCGACTGCAGCGAGTGCTCGATGCAGCAGACGCTGGTCTGTCGCGATTGCGTGGTCGGCCACCTGCTCCATGACCTGATCGGTCCGATAGAGATAGATGAAGACCGCGCCGAGGCACTGGAGGTGCTTGCGGAGGCAGGCCTGGTACCCAGGTTGCGCCTGAT
>JAZGDZ010000060.1:0-4889 GCA_036478235.1 Acidimicrobiia bacterium | reverse complement strand
GCGCCTCCGCATGGATGTGCCGCCTCTGGCGGCGCTGTGTTCTACGTTCGGGTCCGCGGCTGACCGCCTCCAGGGCCGTTCCGCCCTGACGATCCCACCCCCGATGACCAGGACGTCGAACTCGCCGCGGAGGCGATCGAGATGGTCGGCGCGATTCCAGGTCGGGGAGCCTCCCATGGACCGATTGAAGCGGATCACGACCGAAAGGTCCCCCGGAGGAGCGCCGGGGACCGTCGGTACACTCGCCGCGATGGCCTACCGACGCGACGACATCGAGCGGGTGCGCGACGCCACCGATTTGGTCGAGCTGGTGGGCGAGCTCACCAAGGTGCGCCGGTCGGGGCGTTCGGTGATGGCGGTGTGCCCGTTCCATCAGGAGAAGACGCCGTCCCTGTCCATCGACCCCGCCCGAGGGCTGTACCACTGCTTCGGGTGTGGCAAGAGCGGCGACCTGTTTCGCTTCATCGAGGAGACGCAGGGTCTCGACTTCTCGGACGCGGTGGAGCTGCTGGCCCGGCGGAGCGGCATCGCACTGCATCGCGATCCGGACGCCGCCAAACGACGCGACCGGCGCCAGGCCCTGATCGACGCCACCAGCCGAGCGGTCGAGTTCTACCACGAGCGTCTCAAGAGCGGCCGTGATGCCGCGGCGGCCCGGTCCTACCTGCGGAGCCGGGGCTACGAGTCGGAGGTCGTCGATCGCTTCGAGCTCGGGTTCAGCCCGGAGGGAGGCGAGGCGTTGGTCGGATCCCTGCGGCGGGCCAAGGTCCCCGAAGAGGTGGCTGTTGCCGCCGGGCTGGCGATCCGGGCTCGCACCGGCCGCGTGTTCGACCGGTTCCGGGGGCGGGTCATGTTCCCCATCTTCGACGTACGCGGCGACGCCGTTGGGTTCGGGGCCCGCGTGCTCGAGGGGGATGGTCCCAAGTACCTCAACTCGCCGGAGACGCCGATCTACCGGAAATCTCGCCTTCTGTACGGGCTCAATTGGGCGAAGTCGGACGTAGTGCGCGAGGGCACGGCGGTCGTCGTCGAGGGCTACACCGACGTGATCGCCCTGCACCTCGCCGGCAAGCCGCTCGCCGTCGCCACGTGCGGCACCGCCCTCGGCGAGGAGCACCTGGACCTGCTCCGGCGCTTCACCGAACGGGTCGTGCTCATGTTCGACTCCGACGAGGCGGGTGCGGGCGCCAGCATTCGTGGATTCGAGCGCAGCGTTCCCGGCGACCTCGACCTGCGCGTAGCCCAGCTGCCGGAGGGGAAGGATCCCGCCGACGTCGTTGCCGCTGGGAACATCGAAGCTCTCACCGCCTCGATCGAAGAGTCTGTGCCCCTGCTGCAGTTCCGCATCGAACGGGAACTTGCCGAGTTCGACCTGCGAGAGCCCGAGGCCCGGGGTAGGGCGGTCCGGGCGGCCGCCGGGCTGATCGGGCGGCATCCCGATCCGGTGGCGCGCCACGAATACGCTGTCTTCGTGGCCCGCCAAACCGGGGTGGATCTCGACGTCGTGATCTCGGCGATGGGCGGACGACGCTCGGCTCCCCCGGATGTGCCGTCGCCGGAGCAGCCCCGGTCCCTCACCGGGGCGGAGAAGGCGGAGCGGGAGTTGCTTCGGCTCCTCCTCGCCAACGACCAGGGGGTACGGGGTCTTGACGTCTCGGACCTGTTCACCCGGCTGGATCACCAGGCGGCGTTCGAGCTGTTGGCGCCGGCGATCGCCGGGCTCACACCGGGGGAGCCACCCGACCTCGGATCGCTGCTCGGGGACGACGACTCCGATGTCGCGGTGATGTTGCGCGGGCTGGCGTTCCTCGATCGCCCTCTTCCCGAAGCCGAAGAAATCGTGAGAAAGGTTCAGGTCGAGGCCCTCGATCGCCGAATCGAAGAGTTGGAGGCTGCCGTCGAGTCGGCGGCGGCCGGCAGCGAAGATTATTCATCTGTGTACGAAGAGTTGATAGCGTTGCAGCGCGAGCGCCGGGAACGCCAGGAGCCTTGACCGTGATCCCAGAAATCAAAGCCGTCCTAGAGGAGCTCGAGAGCCGCGCTCGCCAGCGCGGGTTTCTGATGATGGCCGAGGTCCAGCAGGAGCTGGAAGACGCCGAGGCAGCCCCGGAGGCGTTCGAGAAGGTCTTCGACGCCCTTTCGAAGAACGGTGTCGAGATCCGAGAGGACACCCCGGAGGCGATCTTTGGGGTTCTGCCGAGCGCCGACGAGATCGAGGTAT
The DNA here is from genome assembly GCA_036478235.1 of Acidimicrobiia bacterium. Classification (GTDB taxonomy): domain Bacteria; phylum Actinomycetota; class Acidimicrobiia; order Spongiisociales; family UBA11373; genus JACZWZ01. The sequence continues at coordinate 2,668 of JAZGDZ010000060.1, read as the reverse complement.
CCGACCCGGTACGCATGTACCTCCAGGAGATCGGGAGGGTGCCGTTGCTCGACGCCCAGCAGGAGGTCGAGCTCTCCATGCAGATGGAGTCGGGCACCCGGGCCGCGAAGAAGCTCGCTGCCGAAGGCGATCTGGCTCCCGCAGAGCGGATCATCGTGGATCGGGACGTGCGGCACGGCAAGCGCGCTCAGGAGCGGCTGGTCGAGGCCAACCTGAGGCTGGTGGTGTCGATCGCCAAGAAGTACGTCGGACGAGGGATGCCGCTGCTCGACCTGATCCAAGAGGGCAATCTCGGGTTGATGAGGGCTGTAGAGAAGTTCGACTATCGCAAGGGCTTCAAGTTCTCCACCTACGCCTCGTGGTGGATCAGACAGGCCGTCACCCGCGCCCTGGCCGATCAAGGGAGGACGATCCGGGTCCCGGTGCACATGGTGGAGACGATCAACAAGCTGGCCGGTGTGCAGAGGGCCCTGAGCCAGGACCTGGGCCGCGAGCCGACCATCGAGGAGATAGGGGCCGATCTGGAGCTGGAGCCCTCCAAGGTCACCGAGCTGCGCCGTATCGCTCAGGACCCGCTCTCCCTCGAGTCGCCGCTCGGTGAAGAGGACGATTCGACGCTGGGCGACTTCGTGCCCGACCCCGATGCAGAGGCTCCCGTTGCCGCCGCCTCGTTCCGACTGCTGCAGGACTACCTGCGGGTCGTGCTCGAGGAGCTGTCCGATCGTGAGCGTGAGGTTCTGATCATGCGGTTCGGGCTGCGCGACGGGAACATCAACACGCTGGAGGAGGTCGGCAAGCACTTCAAGGTGACCCGGGAGCGCATCCGCCAGCTGGAGACGAAGGCTCTCGCCAAGCTCCGTCAGCCCTCACGGGCGGGCAAGCTCAAGGACTACCTGGAGAGCGGCTAGCCCGGGTACCCGGTGGTACGCTCTTTCGCCTTTCCGGGGTAGCTCAATTGGCAGAGCAGCGGACTGTTAATCCGTTGGTTGGGAGTTCGAGTCTCCCCCCCGGAGCTGGCAAAGCCCCTGTTCAGCGGGGGGTTTGGCTCCTTCTGGGCAACCGCACAACCTCCCCCAGGACGCGCTCAGGACGCGATTCGGTCGCGACGTGAACGTCCAGGCGGTCCATTACATCGTCCAGGTCGCCCTCAAACAGGTGCGTGTAGGTGTTGAGGGTGATGGTCGCGCTGCGGTGCCCGAGCTGCTGCTGGATCGCCTTCACGTCAGCGCCCGTCGCTCTCATGAGCGACGCGCAGGTGTGGCGCAGGTCGTGCGGAGTGATCTCTGCTAGGTCCTCACCCGCCCGGGTGCGTGCTGAGTCCCATATCGCATTACGGAAGTTCGAGTAACGGAGCGGCCCACCTTGGGCTGCGGTGAAGACGAGCGCCCGAGGGTCGTTCTCCAAGCACTCAAAGTGCTGGCCGAGCATCTCGGCGACAAGAGCCGGCAGGTGCACGGTCCGTGTGTGATCGGTCTTTGGGGATCCGAATGCGAGACGGCCGGAGATCTCCGCGATCGCCTCCTTGATCTCCAAGCGACGGCGTAGCACGTCCACGCGACCTCGGCGTAGGGCGGCCATCTCACCCCAGCGTAGGCCGCCGTACGCTAGGACGTACACCAACGTGCGGTGCTCTCCGGTAGGCATCGCGTCAGCCAGCCGGGCCACCTGCTCGGCTGTCAGATACCGATGATCCGGCTGGCGAAGCCGTGGAAGTTCCACTCGGCGGGCCGGGTTTCGGCCTATGAGCCCATCGTCTACGGCTTGTTCCAGGATGGCAGCGAGGCACTGGTGGGCTTGGCGGATTCGTGAGGGCGACAGGCCTTCGTCCAACATGGACCGGACCCACGTCCCGACCATCGGTCGGTCGATGGCCGCCAGACGGGCCGGGCCGAAGGTCGGTAGGATGCGAGACCGGAGCAGCGACCGGTATCCCTCTCGGGTTTTCTCCTTGATGCGAGATTTGGTTTTGAGCCACGCCGTGGCGTACACGGAGAAGGCCACCAGCCCGGCGCTGGGATCGACCCACTGCCCGCGGTTCATCGTCGACAACTGATCGGCCAGCCAACGCTCTGCGTCAACCCTTCGGTCGAAGGTTCGGCTGTGCCAGCGGCGGTCAGGACCTTCGAAGCGGGCCCGGTAGCGGCCGTTCTCCCGACGGTCAATGGCTCCCCTGGACATTCGTACCTCCCCTTGCGACACCGAGCTCCAAGTATGGTCCCGAGTCCCAGATCTCGCGGTGTCGGCTGACGATCCCTACGCGCCGTTGAGTGGGACCACGTTCTCTTCAACCAAGTCCAGGATCCACTGCTCAACGTCCCGCGCTCGGTAGCGCAGGTGCCTGCCTATCTTGAATCCTGGTGGCCCCTGGCGCCGATGCCGCCAGGCGTAGACGGTTGCCACCGGGACCTCCAGATGGAGGGCAAGGTCCTGGGCGGTCAGGAGTTGGTCGAGCTGGTCCATACGCGGATCGTGCGTCCTAACCCTTTCAACACGATCTCATCCCGTTGCCAGGGCCGATGCAGGAGTTCCGAGACTGGGAACTCCTGCAGAGCTGGGTTTGGCCCGGCGTCCACGGATGACCGGATCACCAGATTCCACTCCTCGAGGGTGCGGCTGCACCCTTTCAGCAGAGTCTCAGTGACCCTTTCAAATACCCTTTCAGCGGGCC
>JAZGDZ010000006.1:0-3163 GCA_036478235.1 Acidimicrobiia bacterium | reverse complement strand
GCCGACCCGTCACCAAGGAGCACGATGGCCCGGGGCACCCTGTCGTACATGTCCGGATTCGGCAACGAGCATGCTTCGGAGGCGGTCGAGGGTGCCCTGCCCGTCGGCCAAAACAACCCGCAGAAGCCGCCTCTGGGGCTCTACGCAGAGCAGCTGAGCGGCACCGCCTTCACCGCCCCGCGGGCCGAGAACCGGCGAACCTGGATGTACCGAATTCGTCCCTCGGTGCTTCACGTGCACGATCTACGGGAAGTGGACCGGGGTCTGCTGCGGACCGCCCCGGCCCGGGAGACCGATCCTCCGATCGGCCAGCTGCGCTGGGACGCAATCCCGATTCCCGATGAGCCGCTCACCTGGCTGACCGGTCTGCGCACCATTGCCACCAACGGGGACGTCCACGGCCAGTTCGGAATGGCGGCCCACATCTACCTGGCGACCGAATCCATGACCGACTCCTACTTCTACGACGCCGACGGCGAGCTGCTGGTCATGCCCCAGGAGGGCCGACTCCGGGTGATCACCGAGTGCGGGAGCCTCGACGTGGAGCCGACGGAGATCTGCGTGATGCCGCGCGGGCTCAAGTTCAGAGTGGAGCTCCCAGACGGGCCGAGTCGCGGCTACGTGTGCGAGAACTACGGGTCGTACTTCGAGCTGCCCGAACGGGGACCGATCGGAGCCAACGGCATGGCCAACTCCCGCGACTTCCTGTATCCCACGGCCGCCTACGAGGACTCCGACGACCCGGCAACGCTCTTCGTCAAGTTCGACGGAAGACTCTTCGCATCCGATCTGGAGCATTCACCGCTCGACGTCGTCGCCTGGCATGGCAACCACGCGCCCTACAAGTACGACCTGCGGCGCTACAACACGATCGGATCGATCTCGTTCGACCATCCCGACCCCTCGATATTCACGGTGATGACCTCGAGATCGGACCGTCCCGGGACCGCCAACATCGACTTTGCGATCTTCCCGGATCGCTGGCTGGTGGCGGAGCACACGTTCAGGCCGCCCTACTACCACGTCAACATCATGAGCGAGTTCATGGGACTCATCTACGGGATCTACGACGCCAAGCCCGACGGGTTCAACGCAGGCGGCATGAGCCTGCACAACTCCTACTGGCCGCACGGCCCCGACAGTGAGGCGTGGGAAGCGGCGACGAACAGTGCCCTCGAGCCGGAGAAGCTGGCGGGGACGCTGGCGTTCATGTTCGAGACCCGGTATCCGCTGATCCCAACCACCTACGCCTCGAGCCTCCCGGCGCTGCAGGAGGACTATCAGGAGGTCTGGGCCGGCCTGCGACCCTGGTTCGGTCGTTAGGGCCCAATATCAGTTGAGGGAGCCCGTGTCGTAGAGGGGATCGATCACCGGATGGATCCCGTCGCGGGTGAGCCGGGATGGATCGGCCCCCTCTCGCATCGGCAGCCAGATCACGAACGAAGAGCCGACCGCCGGGGCAGATGAGAGTGTCACCGTGCCTCCGCCCGCCTCGGCGACCTGGCGGACGATCGACAGTCCGAGTCCGGCACGCTGCTCATGGTGGAGGCGGCTGCGGTCCCGCCCCCAATTCCGCTGGAAGACGAAGCGATGATCGGATTCAAGGATCCCCGGACCCTCGTCGCGAATCCCGACCCACGCCCAGCCATCCATCGAACCGGCCCCGCACCTGACCGTCGACCCCTCCGGCGCCAAACGGACGGCGTTACCGGCCAGGTTGGCAATCGCCGACCGCAGCGCCTGACGATCGGTCTGGATCCGGGGACCGCCGCCGCCGACGTAGTCGAAATCCACATCCCTGCGCTCCGCCGGCATCTGGAGCTCTGCAATCACCTCTCGAGCGAGCACGCCCAGATCCACCGGCCCGTTCACCTCATCCGGCAACTCGCGCCTGGCGAACCGCATCAGTCCATCCACGGTGTGCGAGGTGCGATCCAGCGAGCGCCGCAGAACGTCTGCGGCCGCGCGGAAGTCTTCGACCGTCGCATCGTCATCGCTGAGGACCACATCGAGATTCATCGACATGGTGGCCAGCGGATTGCGGAGTTCGTGAGACACGTCCTGTATGAACCGGCGCTGATCTTCGATGCCCTGCTCGACGCGGTCGAGCATCTCGTCGAACGTGTCAGCCAGGTGCTTGAGCTCGTCGTCGGGTCCCGACATCTTGATCCGTCGCGACAGGTCGGAGGCCTGGATCTCATGAACGACACCGGTGATCTCGTCAACCGGGCGCAGCACCCGACCGGCGATGTACCAGCCGGCGATCAGGCTCACCGGGAACAAGACCCCCAGCGTGATCAGCGACATCGTGCGCAGCTGGGAGAGGGCCTCCTCGTTGGCCAGCTGTTCGATCGTCTCGAGGGAGACGGAGTCGATCCACACCGCAGCACCGGGCTCGGAAGACACCCGCCGTATCTGGAGCTCCGCGGACACCGCCTCCGAGTCGAGCGACCGTGAGATGGCGAAGTTGATCGTTCCGACGACCAGGGCTCCGAACGCGAAGATAACGACCGTGTAGAGGACCGCCATCCGGACCCTGATCGAACGGAAGAACGACTGGCGACGCTCCATCAGGCCACCAGCCGATAGCCGCTGCCCACCACGGTCTCGATCAACTCGGGGTGGCCGGCTGCAGCCAGCTTCTTGCGCAGCTTCGATATCGTGACCCGGACCGTGTTGGTGAAGGGATCGATGTTCTCGTCCCAGACGTGGTCGAGCAGCCGTTCGGCCGCCAGAACCTCGCCGGGATACAGCATGAAGTACCTCAACAGCGAGAACTCCCGGGCGGTCAGGTCGACCGGCGACCCGGCTGCATCAACCTCCTTGCGCCGCGGGTCGAGACGCAGCGGCCCCACCTCCACCACGGCCCCAGTGTGAATCGAGCGCCTTCTGCTCAGGGCGCGGAGGCGGGCTTGAAGTTCGGAGAGATCGAACGGCTTGACCAGGTAGTCGTCCGCCCCGTCGTCGAGGCCGGCCACACGGTCCGCCAGAGAGTCGCGGGCGGTCAGCATCAGGACTCGAGGGACGTCGGATTCATCCAGGCGCTCGTCGGCGGCGTGAATCCGTCTGCACACCTCGCGGCCGTCCATGTCGGGAAGATTGAGGTCCAGGCAAACGATGTCGTACGGTGCCGCACTCAGCTTCTCGAGGGCGTCGGCACCGT
>JAZGDZ010000059.1:0-3482 GCA_036478235.1 Acidimicrobiia bacterium | reverse complement strand
CGCCGCCGCCGGCGTCCCCATGCTCCCGGTCATGGCGGGGGAACGCTCCACCACCATCCAGATCGCCATCTACTCATTCGTGGTCGCCGGGGCATCGCTGCTGCTCCAGCCGGCCGCCGGCCTCGGGGCCCTCTACGTCGCAGTCGCCGCGACGATGGCGATCGGGCTCGTCGTCGCCGCCGCGATCCTGCTGCGCCGGGTCGGAGCGGCGATGGCCGTCTTCCGATTCTCCAACGTCTACCTGGCGATGGTCTTCGCCGCGGTGGCGCTCGACGTGCTGGCGGGAAATCCGGCCGATCCCTCGGCGGTCATCGCCTGGCTCGGGGCGGCGCTGTTGGTGATCGGCTCGCTGACGATCGTCGCCGTCACCCGCCCGCGGACGCCGCGCGAAATGGTCTTCGTGCTCGTTCCGGCGGTCGGGGCCGTGGCGGCCGCCGCCGCCGTCATCGGGCGACTCTGAGCCGGGTAGCGTATGGCGCCGATGCTGGCCACGATCTCGTACCCGCCGATCCCGATCCTCGACCTCGGACCGCTGCGGCTGTCGCTGCACGGGGTGATGGCCGGAGTCGGGTTCATCGCCGGAGCGTGGCTGATGCTGCGCGAGGCGCGCCGGCGCGGCTTCGACGTCGAGAAGATCACCTCTGTGCTCACGTGGGGCCTCGTCGGATCGATCATCGGGGCCCGTGCCTTCACGATCCCCGCCCACCTCGACGATGGCCTGCTCGAGGCCCTGGACCCGTTTGCCTCCTTCTCGATCCTGGGCGGGTTCGCCGGCGGGATCCTGGTCGGGGCGTGGCGGATGCGAAAGCTCGACCTCGATGTCCTCGCCCACATGGACCTCGCCGCCCCGGGGCTGGCGATCGGGACCGTCGTGGGACGGATCGGAGACCTGTTCATCGTCGAGCACCTCGGCGCCAAGACGAACTTCTTTCTGGGCTACCTGGTCAAGCCCAGCTACGACCTGGCGCCACAACACAACGGGTTGGAGCGGCTCTGCGATGCCGGCGAGTGCGGTCCCTACCACCACGCCGCCCTCTACGACCTGCTGGGAGCGGCCGTCCTGCTCGGCGTCATCTACCTCATCGCCCGCAACTGGCCGCGGCTGCGCTACGGGGTGCTGTTCGTCGGGTGGATGGCCTGGTACGGGATCCAGCGCTTCCTGATCGACTTCACCCGCAACACCGAGTTGCCGGGGGCCGATGCCACGCTGGGACCGCTCACCTGGAGCCAGTGGAGCGGCCTCACCATCGGGATCCTCGCCACCCTCACCGTGATCTGGCTGACGACTTCGGGGAAGACGCCGCTGATCTCCGCCGAACAGGACCAGGCATACGGAGCCGAGCCGGTCGCCGCCGGGTGATGGCGGGCGACACCGCTCCGATCCGATCAGAAGAACGCTTCGACGAGGAACGGGTGGCTGCCCACCTGCGGGCGGCGCTCCCCGAATTGGGTGACGCCCCGATCGAGTTCGAGCAGTTCCCCGGTGGCAAGGCCAACCTCACCTACATCGCCCGGGTAGGGACGCGGGAATACGCGCTGCGCCGCCCCCCGCTGGGGCCCGTCGCCCCGGGCAGCCACGACATGACCCGGGAGTACCGGGTGCTGTCGGTGCTGCATGCCGCCTATCCCCTGGCCCCTGAGGCGTACCACCTCTGTACCGACGAGGAGGTGATGGGTAAGCCGTTCTTCGTGATGGAGCGGCGGGTGGGCACAGTCATCCGGGGTGAGTGGCCCGAGGAGCTTTCCGATGATGCCGCCACCAGGCGCACCGTGGCGGAGTCGCTCGTCGACGCGCTGGCCGCACTCCACGGCGTCGACTACGAGGTCCTGGGGCTGGCCGACCTGGGGCGTCCCGCCGGGTTCGCCGAGCGCCAGGTGGCGGGTTGGACCGATCGCTGGCACCGGGCGCGCCACGAGGACGTCCCGGCCATGGACCACCTCGCCGACGGGCTGGCCAAGTCGATCCCCCGGCCGCAGCGGGCGTCGCTGATCCACAACGACTTCAAGCTCGACAACACGATGGTCGGGCCCGAAGGCGAGATCGTGGCCGTGTTCGACTGGGACATGGCGACCATTGGGGATCCACTGGTGGACCTGGGCACGACCCTCGCCTACTGGAAGGGTCACGTGGAGCTGGCGGCAGTCGTCGCGCCCGACTCCGCCGTGCTCGGCGACGTGATGAGCGAGAGCGAGATGGTCGATCGCTACTGCGCCGCCACCGGCCTCGACGGCTCGTCGCTCGACTGGTACCTGGCCCTGGCTTCCTTTCGGATCGCGGTCATCATCCAACAGATCTACATCAGGTACGTCAGGGGTCAGACGAGCGATGAGCGCTTCGCCCTCTACGGCGCGGTGGTGCCCCCGATCGCCGCTTCCGGGCTGGAACGACTCGGTTAGGGGTGGAACCAACGGAGTCGTTCTCGTCTGATCGAAGCGCGGTGGAATCGACTCCTCGACGCCCACGGGGTACGGCACCTCGAGGGTGGCACTGGCCGGACGCCCTGGATTGCGTTCCTCGCTGGGCCGCGACGGGCTGGAACGGCGCGCGTTAGGCGCCGACGCGGTTCGACGACCTCCAGTTGGGGCGCATCAGGTCATACGGCGGTCTGGGTGTCTGACCACACCGATACCGCCAAGAGCCAGAACACGACGATGGCGACGACGCTGATGACGTAGCTTGCCCATGACGCTGGGATGAAGTTTGCGATCACCCCGATCACAAGGGCAGCCACCACGATCTGCGTTGACGTGGGGCCCAATACTCCGCTTGATCGGACCGCTGCCGCGAGCGCAAGGAGTCCGAATGAGAACAGGATCATCCCCACGAAGAACAACCAGGTCCAGTCCTCGCCTGCCTCGTAGAACGCCTCCACCGGGCCTCCAGCCTCGGCGACGGCGTACCCTCCGAGACCCTCAAATCCGGTCAACCCTGCAAGGGTGCCGCCTCCGATGGTGATCAGACCAGTCGCCCAGAAGCCCCAGGTGTCCTCGCCGGCGTTGCGGAGGTGCAACCGAATCGCGAACACCGCCAGGATGATGAGGGTCACACCCAGGAAAATGAGGATGTGTGCCCACGCCCACCTCAACGGCCCGCTCGAGACATCAGCAGCTGTCTCAGCGGTATCGGTGAAGTCGTCGGCGTACGGGTGCAGGAGGAAGCCAACGGCCAAGACGACCGGCGCCAACGCGATAACTCCAGCGCGTACTTGTTGTTTGAGTGCATCACTCATGATTCTCTCCCCGCGGGTGACTGGTTTCAGCATACGCCGCGAGCAAGCGTCGATGCCCAGGGAAAAGATGCTGAAGGCGAGAACGCCACCCCAAGGACAAGCCAAGGGCGGCGGCTTCCCCTCCTTCGAAGCGCCGAGACTCGACCGGCGGGGCTCAGGGGCTGACCAGAGGCGGGTTGGCGCAGGTCCGGGCCGAGCCGGTCCAGTGGCCCCACGGCTCCGGCCCGTCGTCCCAGGGGCCGGTCCGGCTGC
>JAZGDZ010000058.1:0-3867 GCA_036478235.1 Acidimicrobiia bacterium | reverse complement strand
GAGGTCATCTACGGGGTGACGACCGGCTTCGGAGCCCTGGCAACGACCAGAGTTGATCCCTCGCTCGCCGCCGAGATGCAGACTGAGCTGCTGAGGTCGCACGCCGCCGGGGTCGGTGATCCGCTTCCCGCCGAGATGGTGCGGGCGATGCTGCTGCTGCGCGCCCGAACCCTCGCCCAGGGTTACAGCGGGGTTCGTCTCGTGATCGTCGAGCGACTCCTCGACTTCCTGCGACTCGACCTTCTGCCCGTGGTGCCCGACCGTGGCTCGGTGGGGGCGTCGGGCGATCTGGCGCCGTTTGCCCACCTCGCGCTTCCCATCATCGGAGAAGGCCATCTGACCGATGAAGGAGAACTGTTCTCCGCCTCCGAAGCTCTTGCTCGCCACGGCCTGGAGCCCTTGGAGCTCGAGCCGAAGGAGGGGCTGAGCCTGCTCAACGGGACCGAGGGGATGCTGGCGTACGGGGTTCTCGGGAGCGGGCGCGCCCACCGCATTCTCGATGCAGCCGACCTGGCCTGCGCCATGTCGGTCGAGGCGCTGCTGGGCTCGGAGCGCCCCTTCTCCCCGGAGATACAAGAGCTGCGTCCTCATCCGGGCCAGTCGACATCGGCCCGGCGGATCCGCACCGCCCTGGAGGGGAGTGAGATCGTTGCCAGCCACCGTGACGACTTCGTCCATGCGATTCAGGACGCCTACAGCCTTCGGTGTGCCCCTCAGGTGCACGGCGCGGCCCGCGACGTCTTCGCCCACGTGGATGGCGTCTTCGCCCGAGAACTCGGCGCAGTCGTGGACAACCCGATCGTGTTCCCCGAGACGGGCGAGGTCGTGTCGGCCGGTAATTTCCACGGTCAGCCGCTGGCGTTTGCCCTCGACTTCGCCGCGATAGCCATCACGGAGATCTCCAGCATCTCGGAACGCCGCACCGATCGCATTCTCGACCCCGATCGGTCATCGGGTCTCCCGCCGTTTTTGGCCACCCGCCCCGGATTCAATTCGGGTCTGATGATCGCCCAGTACACCGCGGCGGCCCTGGTCGCCGAGAACCGCGTTCTGAGCCACCCGGCGTCGATCGACAGCATCCCGACGTCCGGGCTTCAGGAGGACCACGTCTCGATGGGGTGGGGCGCCGGGCGCAAGCTCGGCACGGTGCTCGAGAACGCCGCCCTCGTGGTTGCCGTCGAATTGCTGTGCGCCGCCGAGGGCGTCTCGCACCGGGCCCCGCTCCGCCCCGGTGCCGGCACCGGGGCGGCCCATGCCATCATCCGCGAGGTGGTCGAGCCCCTGGAGCGGGACCGGCCCCCGGGGCCCGACATCGAGGCCGTCGCCGGCCTGATCGAATCGGGCGCTTTCGACGGCGTTTAGGCGAGCGGGCGAGCCTCGAGGCTGAAGGGCGGGTATTCGTCGGTGAGCCCGGCGAACCAGGCGGAGACGCGCAAGTTCCACTGCAGTACCCCGGCCAGGAAATCCTGGATCCCTGTCGGGAGCGACCCGGTCACCGCGGCAACGACGTAACCGGCCCAGGCCGCGACCGTGGCGCCGATGAGGAGGAACGACATCACGATGATGTGGGGGATGATCGCGATCGCCTTGGGCACGAGCAGCAGCCCGGCCACCGCCCAGCCCCGGCTCGGATTCTCCGGCCTGGAGACGGGGAACTCGGCCGCATACTCGGGGTCGGTCTCGAACGGCGGATAGAGGTCGACGATGCCGGCGATCCAGGCCCACGTACGGGCCGTCCAGCCGAAGGTGATCTCCAGCAGGCGGTGCACGGCCTGCGGCATCTCTCCGGTGAACGCCACGATCCAGAAACCGAAGTAGGCGAGAATCTGCGCCAGGTATTGCAGCGCACCGGCAACGATCATGTGGGGGACGATCAGCACCAGCTTGATGAGGAAGATCCCCGAGACGGCAAGGCCGCGGTGGGGTTCGATGTTGTGCCGATAGCGCAGTGTCAGGTCGGTCATGGGACGATCGTACCGATGGGTAGCCTGCGGGAACGATCCGGAGGTGGACGATGAGCGGACCTCGGCCGGTGCGGGCGCGGCGCGGCCCCGAACTCACGACCAAGGGATGGCTCCAGGAGGCCGCTCTTCGCTGCCTCATGAACAACCTCGATCCGGCGGTAGCCGAACGCCCCGACGACCTCGTCGTGTACGGCGGGACGGGCCGGGCCGCCCGGTCCTGGGAGGCGTTCGATGCCATCGTTCGGACGCTCGAGCGCCTCGAGGGCGACGAGACCATGCTGGTCCAGTCGGGCAAGCCGGTCGGGGTGTTCCGCACTCACGAGATGGCGCCGCGGGTGCTCATCGCCAACAGCCTGCTGGTGCCCGATTGGAGCGACTGGGAGTCGTTCTGGGAGCTTGAGGCCGCCGGGCTGATCATGTATGGGCAGATGACGGCCGGCTCCTGGATCTACATCGGCACCCAGGGAGTCCTCCAGGGCACCTACCAGACGTTCCTGGCGATCGCCGAGCAGCGGTTCGGGGGGACGCTCAAGGGAACGCTCACCCTCACCGCCGGCCTCGGCGGGATGGGCGGTGCCCAGCCGCTGGCGATCACGATGAACGAGGGCGTCGCACTCTGCGTGGACGTCGATCCGTCCCACATCGCTCGGCGCCTCGAGAACCGATACCTCGACGAGCAGGCCGACGACCTCGACGACGCGATCAACCGGGTGCTTGCCGCCAAGCGTGAGAGGCGCTCGCTCTCGGTAGGCGTCGCCGGCAATGCTGCCTCGGTCTTCCCCGAGTTGCTGCAGCGGGGTGTGGAGGTCGACATCGTGACCGATCAGACCTCGGCGCACGATCCGCTCAACGGCTACATCCCCGACGGGATGGACCTCGACGAAGCCGACAAGCTGCGCGACAAGAATCCCAGGAAGTACGTCGAGGAAGCCCGCATCTCGATGGCGAAGCACTGCGAGGCGATGGTCGGGTTCGCCCGGGAGGGCGCCGAGGTGTTCGACTATGGCAACAACCTGAGGGGCGAGGCGCGCGATGGCGGCTTCGCCGATGCCTTTGAGTATCCGGGCTTTGTCCCGGCCTACATCCGCTCCCTGTTCGCCGAGGGCAAGGGGCCCTTTCGCTGGGTCGCGCTGTCTGGTGACCCAGCAGACATTGCGACCACGGACCGCGTCGTCGCCGACCTGTTCCCCGATGACCGCGGCCTGCACCGCTGGCTCGAGATGGCGGCCGAACGCGTGGAGTTTCAGGGCCTCCCGGCGCGCATTTGCTGGCTCGGGTACGGAGAGCGCGACAGGGCGGGGCTGGCCTTCAACGAGCTCGTCGCCGCGGGGAGGGTCGCGGCGCCGATCGTGATCGGTCGCGACCACCTTGACTCGGGCTCGGTGGCATCGCCGTATCGGGAGACCGAGGCGATGCTCGACGGCTCCGATGCCATCGCCGACTGGCCCATCCTCAACGCGCTCCTCAACACGGCGTCAGGCGCCGCCTGGGTCGCGGTCCACCACGGGGGCGGGGTCGGCATGGGCAAATCGATCCACGCCGGGGCGCAGGTAGTCGCCGACGGCTCTGCCGAGGGAGCGCTGCGAGTGCAGCGGGTGCTCACCAACGATCCGGGAACCGGGGTGATGCGGCACGCCGACGCCGGGTACGACATCGCGCTTGATGTCGCTCGAGACCGCGGGGTGCGGATCCCGATGCTCGAAGAATGATCCCGTTCCGGACAGAGTCGCCTCCTCAGTGGATAGACGCGCCTGCCGTCGTATCGGCAACGCTCCCGTCGAGTTCCCCGTTTTCCGAATCGAATCCGACGAGAAGCGGTGAACGGAAAACGAAAAACGGATGACTTCATTGCTCGTCCACAACATCGGGTCGCTGGTCACCAACGCTTCTGACGTGCCGGGCG
>JAZGDZ010000057.1:0-5799 GCA_036478235.1 Acidimicrobiia bacterium | reverse complement strand
GCGAACATCGGCACACCCCCCGGTTCCCTGAAGAAGGCTACGAGTCCACTGCGGGGTCGCGGCTACGGGTTTGGCTGCGTATTTGGCTGCGTATTTGGCTGCGTATTTGGCTGCGTATTTGGCTGCGGCGTTCGAGTCCTGCTCGGCCTCGAAGCGCCTCCGCATGGACGTGCCGCCCTGCGGGCGGCGCTGTGATCTACGTTCGGGTCCTATCCGGCCTCGAAGCGCCTCCGCATGGACGTGCCGCCTCTGGCGGCGCAGTTCCCTACGATCTGAGCAACGGCATCACTCAGCAGACTTCTGGGGCATCACCGGGCCGTGCGCCCACCGCACGGGTGCTCCCCATCGGATATCGTGGTGTTCCCGGCGGACCAGGTGGAGGACATGGATCGAGCGGATTTCCTCAAGCGGACGACGCTGTTCGCCGGATTCAGCGACAGGGAGATCGAGAGCATTCTTGCCACCGCCAAGGAGCGCTCGTTTGCGGCCGGCGACTCGATCATCCGTGAAGGCCACGAAGGGGGGCGCGGCTTCTATCTGGTACTCACGGGGAAGGCAGAGGTCCGCAAGGGTGACAAGCTGCTCGCCGAGTTCGGACCGGGCGACTATTTCGGCGAAATGGCCTTGCTGCTCGAGGACACTCCGCGGACGGCCGAGGTCGTGGCCACCGACGAGACCAGCTGCTTGGCGATCACCCAGTGGGATCTGAAGGCCCTCATCAAGAATCATCCCGAGATCGGCGTCAAGATGATGGCCGAGCTCGCTCGCAGGCTGCGTGACACAGACGCCGCCCTGTCCGACTAATGCCCTGTCCGGTAACGTTGGCGATGTTGAGGGCGAGGCAGGGGTCTGGCTCCGGCGTTCGGGTCCTACTCGGCCCCGAAGCGCCTCCGCACGGATGTGTCGCCTGCGGGCGACGCAGAGTGCTACGTCTCTGGCAAGGACGCAGGACGAAGGCGCACTGGGCTGTTGGCTTAGCTCCGGCGTTCGGGTCCTGCTCGGCCCCGAAGCACCTCCGCATGTACGTGCCGCCCTACGGGCGGCGCAGCCCACTACGTCGAGGACGAGGACACAGCCAGTGGCGTCACTGGACGTCCTGAACGCGGCAAACGTTGCTGGTCGGGGCATCCGATTCTGATGTCCGCCATTCGGCGTGTCCGGGCTGGCGGTGGGGGCACCGATGGATGATCTCGCGCTGCGCGTTCTGGGCTGCCGGGGCTCCATGGCCGTCGCCGGAGAGGCCTACCGCCGCTACGGCGGCAACACGACCTGCTTCGAAGTCGAGGTCGAGCCGGGTCACCACCTGGTGATCGACTGCGGCACCGGACTTCGGACGCTGCAGCAGGAGGCGGCAGAAGGCGGCCCGCGCCGGTATTCCGTGTTCTTCACCCACTACCACTGGGACCACATCCAGGGTCTGCCGGTGTTCCTCCCCCTCTTCGAGCCGGGCAACCAGATCTCCTTTCACGGTCCGCGGTATCGCGACGAGGGAGTCCGGGAGACCTTGGGGCGGGTGATCCGACCCCCGTGGTGGCCGGTGTCGCTCGAAGAGGTCTCCGCCACCGTCTCATTCCACGACATCGGGGGGCCGGTCTCCGTGGGACCGGTCCGGCTCCGGCACACTCGGGGGATCCACCCCCAGGGTGTCGTTGCCTACCGGCTCGACGGGCCGGCACGCTCGGTGGTCGTCGCCACGGATCATGAGGCAGGCGATGCCGAGGCCGACGCTGCTATCACGTCTCTCGCCGCAGGGGCCGACGTCCTCATCCACGACGCCCAGTACACCCCGGAAGAGCACCAAGCGTCTCGCAAGGACTGGGGTCACAGCACGTGGGAGTCGGCAACGGTCGCCGCCAGGGATGCCGGCGTCAATCGCCTCGTGCTGACCAGCCACGATCCAGATCGGTCGGACGGCGAGATAGATCGGATCCGGGGTCAGGCACGCTCCGTCTTCCCTCTGGCCGATGCCGCCTACGAGGGCATGACCCTGCAGCTGTAGTGATCCTGCAGCCTGCACGCCAAAGAGCGTCCGTAAATAGGCGCGCCCTCTTTGTTCATGGCTCTTCGCCTTACGGCTCATCGCTGTGCGGCCCGGGGGCCCCAGCCCCAGGCCGCCGAGTTCGCGCCCATCGGCGCGCCCTCTTTCTTGAGGCCGGCTACTTGGCCGGGATCCACTCCTGCTCGAACTCGCTCTGGGAGTTCCACAGCAGCCACCCCATGCCGAACTCGTCGGCGGTGGCGATGGCTTCGAGCACCTGGTCTGCCGTCCAGTTGAACGCCTGCAGCCACGGCCGCATGTGGGCCCCGCCCTCGAGCCGGACGACGCCCTTCTCGAGCGCCTCGCCGATCACCTCGCTCGGGTAGTCGTTGGGGTTGGGCAGATCGAGCCAACCGGAGGAGTAGTGGCTCGGGTAGATCATCGGGCTCAGCGCATCTACCGTCCAGGAGAGTTCCTCGATCTTCTGGCCGATTCCCTGCTCGTTCTGCACGGACAGGATTATCGAGAAGAGATCGACCGAGACGGCGCATCCTTCGGCGTTGATCCGCTCCCGGGCGGTCGTCAAGAACTCGGCGATATAGGCGACCCTGACCGCCGGGTCGGTCACGTCGGGATCGTCGTAGACGGTCGTCGACAGGTCGCCGTCGGACGGGAACCGGACGTAGTCGAACTGGACTTCGTCGAAGCCGAAGCGGCATGCCTCGACGCCGAGGGCTATCGGGTATTCCCACGCGGCCCGGTCGCTCGGATCCATCCACCCGATGCCCTGCCAGGTCCGCCACGGTTCACCCGTTGCGATGTTGAGGACGGCCTGGTCCGGGTGGTGCTTGGCACTGAACTCGTCCTGGAAGGTGACGATTCGGGTGATGGTGTAGAGGCCGTGCTCCTTGGCCAGGGCGAGGCGTTCGTGGACGTCGTACTTGTTGATGATCGCCTCCATCACGAAGGCCTGCTCGTTCTCGGAGAGGTACATGAGCTCTCCGAACTCGTTCTTCGTATCGAAGGCGAAGGCGTTTAGAACGGTCTCGTCGGCCATCCGCAGCAATTCGGCATATTCCGAGTCGGTGGTGTCGTAGCCGAAGATGCGGATCCCCTTGACGATGAAGGGCTCCAAATCGACGTCGACCCGGCCGGATTCACCGCCCCACTCGAATGACGTCGCCTGCCAGGTCTGCTTGGTTATCTCGACCATGCCCGGCACGGCGGCGACGATCTCGAAGGAGCCGAACTCCACGGTCTCGACCTCCTGGTCGCCGATGCGCACCTGCGCCCCGACAACTCCGTTGCCGTGAATGTCGGTGACTCGCCCTTGCAGGACCAGAGGCTCCATCTGAAGGTACAACGGCCCCTCCGTGGGAAGGCCCTGCACGTTGTAGGTTGCCGTCTTGTAGCCGCGGGCCTCGACCCGGATCGTTGCCGGCGTGTCGAACACGAGGAAGGCGCTTCCGCCTTCGACACTCATCGCGTCCCGCCCGTTGTCCGCGATGACGTGGGCTCCGGTGAGAGCCTCGCCCTCGTAGCCGAGTATCGCCAGGTGGTTCGTTTCCGGCTCGAGCATGTCGCGAACCATGACGAAGCCGGCGATCAAGCCGATGATGACAGCGGGCACCGCCAGCAGTTTCAGCAGGTTCCTGAAGAAGCGGGCGCGTCGCACCCGGTAGCCGGCGCTGCGGCGGCCCCTCCCGTTGAAAACGTCGAGGCCGCGATTTGGACGGGTCGGCATGGTTCTCTCAGGTGCCTCGATCTGGCTGCGGCGGGCCCACGCGATGGCGAGGATAGGCCCGGACCGATCCCTGCGCTTCGCCTGGTCGAGGAGGCGACGACGCCGGGTTCGATCCGCCGGATCGGCGGCACTTACCGCCCCGGGCCGCCGCGGCCATAGACTTCGGCCCGTGCTCGACGACGCCATTGCCGTGAGAGACGCCTGGATCGCAGCCGGGAGACGGGTTGCCGCGGCAACCGTGGTGCGGACCTGGGGTTCGTCGCCGTGGCCTGCCGGCTCCCGCTTTCTGGTCTCCTCCGAGGGCGAGACCCATGGGTCCGTCAGTGGGGGCTGCGTGGAAGAGGACCTTCGTCTGCGGGCCCTGCGGGTCCTCGAGACGGGGGAACCGGAGGCGGTCACCTATGGAGTCTCCAACGCGGACGCCTTCGAGGTGGGTCTGGCCTGCGGGGGGACCATCGAGGTCTTCGTCCAGCCGTGGTGAGCGACGTTCTCGCCGCGGTGCGCGATCTCGTGGCCAACGGCAGGCGTGGGGCGCTGGCAACTGCGATCAGCGGGCCCGACGCCGGCACCGCGGTGCTCATGGACACCGCCGGCGAGGTGCTGGAGGGGGATTCCCCTCCGCCCGAGATCGTCACCTCGGCAGTGACCGTGGCCGGATCGGGCACGCCCATCACGAGTGAGGTCGTCGGGGTCACGTGGTTCGTCGAACCGGTGCTTCCCGCACCTCGCTTGATCGTCCTCGGGGCCATCGCCATCGCCGATGCCCTGGTACCGATGGCCATCGCCGCCGGCTTCGCCGTCCACGTGGTGGACATGCGGGATTGGCTGGCATCGCCCGACCGGTACCCGGGAGCCGCCTCGGTGCGGTGCGGGGTCCCGATCGAGATGCTCGAAGCCGTGGGGATGGACGAAGCGACCTCCGTGGTGTCGTTTTTGCACGAGCCGCGGCTCGAGGATCGGGTATTGATGGCGGCCCTGCAGAGTCCGGCCCGGTACGTCGGCTCCTTGGGATCACGCCGGACCACGGCTGCCAAGCGTGATCGCCTGGCAGAGGCGGGTCTGGCTCCCGCGGTGATCGAGCCCCTGCACGCTCCAATCGGCCTGGACATCGGGTCGCGCACTCCCCAGGAGATAGCGGTGTCGGTGTTGGCGGAGGTGGTCGCCGCCGGGCGGGGTCAGGCCTGAGAGCGGGGCGGAAAGGGCTCGCTGGCCACAACCGGGAGGAGTTCTTCCCGCACGACGGGCCGGCCCCGTGCCGGAGATGCTGTTGGAGATCAGGGCGGTGCTGGCGGTTCCGTCGGGTCGGGCGGGATCAGTCGGCGCGGTACATCTGGTCGTGGGTGATCTCACCGAGATCCTTGCGTCCGCTCACCCCGCGGCTGCGGCGGTCGGCCCGGATGGCGGCCTCGCCGGCCTCGTCGGGGAATCCGAGTGCGATCGCGTACCTGCAGGAGTAACCCTCCGGAAGGCGCAACACCTCGGTGGCTCGGGCGCGATCGTGCAGCGTGATCGGGCACGATCCGATCCCGAGGGCAGCCGCAGCCAGCATGATGTTTTGGGCTGCTCGGCCGATGTCGAACTCGTTTCCTTCGGGCGTCAGGACGAGGGCGATCGTGGCTGCGGAGTTCCGTACCGGGTCGGTGAAGTGTCCGGCCGAGGCGAGCACGTCGAGCTGCTCGCCTTCGACGACGATGAACTCCCACCCCTGGACGTTCTTCGAGGAGCCGGTCCAACGCGCCGCCTCCAGGGTCGCCGTCAGCTCGGGTCGAGGGATCGGGTCGGCGGTATAGGCGCGGACAACCCGGAGGCCGCGGACTCGACGGTAGGTTTCTGGAGAACGAGTTACGCGGCCCATGGAGGCACCCTACCGAGGGCGAGCGGCGGCAACGGTGAAGCCCGTCACTGCTCCGATGGCGCCGAAGACGATCGCCTCGAGCACGGCACCTCCGATGGGGAGGAGTGATGGTCCTGTCAGACGGTCGGCGCTTGCGAGCACTGTGGTGGCGAAGTAGGTGAGGCCGATTCCGATGGCGCCGGCCACAGCCGCCGTGGACAGACCGATGCGGTCGGTCAGCGA
>JAZGDZ010000056.1:0-4838 GCA_036478235.1 Acidimicrobiia bacterium | reverse complement strand
CGGGGGATTTTGTCTTAAGGCTGTCAAGCCTGGTTCCGATGTCATTCCCATTGGGGATGATTCCGGTCGAAAAGGTTGGGAAATAATGAATAATTCTGAAGTCACCACAGGGGGACCGACATCGAGCGCGATGGACGCCGAGGCCGGGACTCGTCGCCGTAGGCGGCGCCGCGCCCGGACGTGGCTGGCTTTTGGTTTGGTGGGTCTGATCATGGGAGTGGTGTGGGCGGTTGGCATTGCCACCTCCACGGCGGTGGTCGACACCGCCGGCGCCGCACCCGCGGCCCAGGTATTCGGCACCGCCGACCCTGCCGCGGGGACATCGCAGTATGCCGGCCTGGTGAGTGAGAACTCGGCGTTGACGATCGGGTTCACCGGAAGCTGGGGCAGGGTCGATGCCGACACCGGAATGTTCGACGTCAACCTGACCAGTCTGTCCGGGACCTACTTCGTGGCGGTGTACCTCAATAACAACGCTACCGGCTGGTCGGTGCTGCAACTGGAGTTCCGCCAGGTCAACAAGACCTGTGCCGCTGCGTTGGCGGCCGACTGGGCGGCCCCTGCCGCCACGTCGGTGATGGTGGTCGAGACCGAGGACTCCTGGGCCATTTTCCCCTCCCTCACCTCGGGAGTGGGGGCGAACTATTGCTTCGGGATTCAGGCCATCACCCCGAAGGCCAACGATGAGGCTGGCACCTACATCCGGCGACCGGGGTCGGGCTCCTCGCCGACCGCGCCGGTATTCATCGGCCTGCTGAACCGGTCGGCCTAAGCCGGTCCGTTCTTCTGGCGGGTGCGAGCCATTTCCAGACTCCAGAGACCAGGAACGATCCACATGAGGGAAAGCGGTCGTCGACCCAAAAGTCGAATCGCCGGAGCACTCATGACCGTGGTCATGGTTGTCGTCTTCGGCGGCTTCCTCTACCTGCGGGCCTGGCCGCCGATCGTCGTCGTCATGTCCTCCAGCATGGAGCCGGCCATCGACACCGGTGCGATTGTGCTCATAAAGCACGTGGAAGGCCCCCCGAAGGTGGGCGACGTGGTGAAGGTGGCGGTTCCGGCTGAGGCCCAGGCAGAGGGGTATCCCAAAGAGGTCCTCCACCGGGTGATCGAGATCACTGAAGATGGACTGGTGAGAACCCAGGGTGACAACCTGGACAAGCCGGACCCGTTTGCGTTGCCGGCCTCGGCGGTGACCCAGCGGGTGGTCACGGTCATCCCCGGAGCCGGCGAGCTCATCGCCTTCCTGTTCAGCCCCTACGGGCTCATGTGGATGGTGGCAGGCGTCCTCCTGCTCGTGGTCATGCCGTTCTTCGACGGCCAGCGCGAACTAAAACTGGCAATCTCCGAATACGGCTACCACCTGCGCAGCCACACTGAGATCCTGCAGTCGATGAGCGTCGCTTCGCTGGAACTGGCCGCCACGACGGAGCGACTCCGCGAGACCCTCGCCACTGACACTCAGGACGACTCTTCCGATGAGATCGATATTCCCGACTGGATCCTCACATCGCCCGGCCCCGGCTCGCCGCAGCGGTACTCGGGCGGCAGTGCCCGGCCTCCAATGCGGGTGGGAACCGAACTGGAGAGGGGCGCCGAAGACTGGCCGTACATACCGTAGGCGCCGCTCCCGAGGCGCTCTACCCGCTATGTGGAGCAGTTGGCGTCGATTCACTCCTCCATGACGTCGCCCATTGGCCCTGCGAAGAGCGACTGAAAGTCGCTCCACCCTGGGCAGTGGACTCTCGAGAACACGCCCCTTTTCCAGGCATATCCCATTGGAGGGGTGGGTGCTGCAGTTCGACGGCGACTCCTGATCGGAGTTGGTGCGCCCTATCGTGACGATCCGACATGGCGGATCACGATCACCCCAGCGAACCGAGAGGTGGAGTCGCCGGACTGGCAGATCGGGTTCGCCGGCTGCTCGCTCATTCCCACGATCACGATCGCTGGGCGCCGCTGGCTGATACGGGTGCTGCCGGGGTTCGGGCATCGAAGGTTTCTTTGGCCGGGCTGGGGATCACCGCTGTGCTGCAAGCAATCCTGGTGGCTGTCACCGGTTCTGTGGCGCTGCTGTCCGACACGCTCCACAACTTCGCCGACGCCTTGACGGCGATCCCGCTCTGGATTGCCTTCTCGCTGGGTCGCCGGGGCGACTCGAAGCGGTTCACCTTTGGTCTGGGTCGCGCCGAAGATCTTGCAGGGCTGATCATCGTCGCCGCAATTGCCGTCTCAGCCGGCGGCGTGGCTTGGGAGTCTCTTCGTCGGCTTCTCGACCCGAGATCGCTGGATCATGTGGCCTGGGTGATAGCCGCCGGGTTCATCGGCGCCATCGGAAACGAGTTGGTCGCCGAATACCGCATCCATGTGGGGAGGCGGATCTCGTCGGAAGCCCTGATCGCCGATGGCCATCACGCCAGGGCAGACGCACTCACCTCCCTGGCGGTCGTGGTCGCAGGCGTGGGCGCTGCCCTCAATGCCGACTGGGTAGACCCTGCCGCCGGGTTGCTTGTCGCCGGGATGATCCTCGTGCTGCTCCGACACTCCGCCGCCAGGGTGTTCGGACGCGTCCTCGATGCCGTCGATCCCGCACTCGTCGACCAAACGGCAGAGGTCGTTCGGTCGGTCCAAGGCGTGGACTCGGTAAGTGATATCCGCATGCGCTGGCACGGACACCGCATGCTCGTCACACTGATCGCGGCGGTTGATCCCGAACTATCCGTGCGGGAGGGACACCAGATCGCCCAAGCCGTAGCTCACGACGTCATGCATGCCTTCCCGTTCGCAACTGAAGCGCTGGTTCATATCGATCCGAGCGGCGAACCCGACGCCCACAACCTCACCGCCCACCACAACTGACCCGCCGTTGGTCAGGGGCCGGTGTTCTGGATGCTGTAAAGCCGTTGGTCTGGGCCGATGAAGTAAGCCCAGGATGCACCGTCGTCCGACTCCTCGACTTCGGTAACGAACTCAAAACCCTGCGCGATCAGCTCGCGGCGAGCCGCAGCCACATCAGGAACCTGGAGCCCAACCACGGGCCCGTTCATGAGCCGATACTTGCGTTTCCGGTCTCGATTGCCCGGTCCGAACACTTCGACTTGTTGACCCGACGGCAGACGGAACATGGCAACGACCTTGTCGTCGTCCTTGTCCTCCAACTCGAAGCCAAGAACCTGTGAGAAGAATCGAAGTGTTCCCTCGAAGTCGTCAGCGAGCAGCCCGACCCACTGATAGCTCTCGACCTGCATACTTTCTCCTCGCAACCGCACGACAGCTCAACGGCCAGCACGCTACGTCATCACTTGACTTTCTTGGCGTGCAGAACCTGATAGAGGACGAACTGGCCGGTCTTGCCGGGAAGCTCGATGGGGCGAAGAGGTCGGGCGTCGATGTGGTCGCTGACGGCGAGGTATACGTCCTCAGAAATGATGAAGGACGTGTCGAGGACACGGTTGGCTGCCTCGATGCGGCTGGCTGTATTGACGACATCACCAACCGCCGTCACAGAACTCGAGCTGAGTCCGCCAACCAGACCGACGACTGCCGTTCCGCAGTGGATGCCGATGCTGACATCGAGTTCTCGTCCGTGAAGCCACTCCACGTAAGGCCCGAGATCGTCGACCTTGTTCAGCATCTCGATCCCGGCTTGAACGGCTGCCAATGCCGTTTCGCTTGGGGCGAGTGTGTCTTCGGCGCCGAAGATGGCCATGAGCCCATCGCCGACGAATGAAGCGATGTACCCGCCATGGCCTTGAATAACTTCGTCCATTTCGCGGAAGTAACGGTTGAGCAGATGAATCACGTCATAGGGGAGCAAGGATTCAGTAATCGAGGTGAACCGCCGCATATCGGCGAAGAGGATCGCCACGAATCGCTGCTCGCCTACCGGTGTCGCCGCAATCCTCTTCGTCCTCTGATCCACCAGGGCTGCATCTCGAGCGTCGAGCACAAGCCGTCGGACTGTCACCTCCCCGGCGACCGTGGTCTGACAGGCGAGCCGGACTTCGGGCGCGAACCCAAGGCGATCGGCGAGTAGCGCCTCTTTCCTCGTCCGCGGAGCGCAATGCTCTAGTCCCTCGAACACCATGATGCGACACGTTGAGCAGACTCCGTCCGCTTCACACGAGTTTGCGTGTGCGATGCCCTGCCGCAGCGCCGCTTCCAGCAAGGACTCCTCGGATGCAACCTCCACGGTCGTCTCGTCCGGCAAGAAATGGGCTCGAGTCATCAACACGAGGCTATCGGGTTCACCCGGACGAGTCTGCGCTGGCTTGCAAAAGACGTGTGTGCCCCGACTCCGGAGAATCTGAGTTATGCAAAATGTCCCTTGAGGCTGACATCGTTCGCGGCGCTCTCGACCGGCTCCCCCGGTCAAGGATCCGCATCGTCATCACCGCCACCGGCGGCGCCGACGACAACGGCCGCGGCCTAGGCCACTGATATACGTCGTTCGCCGCAGCCACAGAGACCCGCTCATCATCTGAGCGGCGATCCCACGGGCCGTCTACTCGGGCCGCCTCACACGAACAACTGCACGTCGGCGCCGGCGGCGTAGTCGAGGAAGGCGGCGGCCCCTGCGATGTCGCAGCCCTCGATCAGATCCGACTCGGCCACGTCCATCACCCCCATCGTCGTCGCACAGGCGAAGAAGATGACGTCCAGGTCGCGGGCCATCTCGAGGAACTCCGGAACCTTCGGGATCTTCGATCGGTTCATCCATCGCTTCATCACCTTGGTGGCCGCCTTGGTGGCACCGGGGATCGCGCCCAACAGGTTGGGAAGCTGGATCGGGCCAGACGGATTCGCCAGCGAGGCCATCTTCAGCCTCTGGTAACGAT
>JAZGDZ010000055.1:0-35705 GCA_036478235.1 Acidimicrobiia bacterium | reverse complement strand
GAAGCGAGCAGCTGGAGTTCCGCGAGCCGATCGAGCAAACCCGCGGGATCGACCCCGACCCGGGCGGGTGACACCTGATCGACGATGTCGCTCATGTCGAGCACGATGGTCTCTGGATCGGCCAGGTGAGAGCCGCCGGCATCCGCCACGACGACCCCATGGGGTGGGGCCGCAGGGTGGTCGGAGGGGTGGGTGATCATCACGATGTTCCCGCTCTTCACCTGGAGCAGGGTGCCCGGCGGGTATATGCCCATCATCCTGATGAATGCATGCACGAAGTCGGGGTCGTGGGACGTCCCGGCGCCGTGGAGAAGTGTGGAGAGAGCACGGCCGGGGGTTTCGGCGCGCCGGTAGGCGCGCCGGGTCGTGATGGCATCGTACGTGTCCGTGACCGCGACGAGACGGCTGAAGAAGTGCAACGACTCGCCGTGGGAGTGGTCTGAGTCGTGCGGGTGACGTTGGGCAGCGGCGGGGTACCCCAGGCCGTCGAACCGGGCGTGATGCTCAAATGCGACGACCGCGGCCACCTCCTGTCCGGGGTTGGCGGCAGCGAGGATCGCCTCGGCCCCGAGCTGGGGGTGCCGCTTGATCTCGGCCCAGTCCGACACGCTCAACTGTCCCGGATTCTGAAGAATCGCCGCCGACACCCCGATCTTGCCGATGTCGTGGAGGAGGGCGCCCATCCCCAGGAGCAACTGATCGTCTTCGTCGAGCCCGGCCAGCCGGCCGAGGGCGAGCGACAGGATCGACGTGTTGACCGAGTGGTAGAAGGTGTATTCGTGGTGGCTCTTCACGGTTGTCAGCAGGAAGGCTGCTCCTGGCTGTGAGATCAGCTGGTCGAGCAGCGATTTGACCGCCGAGGTCGCCCGCGCCAGCTCGATGCCTGTGCCCCTCCGCAGCGAAACACCGACAGAGCGGAGTGCCTCGAGCGACGAGGTGTAGGCCGAGCGAAGCCCTTCCGACCCGGAGGGAACGACTTCCTCGCGAGACCACTCGTCCTGGTTGAGTGCGACGGTGGAGCCGGGTGATGGACCGTCGCCCTGGCTGCAGATGAGTGCGGCGAGCCTGCCGCAATCATCGGCGTCGACCGGAGCCTCGAAGGCGATCGATTCGACGCCGCGCTCCTGCAGACCGCGGATGATCCCGTTGAAGGCCATCGAGGTTGCCGGCAACGGGCGGCCGTCGAGGTAGAGCGTGTCGTCTATCGAGGTGATCACCGTTCGCCTGGCGGTTCCCACGAGCTGATCGGCTGCCTGGGCGACGGCAGCGTCGGCGGCTTCCGTCAGGTGATGCTCAGCTCCATAGAGCCGCCGATGTGAGGTGGCCCGTCTTAGCGCGGTCAGCAGCGTCCGGACGCCGACCTCGTTCATCGCGCTGCCTCCAGGACCTGGCGCGCCGCGCTGCGCAGCGCCCGGGTGGCCCCCCAGCCCCCGGCGCGAACTTGCGCCTGCTGCTCCAGGACGGCCCGGGCGTCGTCGGTACCGAGTGTGCCCAGGAGGGTGATGACGTCGAGCTTCACGGTCGTGCCCGCGGGGCCCGAGAGGAGGGCTCCAAGGGCGGGAGCGAGTTCGGCGCCTTGGCAGGTGCGCAGGATGGTGGCCGCCACCTTGCGGACGGACTCGTGGGGGTCGGCCAGTCCATCGATGAACGGCATGATGTCGGCGTCCCGGGTGAGGGCGTAAATGGCCCGGAGCGCCTCGCGTCGAATCCGGTCGTCGAGGTGAGTCGTCAGGGGGATGAGGTGCTCGACCACCTCCGGGTGCTGGGACCGTCCGAGGATGAGGGCGAGGTTGCGGATCAGATACCAGCGAGGATCCTCGAGAAGGGCCACGACATGCGCCGGGTTCTGTCGCGACACCTCGACCACCATCTCGATCAAGGCCCGGCGACGGCCCTGATCCTCCTCACTGCCGAGGAACTCGATGAGATGGTCCGTCACATGGGGAGCCAGCCGCTGCAGCAGCTCTCTTGCCTCGACCGAGTCGGGAGCCGCATGCAGTATCTCTGCGAGTCCGGCAACGACTTCCGCCTTCATGGCCCTGTGGAGCGCCTGGTAGGCGGGGCCTTGGGCGGGGCTGGCCAGAGAATCGGCATCGGACACCGCCCTGAGCCAGATCAGGGCCGAGCTCGGATCTCTGTGGCGGATGGCGTGGGCGATCTTCCCGGCCCAGACACGCAGGACCCTTCGCGTGTCCTGGTCGGAGTCGACGACGGTCAGCAGGCCTTGGAGGACTTTGGTGCCGGTGGCGAAGTGACTCCCGGCGTCGGGGCGCTGGTCGGCGAGCCTGGCGAGCGCACTGCCACCCGACGCATCTGCTTGGTCGGGACCGGGTGTGAGCACCGCCTCGATCCGGCGCGCCACAACCAGGTCGACAGAGTCCTCGGTGCTGGACTCGTTGAGCAGGTCGATGAGCTCTCCGCTGCGATCCGCCGTCTCGCCGGCGATCATCGCGTACTCGATCAGGAGGGGGTGGGTCTTCGGATCGAGGAGCGGGGCCAGTTCGTTGAGCTCGTGGCTGGCGAACTGGTCGAGGAAGATTCGAAAGGGGGTGTCGTCCTGGCGGACCAGCACCTCGGATATCAGGGGCGCCTGGTACTCCGGCGGGAAGTAGAAGAACATGTCGACGAACGTGTGGACGATCTCCTCGCGCTCCCAGATGTCTTGCGGGTCGATGAGCTCGTGGGCGCGGCCGTAGCTTTCCACGACAAGGGAGGCCAGGGCGGCCGAGTCGCCACCCGCCTTCTCGAGGAGTGCTGCCGCCAGTGCTTCGGGATCACCTGCGTAGTCGGCCGGGTCGGCAGTGCCCCCGAGCTCCCCGTCCCCGGCGTCGTCCTCTTCCGCGACGTCGCTGAGGGTTCGTCTCTCCAGCAGCCGTACCGAGTGGACCCCGGATCCTCTGAGAACAGCGGCGGCGCCTCCCATCTCGTCGAGATCGTCAGGTGTCCGGCGGATGACCTCGAACAGGGCCAGCAGATCGTCTGCGCTCGGCGAGGCGAGAAACTGAACGATGGCGACTCGGTTCACGAAAAGCCGGTCGACGATCCTTTCGGTTCCGGCGTGAGTCGCCGGCACCTCCGCCCGGTCCCAGATGAAGGCTCCTGAGCCGACCTCGAGGTACTCGATACCGGGCGCACCCGCAAGGTCCTGCAGTGCTCGGTCGAAGCCGATCCGGCCCCGTGGGTCGGGATACATCTGATATGTGGCCCAGGCCGTGCCCAGGGCGTTGGCCATGGTCAGAGCCAGGTTGGAGAGGTTCGGTTCGGCGGCCGGCGGCGCGGCGTCGGGCGGCGCCTGGATCGCCATCTCACGGCGTTGTTCGTCGATGGTCCCGGTTCCCGGTACCTGGTCCGGAGGCATGTGACCCCAGCCCTCCCTGTGTTCTCGACTCATCGACAGAACGACCGCCGGAGCTTGACCGGCGGACTAGCCCGTTCGTTCGCCGGTTGCTAGTGCCTTGCCTGCCGGTTTTGGCGCTGTTCTGCCGGCCAGAAACGCCACCGGTGGCGTCCTCGTATGTGAATGGCTCTTCGGCTGACGTATAACTCAGCTCCGCCCGTAGGGCGGAAACTTCCATGCGGAGGCGCTTCGGGGCCGGATAGGACCCGAACGCCGTAGCCAGACCTCATCGCGGTGCGACCTGGGTCCCTTCCCAGGTCGCCGAGTCCGGCGCCTTTGGCACGTCCTCGTGTCTGATGGCTCTTCGGCTGACGTAGAACACCGCGCTGCCCGCAGGGCAGCACATCCATGCGGAGGCGCTTCGAGGCCGAGGAGGACCCGAAGGCCAAAGCCAAACCCTCATCGCGGTGCGACCTGGGTCCCTTCCCAGGTCGCCGAGTCCGGCGCCGTTGGCACGTCCTCGTCCTTCCCTGCTAAGGGCAGCGCGGATGAACAGCATCCACCTGATGCCTATGAGTCTGCTGAGTAATGCCGTTGCTTAGATCGTGGAACACAGCGCCGCCCGCAGGGCGGCACGTCCATGCGGAGGCGCTTCGAGGCCGAGCAGGACCCGAACGTAGATCACAGTGCCGCCCGCAGGGCGGCACGTCCATGCGGAGGCGCCTCGGGGCCGGATAGGACCCGAACGTAGATCACAGCGCCGCCCGCAGGGCGGCACGTCCATGCGGAGGCACTTCGAGGCCGAGCAGGACTCGAACGCCGCAGCCAAATACGCAGCCAAATACGCAGCCAAATACGCAGCCAAACACTGGTCGTCGAGATGAGTGACATGTATTGCTCAGCGGGCTCCTAGCCTGCCGGACAATGACGAAGGTCGATGTTCTCGTCGTCGGCGGTGGGCCGGGCGGTTCGGTCGCTGCCCATTGGCTGGCCCGGGAAGGCCACCAGGTGCTGCTCGTCGAGAAGAAGGAGTACCCCCGGGAGAAGACCTGCGGCGACGGCCTGACCCCGCGCTCGATAAAGCAACTGATCGACATGGGCTTCGACTTCGACGTATCCGAATTCCATCGTGTCGGCGGGATCAGGGCGTATTCCGGGGAGCTCATGATGCAGCTCGATTGGCCCGATCACCCGGTCTATCCGAATTGGGGAGGCGTCATCCGGCGCGCCGACCTCGATCAGCAGGTGGCCGGGTTGGCTGAGAAGCAGGGCGTCGTAGTCCGCTCCCACACCTCGGCCAGCCCGGTTCTCGACCGGGGCCGAATCTCAGGTGTCGAGTTGAGCAGCGACGGTGAGACCGAGCTCGTCGAACCGAGGGTGGTGGTGGTTGCCGACGGCTCGCTCTCACGCTTTGGACGCGCCCTGGGAACCGTGCGCGACAAGCGACTTCCGTACGGCCTCGCCGCCCGCGCCTACTTCACGTCTCCCCGGTCGGGCGATCCGGTCCTGGAGAGCCAGCTCGATCTGCGCGATGCCTCCGGGGCATCGGTGCCGGGTTACGGCTGGGTGTTCCCGCTCGGGGACGGCTCGATCAACGTCGGGGTTGGTGCGCTGTCGACGTTCCATCGCTGGAAGGACCTCAACACGACGGATCTGATGAACGCGATGGTGCACTCGGCACCCTCGCACTGGGAGGTGTCGGAGGAATCCCGTCTCACTCAGAACCGCGGCGGAAAGCTTCCGATGTCCTTCTCGGTGGGTCCCTTGTTCGGCCCGAATTGGCTCGTTGTCGGGGATGCCGCCGGCGCCGTCAACCCGTTCAACGGTGAGGGGATTGCCTACGCATACGAGACCGGGAGGATCGCCGCCGACCACGTCCATGCTGCCCTGGCCGCGAACGATCTCGGTCTGCTCTCCGGATACAAGGACGAGCTCGACTCCACCTACGGCCTCTACTTCAGGTTCTCGCGGGCATTCGTTCACCTCATCGGCCGCCCCGGGGTCATGCGGTTCCTCACCCGAACCGGTTTGCGGAACCGGACGCTGATGGAGTGGACTTTGCGGGTCATGGCCAACCTGATGCGGCCCGAGGAAAGGGACATGGGGGAGCGCGCCTACGAGATGATCGAACGGATCGTCAGAGTGGGACCCAATCTGTAGCGGCGTCCTGCGGACGCCGGTTTCCCGATCCAGACGTGATTTCGCCGTGCTTCGTCCGACGCGCTCACCCGCCGCTCGCGGCGAGCTGGGTCGAGTTCCCCGATTCCGGCTCTGAAACGGGAGACGGGAGACGGGAGACGGACTGCGGCGTCGTGCATCGGACATCGGGTACCGGGTTTCGACGAGTTACTCCTCCGACCTAATCTGCGAAGGTCCCCTAGGAGTCTGCTGAGTAATGCCGTTGCCCAGATCGGCGGCCAGGCGCGCCACTCGCCAGGATTTCGGTTTCGCCACTCCTCGCGTAGGAATGGCGGGACCGAGGACACCGCGAGTGGTGATGGATGGTCGTCGAGATGAGTGACATGTATTGCTCAGCGGGCTCCTAGAGCCACGAGATGTCGCTGACCGCGTACCTGCCGATCGCCATCATGTTCCTCTTGGCTCTTGCCTTTGGCGTGATCTCGATGGTGGCGAGCCGTCTGCTCACCAAGCAGAACCCGACGCCCGAGAAGCTCGAGCCGTACGAGTGTGGAATAGTCCCCCTGCAGGAGCCGGTGCAGCGCTTTCCGGTCAGGTTCTATCTGGTGGCGATGCTCTTCGTGATTTTCGACATCGAGATCGTCTTCCTTTTCGCATGGGCAAGCCGCTTCGACACCTTCGGCTGGTACGGGGTTGCCGCCGTAGGAATCTTCACGCTGCTGCTGGTGGAGACCCTCGCATATGTGTGGAAGCGCGGCGCTCTCGACTGGAACGTGGCGAGGCGCCGCCGCTACCGGACGGTCCCTTCTCGGTCCGAGGAGGCAGCCTGATGGCTCGGGCCTCCGGCCCCTCCAACATCGTCACCGGCGTCCTCGACAAGGCCGTCAACTGGGCCCGGACCAGGTCGATGTGGCCGGCTTCGTTCGGATTGGCCTGTTGCGCGATAGAGATGATGGCCACCGGAGCCGCCCACAACGATCTGGCGCGCTTCGGCATGGAGGTCTTTCGGGCGTCCCCCCGCCAGGCCGACCTGATGATCGTCGCCGGGCGGGTCTCGCAGAAGATGGCGCCGGTCTTGCGCCAGGTATATGACCAGATGGCCGACCCCAAGTGGGTCATCTCGATGGGTGCCTGCGCCTCCAGCGGCGGCATGTTCAACAACTACGCCCTGGTCCAGGGGGTGGACCAGGTGGTTCCGGTGGACATTTATGTGCCCGGATGCCCTCCGGGCCCGCAGTCCCTGATGCACGGGATCCTCTCGCTGCATGAGGGGATCAGGGTGGGGGAGATCGTCCGATGAGCCGTTCCGTCCCCGCCGGGCTCGAGGTGGCGGCGTCCGCCTTCGATGGCGCCCGGTTCGAGGAGGTCCACGGCGACGCCGTCGTCCGGATCGACCGAGCGGAGGTGACCGGGTTCATGGCGGCCGTGCGCGACGCCGGCTATGAGATGTTCATCGACCTCTGTGCCGTCGACTACCTGAGCCGCGACCCGCGTTTCGAGGTCGCCATCAACGTCGTCTCTGTGTCGCCCAACCGGCGGCTGCGGGTTCTCGTCGGAATTCCCGGCGACGACCCGGTGGTGCCTTCGATCTCCGGCGTGTATCCCGGGGCGAACTTCTACGAGCGCGAGGCCTTCGACCTGTTCGGTGTCCGATTCCAAGGGCACCCCGATCTCACTCGAATTCTCCTGCCGGACGAGTGGGAGGGGTATCCCCTGCGGAAGGACTCCCCGGTCGGAAGCGTCCCGGTCCAGTTCAAGGAAGCAAACAAGGCGACATGAGCAAGCCGCCAGAACTGGTCACCGGTGATCTCGAGGCTCCCGATGCCGCTGCCCAGGAGGCGCCTGCGGCGGGCACGAAAGGCGCGGTGAGCGAACGGCGCCGGGTCCACGATGTCTGGCTGAGCGGCACCGAGGCGCCGCGCGACCTGGGTCCCTTCACGGATGAGGGCGCTCAGGAGATGCTCGCCGACGAGTCGGAGGAGATCCTCGCCGGCCAACTCGGAACCGTGATCGAGGACGACTACGACGGGTCGGGCCCGGCCGACGACGAGCTCCAGATCATCAACATGGGCCCTCAGCACCCGGCCACCCACGGGGTGTTGCGGCTGCACCTCGAACTCGACGGCGAGACGATCCGGCGCGTGAAGCCCATCATCGGGTATCTCCACACCGGGATGGAGAAGACCGCCGAGACGCTCACTTTCATGCAGGGCCCGACCAATGTGACCCGCATGGACTACCTGTCGCCGTTCCACAACGAGCTCTGTTTTTCGTTGGCAGTCGAGAGGCTGCTCGAAGTCGAGATCCCGCCCCGGGCCGAGGCGATCCGGGTGCTCATGTCCGAGTTGAACCGGGTGGCGAGCCACCTTCTGTGGAGCGCCACCACGGGGTTCGACATCGGAGCCCTGTCGATGATGATCTACGGGTGGCGAGAGCGCGAGTCGCTGCTCGAGTTCTTCGAGAAGACCACCGGACTGCGGATGAACCACAACTACATTCGCCCCGGTGGGGTCGCCGCCGACCTGCCGGAGGGGTGGCAGCAGGACGTCCGGGCGATCATCGAGACGGTCGAGTCGGGCCTGGCCGACTATGAGACGCTGCTGCTCGCCAATCCGATCTTCCTGGACCGAACCAAGGGCGTGGGCATCCTCACCGCGGACGAGTGCCTCGCCTACGGCGTCACCGGCCCGGTGGCCCGGGCGTCGGGGATCGAGTACGACGTGCGCAGGGCATTCCCGTACTCCGGTTTCGAGCAGTACGAGTTCGAGGTTCCCACCACTGAGAACGGCGACGTGTTCGATCGGTTCATCGTCAGGTTCGAGGAGATGCGCCAGTCGTTGCGGATCGTCGAGCAGGTCATGGAGACGATCCCCGCCGGGGACTACCGAACCGAGGATCGCAAGGTGACGCCTCCCCCGCGGGCCCGCATCGACGAGTCGATGGAGGCGCTGATCCACCACTTCAAGATCTTCACAGAGGGTTTCAAGGTTCCCGCGGGCGAAACGTATCAGGCGGTCGAGTCGGCCCGCGGTGAGCTCGGCATGTACCTGGTGTCGGACGGGGGGCCCAAGCCGTGGCGCCTCCACGTGCGGGGGCCGTCGTTCGCAAGCGTTCAGGCGCTTCCGATGATGCTCACCGGCTCGCTCATCGCCGATACGATCGCAGCACTCGCCTCGGCCGATCCGGTGATGGGAGACGTGGACCGATGAGCTGGCCGAGCGACGTGCGACGGCGGGCCGAGGAGATCATCGCTCGGTACCCGGAGGTTCGCTCGGCGGTGATGCCGCTGCTCTATCTGGCGATGCGCCAGGACGGCGGATTGACCCTGGACGGGATGCGAGAGGTGGCCGGATACACCGGGCTCACCCCGGTCCGGGTCGAGTCTGTGGCGTCGTTCTATTCGATGTACAAGCGGGGTGCCGCCGGCCGCTACATCGTCTCGGTCTGCACGTCGATCTCGTGCCACCTCCTCGGCGGCGAGAACGTGCTCGACGCAGTCGCCGACGAGACCGGGGTTCCATCCGCTGAGACCGGAACCGACGGCATGTTCTCGATCGAGGCGGTCGAGTGCATCGGAGCCTGCGGCGGGGCTCCGGCGGTTCAGGTCAACTACGAGCTGATCGAGGGGGTCACCCCGGACGCGGGGAGACGGCTGTGCCGGTGGCTGGCCGAGGAGCAGCCTGAGGTGGTCGGGTCCGATCACATGCAGGCCGAGTTCGGCGGGATCCGTTCGTTCGATTGGGGGCCGGCGGAGCCGGTGGGAGCGATCGGCCCGGTCCCGGCTTTCGGGCCGTACGGGTCGGCGGGGGAGGTGTCGTGACCGATCGCATCCTCACCACAAGGATGGAGGCCCACCCCGGGGACTCGCACACCCTGACGCGGTACGAGGCCACCGGCGGGTACGCCACTCTGCGCAAGACGCTCGCAGAGATGACGCCGGAGCAGGTGCAGGAAGAGGTGGAGGCGGCCAACCTGAGGGGCCGCGGTGGTGCCAACTTCCCCTGCGGGGTCAAGTGGGGCTTCCTGGCCCCGGCCGAACCCCGTTACCTGGTGATCAACGGCGACGAGTCCGAGCCGGGGACGTTCAAGGATCGCCAACTGCTGGAGCGTGATCCCCACCAGCTGATCGAGGGCATCGTCATCTCCTCGTACGCCCTCGATGTCCATCACGTATTCATCTACATCCGCGGCGAGTACCCCCGGTCGGCCCGCCGGGTGCAGCGGGCGCTCGACGAGGCCTACGCAGCGGGCTATCTCGGCGACGACATAATGGGGTCGGGCTTCTCGCTGGATGTGACCGTCCACCTCGGAGCCGGCGCCTACATCTGCGGCGAGGAGACGGCGCTGCTCAACTCCCTCGAGGGCAGGCGCGGCGAGCCGCGCCTCAAGCCGCCCTTCCCGGCAATCGAGGGGCTCTATTCCAAGCCGACGATCGTCAACAACGTCGAGACGATATCCAACATCCCGTGGATCATCGCCAACGGGGGCGCCGCCTACGACGCCATCGGCCCGGAAGGATCACGCGGCACCCGGCTGTTTTCGCTGTCCGGCCACGTGGAACGGCCCGGCAACTACGAGATCGTCATGGGGATGAGCTGGCGCAAACTCATCTACGAGGTCGCCGGCGGGGTGCGCGACGGCAACGGCCTGAAGTGCTGGATCCCGGGCGGAGCCTCGGCGCCGTGGCTCACCCCGGACCTGCTCGATGAGCCGGTGACGATCGACGACACCGGCCGGCTGGGATCGATGCTCGGCTCGGGCGCCGTGGTCGTGATGGACGAGACCACGGACATCGTGGCCGCAGCATTGAGCATCACCCGGTTCTTCGCTCACGAGTCGTGCGGCCTGTGCACTCCCTGTCGGGAGGGGACCACCTGGTTGCAGCGCATCCTGGAGAGAATCCTCGCCGGCCAAGGGAGAGAGTCCGACCTCGACCTGCTCGTGGACGTGTGCGACAACATCTCGCCCGGGCTGAGGTGGCCTCCGGCGATGACGACGATCTGCCCGCTGGGCCCGTCGGTGGTGTCGCCGATCATGTCGATCATCACCCACTTCAAGGACGAGGTCCGGGCGATGATCCCCCAGGGGGAGCCGGCCGGTGTCTGAGCGGGTGAAGATCACCATTGATGGTCGCCAGGTGGAGGCCGAATCGGGCGAGCTGCTGATCGAGGCTGCCCAGTCCAACGGCACCTACATCCCCAGGTTCTGTTGGCACCGGCGGATGAAACCCGTGGGCATATGCCGCATGTGCCTGGTCGAAGTCGAGGGACCGCGGGGAACGATGCTGACCACGTCGTGCACGACCCTCGTAGGCGACGGGATGGTCGTCCACACCAAGAGCGATACCGTCAAGAAAGCGCAGGAAGGGGTGCTGGAGTTCCTCCTCATCAACCATCCGCTCGATTGCCCGGTCTGCGACCGCGGCGGCGAGTGCCCGCTCCAGGACCAGACGATGTCGCACGGTCCCGGCGAGAGCCGCTTCGTCGAGGAGAAGCGGCATTTCGAAAAGCCCCTCCCGATCAGCGACCTCGTGTTGCTCGACCGGGAGCGCTGCATTCTCTGCGCCCGGTGCACCAGGTTCAGCGACGAGATCAGCGGCGACCCGTTGATCGAGTTCATCGATCGGGGTAATCACACTCAGATCAACACCTTTCCCGACGAGCCGTTTGCCTCGTATTTCTCGGGCAACACGGTTCAGATCTGCCCGGTCGGCGCGCTCACGGCGACGCCGTACCGGTTCCGGGCGCGACCCTGGGACCTGGAAGCCGTGGAGAGCACCTGTGCCGGCTGTGCGGTGGGCTGCCGGGTCTCCGTCCAGTCGAGCCAGAACGAGATCCTGCGCCTGCTCGGTGTCGACGTCGAGGCGACCAGCCACGGGTGGCTGTGCGACAAGGGCCGTTTCGGATTTCAACACCTCGCCGCTCCGGAGCGACTCACCGTCCCGCTCATACGGGGGAAAGACGGCGAGCTCGAGGAGGCTTCGTGGGCGGAGGCGCTGGATCGTGCCGCGACCGGGATTCGCCGGGTGGTGGAAGCCCACGGCCCATCGGCCGTCGCCGGCCTCGGGGGTGCCAGGAGCACCAACGAGGAAGCTTTCGCATTCCAGCGACTGCTGCGCGGCTCGATCGGAACACCGCACCTCGACGCCCGCATGGGTGACTCCCTCGACGCCGTCCTCCTGGCGGCGGCGCCGAACCGTGGGCTCATCGGCGACCTCGAGTCGGCGAAGACGGTCCTCGTATGGGGGCCCGACCTCAAGGAGGAGCTCCCGGTGCTCTATCTGCGAGTCCGCCGGGCGGTCACCGAGCTTGGTGCCCGGTTGGTGGTAGTCCACCCCAGGGCGACGGGGCTCGATCCCGTCGCCGACCACGTAGTCAGGTACCGCCCCGGTCACGGCGGCGAGACCCTCACCCGCCTCGGCGCCGGCGACGGAGAGCTGGCGGCCGCCCGCGCCGCGCTCGGCGAGGGACCCGTGGTGGCGGTCGTCGGGAGAACCGGGCTCACCGAGGATTCGGATCTCGCCGGGGCGGTGGCGGGCTTCGCCGCAGGTCTTCCCGAGGCGTCCGTCCTGGCGGTGAGTCGGCGCCCCAACCTCTACGGGGCCATCGACATGGGTGTAGCCCCGGATCTGGGCCCGGGACGGTCTCCGGTTCGACCGGGTCGCGACGCCGACGGCATCTTGGAGGGCCTCGGATCGGATATCCGGGCGCTCGTGTTGCTCGGTGCCGATCCGGTCGCCGATCACCCTTCGGGCACCGCCGGCGCCGCCACCGACTTCACCTTGAGCATCGACCTGTTCCTCACCGACTCCGGCCGGGCGGCGGACGTCGTACTGCCCGCCGCCGGGTTTGCCGAGGTGGAGGGGACGATGACCAACCTCGAGGGCAGGGTGCAGAAGGTGAATCGGCTCGTCTCGCCTCCCGGCCAGGCTCGCCCGGCCACCGACATCCTCGCCGATCTGGCCGCCCGGCTCGGCGACCCGTGGACCGATCCATCGGCGTCGGCTCTCGCCGGCGAGATCGCCGAGCTCGCTCCGTATGGCTCCGTGTCGTGGGATGCACTGGACTGGGGCCGGGGACGCGACGGCATAGTGGCCCGCGGCGGGGATGCGACCTACGTTGCTCCGCCGCCGCCGCCGCCGGGCAACGGCAACGGTCTCACCCTCCATCTCGGCCGGGTCCTGTACGACTTGGGTACCGCGGTGGCCATGGGCCCGTCGCTGGCGAAGCTGGCGCAGAGACCGGCCCTGTACCTCCACCCCGACGATGCCTCCTCGCTCGGCGTGATCGCGGGGGAGCGGGTGAAGGTCAATGGGTCGGCCGGGAGCGCCGAGGTCGATGCGGCATTTGATCCTTCACTGGCACTGGGGACCGTCTACCTTCCCTTCAACCTGGGGGTCAAGATCGGATCCGACCCCGCGGTGACCGTGGGGCCGGTGTCATGACCGGTCTGCTCGAGTCGATCTTCGGGAACACGTTTTGGGCGGCGGCCGTCAAGGCGGTCCTGGCCTTCGTCTTGGTGGTCGTCAACACGCTGATCCTGGTGTGGTTCGAACGCAGGGTCGTCGCCTTCATGCAGAACCGGATCGGTCCCAACCGCGCCGGCCCGCTCGGAATCCTGCAGACGCTGGCCGACGGCGTAAAGCTGTTCTTCAAGGAGCAGATCACTCCGCGCAAGGTGGAACTCGGGATGTACCTGGCCGCTCCCGTGGCCGCCATGATCCCGGCCTTCCTGATCTTCATGGTCATCCCGATCGGCCGTCCGTTGACCGTCGGCGACACGGTGGTCACCCTGCAGGGGACCGATCTCAACGTCGGTCTTCTGTTCATCCTGGCGATGTCGTCGCTGGCGGTGTACTCCATCGTGCTTGCCGGGTGGGCCTCCGGCTCGAAGTACCCGCTTCTCGGTGGGGTGCGGGCCAGCGCCCAGATGATCTCCTACGAGACGGCGATGGGCCTCGCACTGGTCCCGGTGGTCCTGTTCGCCTCGATTCAGATCGCCGACGGCTCGATCGGTATCGGGACCATGTCGCTGTCGCGCATCGTCGAGTTGCAGCAGGGCTCGTTCCGGGGGCTGATTCCGGGGTGGTTCGTCTTCTGGCTGCTGCCGTCCTTCATCATCTTCTTCATCGCCGGTGTCGCCGAGACCAACAGGGCGCCGTTCGACCTCGTCGAGGCGGAATCGGAGATCGTCGGCGGCTATCACACCGAGTACTCGGGAATCCGGTTCGCCCTGTTCTTCCTCGCCGAGTACATCAACATGTTCAACATCTCCGCGATCGCGGTCACCGTGTTCTTCGGAGGGTGGCTCGGTCCGGACTTCGGCCTGCCGTCCGGTATCGCCTCGGTGATGCCGATCCTGTGGTTTCTGCTCAAGGTGTACGTGCTGCTCTTCGTGTTCGTCTGGCTGCGGGCCACGCTCCCCCGGATGCGCTACGACCAGTTGATGACACTCGGCTGGAAGCGGCTGATCCCGGCGAGCCTGGCCTGGCTCGTCCTCTTCACGGTGGTCCAGGCCTTCCGTACCTTCGGAGCTCCGTGGTCATGACGGGGGTGATGTGCTGATGGGCCTCTTCGATCCGATCGCCGGATTCGCCGTCACCCTGCGCCAGATCTTCAAGCGCAAGGTCACCACGCAGTACCCGGAGCAGAAGCGGACCAAGCCGCAGCGTTTCCACGGGCGCCACGTGCTCAATCGCTATCCCGATGGCATGGAGAAGTGCATCGGCTGCGAGCTGTGCGCCGGGGTGTGCCCGGCCCGCTGCATCTACGTGCGCGGCAAGGACAACCCGGTGGACGATCCGGTCAGTCCGGGTGAGCGCTTCGGCTTCGTATACGAGATCAACATGCTGCGGTGCATTTTCTGCGCCTTGTGCGTCGAGGCCTGCCCGACAGAGGCGATCACGATGACGCACCTGTTCGAGATGTCGGTAAGCAACCGCCAGGACGCCATCTACACGAGGACAGAGCTCGTCATGCATCCCGACGGATCGGTGCCCCACCCGGAGCCCGCCAGCATCCTCATCGATCTCGACGAGCTGCGCCAGGGCGATGGTTGGATGCGGGCAACCGCCCCGGCAGGTCGCGCCGCTTATGAGGGCGTCGAGGGGTGGACGGCGACGGCGGGTGTGGGGATCAGGCCGCCCGAACCCGGGCAGTCACCAGTCGCCAGTCCCCAGTCACCAGAGGAGCATGCAGCGGGCAGCGTGCAGCCTGCAGAACCCAGTCCCCAGTCTCCAGAACCCAGTCCCCAGTCTCCAGAACCCAGTCCCCAGTCCTCAGTCGACAGTCCCCAGTCGCCAGAAGAGGGAGCGGCTGGCGGGAAACGGGAAACGGGAGACGGGAAGCGGGAGACGGAGAACGGAAAACCGGCTCGAACTGACGACGGAGACGCCTCCTGATGGTGGAGCTGGTCCTTTTCATCATCTTTGGCCTGGCCGCCGTGTTCGGCGCGGTGATGATGGTCTGGGCTCGCAACCCGGTCTATTCGGCCATGGGACTGATGCTGACGATGTTCTCGGTCGCAGTGTTCTACGTGTCCAACTCGGCCCATTTCGTCGCTGCCGTGCAGGTGATCATCTACGCCGGGGCGGTCATGACCCTCTTCCTGTTCGTGATCATGCTGATCGGGGTAGATAAGGAGGAGGATCGCACCGAGAACCTTCCGCTCCAGCGTCCGTTGGCCCTCGGCCTGATGGCGCTGTTCGGCGGGGGTGTCGTGGTCGCCGGTCGGTTCGCCTGGACGACGGGGGTGCGTAACCCGCTCGACCCGGTCAACGGGACGGTCGAGGCGATCGGCAACGAGTTGTTCCGTCGCTGGGTCCTTCCTTTCGAGATCACGGCTCTGCTGCTGATCGTGGCCGCCGCCGGGGCGATCGCCCTGGCCTTCTTCAGGGACGACGAAGAGGTGGACGGATGACCGTCACGCCCGGCTGGTACATGGCGCTCGCCGCCTTCCTGTTCGTGATCGGGACCGGGGGGATCCTGCTTCGGCGGAACGCGCTCGTGATGTTCATGTCCGTCGAGCTGATGCTCAACGCCGTCAACCTGACCTTTGTGGCGGCGGGGCGTGAGCTCAACGTCCTCGACGGCCAGGTGTCGGTGTTCTTCGTGATGGTGGTCGCCGCCGCCGAGGTCGTGGTCGGCCTGGCGATCATCGTTGCCGTGTTCCGCAAGCGGCAGACGGCGTCGGTGGACGAACTCGCCGAGCTGCGCGGCTGATGGCTCTCCTTCTCTCGCTCATCGTCCTGCTCCCTCTGGCCGGGATGCTGTTCCTGTTTGCCTTCGGCAAGCGCATCGGGGAGCCGGGCGCCGGGATCGTCGCCACGCTGACGGTCGGCGGATCCTTCCTCACCGCGGTGGTCCTCGCCCTCGACTTCTTCACCGGCAGTGGGGCCACCGAGACGGCACGCTGGTTCGAATGGCTCCCGGCCTTCGGGGTGGCGGCCGAGCTGCGCTGGGACCAGCTTTCGGCGCTGATGACGCTGGTCGTCACCGGGGTCGGATCGCTCATCCACCTCTATTCGATCGGGTATATGCACGGGGACGCCCGGTTCGGACGGTTCTTCACGTACATGAACCTTTTCATCGTCTCGATGCTCATCCTGGTGCTGGCGAACAATTTCGCGCTGATGTTCGTCGGCTGGGAGCTGGTGGGGCTCTCGTCGTACCTGCTCATCTCCTTCTGGTTCGAACGCGACACTGCCGCAGCCGCCGGGAAGAAGGCCTTCGTCGTCAACCGGGTCGGTGATGTCGGCTTCATCGTCGCTCTGATGCTGATCTTCTCCGTGTTCGGGTCGCTCGGCTTCGACACCGTCTTCGAGGGTGCCCGTTTCCACCTGACCGAGGGAATGGCCACCGCCATCGGCTTGCTGCTGCTGATCGGGGCCGCCGGCAAGTCGGCCCAGCTACCCCTCTATGTGTGGCTGCCCGACGCGATGGAGGGCCCTACCCCGGTATCGGCGTTGATCCACGCAGCGACGATGGTCACTGCCGGCGTCTACATGGTCGCCCGGACGGGATCGATCTTCGAGCTGGCGCCGGTTGCGGCCGCAACGGTGGCGATCGTCGGTGCCGCCACCGCCCTCTACGCGGCGACGATCGCCATCGCCCAGCGCGACATCAAGCGGGTGCTGGCGTATTCGACCATCAGCCAGCTCGGTTACATGTTCATGGGGGTCGGTGCCGCCGCCTACGCGGCCGGTGTGTTCCATCTGATGACACATGCCTTCTTCAAGGCGTTGCTCTTCCTCGGCGCCGGGTCCGTGATCCACGGGATGGCCGACGAGCAGGACATGCACAGGATGGGCGGTCTGGCCCGGCGGATGCCGGTCACCTTCGCCACGATGGCCATCGCCTGGCTGGCCATCTCCGGGATCCCGCCGCTTGCCGGGTTCTGGTCGAAGGACGAGATCCTCGCCGCCGTGTTCGAGAGGGGTGGGTCGTGGAAGATCCTCTGGGGCGTGGGGCTGGTCACCGTTCTGCTCACGGCCTTCTACATGACCCGGATGATGTGGCTCACCTTCTTCGGCGAGCCGCGCTGGGAGGCGGGCCTCGAACCCCGCGAGTCGCCGAGGATCATGACCATCCCGCTCCTCGCCCTGGCGATCCTCTCCGTCGTCGGCGGCCTGGTCAACACCCCGTTCAAGCTGACGCTCGAGCACTTCCTGGATCCGGTGTTCGAGGGGCTACGCCTGGTGCATGCACCGGGAGGCTCTGTCGCCTGGATCCTCGCCGGGGTCTCTGTCGCCGCCGGGATCATCGGGATCGGAGCCGCCATCATGCGGTATCGCGGCCCGGTGCCTGCCGAGAGCGGGCCGGGCTGGCGGCTCCTCGGCAATGGGTACTACGTAGACGACCTGTACGCCGGTGTGTTCGCCAGGGGAGGCAAGCTCGGGGCCGCCTGGCTGGCATTCCGGTTCGACGCCAGAGGGATCGACGGCGCAGTCGAGGGGGTCGGCGCGCTGACCCGGCGGGTCGGCGGCTGGCTGCGCCCGCTGCAGACCGGCTTCGTCCGCAGCTACGGCCTGGCAATCGTCGCCGGCGCCGTCGGCCTGCTCGCCTGGTTCCTCAGTAGGGGAGCTTTCTGATGGTGAAGCGACCAGCGACTCGCGATGGGCGACTGGCAGGATCCTCGCTTCGTTCGGTGCGATCGTCGCCGGCTGCGCTACTCCGTTTCCCGTTTCCCGTCCCCCGTTCCCCGAATACCGTCGTTCCCGTCCCGTTGTCCGTTCTCCGCCTCAATCAGCTTCTTCTGGAGACCGGAGACTGGAGACTGGAGACTCCTCTTGCTACCGACTCCCGTTTCCCGTTGCCCGTTTCCCGTCGGAGCCGTGTTCTCCTGCAGGCTGCACGCCGCCTGCTGCAGGCTCTTCCGGAGACTGGAGACTGGAGACTGGAGACTCCTCTTGCTACCGACGACGACCGGCGCCCGGCGCGGGGAGGAGTCTCCAGATGACCTTCCCGATCCTCTCCGCCCTCATCGTCCTGCCGGCGGTGAGCGGGCTCGTCGTGCTGTTCGTCAAGCGCGAGGAACTGGCGCTTCCACTCGCCGTCACCTCTTCGCTGGTAACGCTGGGTGGCGCCGGGTGGCTGCTGTTCGAATTCGAGACGGGAGAGGCCGGCTTCCAATTTGTAGAGCAGGTGAGCTGGTACAGACCCTGGGGGGTCGGCTGGCATCTCGGGGTCGACGGCATCTCTCTGCTTCTGGTGGCGCTGACCGCGTTCCTCTTCCCGATCGCCCTGCTCGCCTCGACCGCGGTGACAGACCGGATCCGCCAGTACGCGGCGTCGATGCTGTTCCTCCAGGCGGGGATCATCGGGGTGTTCCTGGCGCTCGACCTGCTCGTCTTCTTCATCTTCTGGGAGGCGATGCTCGTCCCGATGTACTTCATCATCGGAATCTGGGGAGGGGAGCGACGGGTCCATGCCGCGGTGAAGTTCTTCATCTACACCGCGCTCGGATCCGCCCTCATGTTCGCCGGCATTCTGTCCCTGGGGTTCCTGGCGAGCGATCAACTGGGCGGCCCGACGTTCGATTTCGTCGAGCTGCTCGGCGCCGATCTCACTCGCACCGCCCAGTTCTGGCTGTTCGCCGCCTTCGGGCTGTCGTTTGCGATCAAGGTGCCGATCTTTCCGTTCCATACCTGGCTTCCCGACGCTCACGTCGAGGCGCCCACCGCCGGATCGGTCATCCTGGCCGGTGTGCTGCTGAAGCTGGGTGCCTACGGCCTGTTGCGATTCAACCTCACCCTGTTCCCCGAAGCCTCCGTAGACCTGGTGCCGGTGCTCGCCGTCCTGGCGGTCATCGGGATCCTGTACGGCGCCGCAGTCGCCATCGTCCAGACCGACATCAAGCGGCTCGTCGCCTACTCGTCGGTCAGCCACCTCGGATTCGTCGTTTTGGGTGTGTTCTCCCTCACCACGCAGGGTCTCCAAGGCGGGGTGATCCAGATGGTGAACCACGGTCTCACCACGGGTCTGCTCTTCCTGCTCGTGGGGATGATCTACGAGCGGCGCCACACCCGCGAGATCTCCGATTTCGGAGGCCTGGCGTCCGTGATGCCCCTGTTCGCCGGGGTCTTCCTCTTCACGGCCTTTGCTTCGATCGGCCTTCCCGGCCTGAACGGGTTCGTCGGCGAGTTCTTCGTGCTCGTGGGCTCGTATTTGTCCCTGCCCGGATATGCGATCACGGCGGCCTTCGGCGTCGTGCTCGCCGCCGTCTATCTCCTGTGGGCTTACCAGCGGATGTTCAACGGCGAGGTCACGGTGGAGGCGAACCGTGGGCTCCCCGATCTGACGATCAGGGAGAAGGTGATCCTCGTTCCGATGCTCGTGCTCATCGTGTTCCTCGGGGTGTACCCCAAGCCCGCCCTCGACATCATCGAGCCCTCGGTCGACGCGGTGCTGGACCGGATCGAGCTCAAGACCGACTATGTCGTGCCGGAGTTCGGCACGACCGGTGACCTGGCGGTACAGAAATGAGTCTCCAGTTTCCAGTCTTCAGTCCCCAGTCAGACGCCCTGCGCCAGTTCTTGCTGGAGACTGGAGGCTGGCGACTGTTGACTCCGCCACCGAAGGTGGCGGCATGAACTTGGACTTCTTGGCTGTCGCCCCCACGATTGCGATCACCGCCGCCGTCGTCCTGCTGCTCATGGTGGATGTCGTCTGGAAGCCGGGGCCGCGCTGGTGGGCCGTCGCCGCTGCGCTGGGTCTCGTGGGGGCGACGACTGCCTCGGTTTGGCAGTGGGTGGAGCACCGCGCCGCCGACGGAGAGCTCTTCTTCTCCGACATGCTGGCCGTCGACGGGTTCTCGTCATTTGCCGGAATGCTCGTCTTCCCCGTGGCCGGGCTCGGATTGATGGCGGGGTGGGGCCTGGTCACCGGGGTGGGGCGGCGCGGCGCCGAGTTCGTGGTGCTGGTGATGATCGCCGCCTCCGGGGCACATCTCATGGCAGCGTCGGCCAACCTGGTGCTGCTGTTCATCGCGCTCGAGGTATTCTCGCTCAGCCTCTACGTGCTGGCCGGCTTCACCCGGGGGGGCGATGGTGCCGACGAGGCCGCGCTCAAGTACTTCCTTCTGGGCGCCCTCGCTTCGGCGGTCTTCTTGTACGGGATCGCGCTGGTCTTCGCCGCCACCGGGACGACCTCGATGTACGGGGCTCAATCGTTCCTCGAATCGACACTGATCCTCAGGCCGGGGATCCTGCTGGCCGGCATCGCCCTTCTCCTCGTGGGCCTTGGGTTCAAGGTGTCTGCCGCCCCGTTTCACGTCTGGGCGCCCGACGTCTACCAGGGCGCCCCCGGTGGCGTAACCGGGTTCCTGGCGGCCGGCGCCAAGATTGGAGGCTTTGCCGCGATGGCCCGGGTCCTGGTCGTGCCTCTCGAATCTCGCATCGGGGACTGGGCGCCGGCGGTTGCCGCGCTTGCGGCCCTGTCGGTCGTCGTCGGCACCCTTTTCGCCATCGCCCAGACCGACCTGAAGCGGATGCTCGCCTACTCCTCTGTCGCCCACGCCGGGTTCATCATGACCGCCCTCGTGGCCGGGGCGGACGGGGTCGGCGACATGTGGTTCTACGTCGCCACGTATGCCGTCCAGGTGATCGGAGCCTTTGCGATCGCGGCCGTGGTCTCCGGGGCCATGACCGGCAAGTCACCGCTCTCCGACTACGCCGGCCTTGCGGTCAGATCGCCGATGCTGGCCGCCGTCATGG
Organism: Acidimicrobiia bacterium; assembly: GCA_036478235.1. Classification (GTDB taxonomy): domain Bacteria; phylum Actinomycetota; class Acidimicrobiia; order Spongiisociales; family UBA11373; genus JACZWZ01. The sequence continues at coordinate 15,018 of JAZGDZ010000055.1, read as the reverse complement.
CGCTGTTCATGCTGGCGATGGGCGGCATCCCGCTCACCGCGGGGTTCGTCGGCAAGGCGGCGGTGTTCCGGGCGGCGATCAATGCCGACTACCTGTGGCTGGTGATCGTGGGGCTGGTGGCCGCGGTCGGAGGCCTCTTCTTCTACCTTCGGCTCATCGTGCTCATGTACATGCAGCCCTTGTCCGACGAATCAGCCTCGGCGCCGGGAGTGCCGCTCGGGGTACGTCTCGCCATCGGTCTCCCGGCGGTGGTGACGATCGTCTTCGGGTTCGCGCCGTGGCCGCTTCTCGATTGGGTTCGCGATGCGACCCCGCTGTAGTGCCCCGACCGGCAACAGAGGCGAGGACACGGCGAGTTGTGATTCCCCGGCGGTGAGATGGTGACACCCATTGCTCGGGGGGCTTCCCGCAGGGTCCGGGTCTTCGGAGTCGGCCTGATCGCTCTGGCGGCCCTGCCGCTGGTGATCGGCAGTCTCCGCATATCGGGCCGGGTGATCGTTCCCGCGGGGGACGTCGTGGAAGAAGACTTCTATGCCTTCGGGGGCCTGGTGATCGTCGAGGGAACCGTGCGCGGCGATCTCTTCGTGGTGACCGGGGAACTCCGCATCACCGGGGTGGTCGAGGGCGACGTCCTCGGCCTAGTCGGCGGGCCGGCCGACATCGACGGGACCGTGGCGGGCTCGGTGCGCCTCGCCGCGATCCGGCTCGGGCTCTCCGGTTCCGTCGGCGACGATCTTGCCGCGCTGGTCGTGGAGGCGAAGGTGCCGGGCTCGGTGGGTCGCGACGTCTTGTTCGTGGGGGGCGAGGCGGCGTTCTCGGGATCGATCGGTCGCGATGTGCGGCTGCAGTCCGTGCGTCTCGGGATAGACGGCGAGGTGGGTCGGGACGTCCTGGTCCGGGTGGATACGCTTTCGTTCGGATCCAATGCGGTCGTCTTGGGCGATGTGCTGTACCAGGCGTCCGAGGACGCCGCCGTTGCCGACGCAGCATCGATGGCCGGGCAGTTCACCCGTCGCGCCGTGCTGGCGCCCGTGTGGGCCAAGGCGGTCACCCGGGTGATCTCGATCCTCAGCCTCTTCGGCCTGATCGTCGCCGGGCTCGCCGCCTCTTGGGTGTTTCGCTCGACTTCGCAGCGGTCGGTGGCGGTCGCCGGGGAGCATCCGCTGCGGGCCGCTCTGGTCGGCCTCGGCGCGCTTCTGCTCGCCCCGCTCCTCGCCGCGCCCCTCTTCCTGACGCTCGTCGGCATCCCGATCGCCCTGATCCTGCTCTTGGGCTGGATGGTGGCGCTCGTGCTCGGCCCCATCCCCGCCGTCACCCTTGTGGGCAGTCGGGTCCTGCGCGGCCGCGGGGGGCCCGCCGCGGCTCTCGTCGTTGGAGCGGTGCTGTGGCGTGCGGCGATCTGGCTGCTTCCGCTCGTGGGGGCCCTCATCTACGTCGCCGCCCTGCTGGTCGGGGTCGGCGCCTACGTCAACTCCGGACTCGCTCTCAGAAGACAACACGCGAGGTGATGGCGGGGGCTGTCATCGACGCCCATGACTCAAGATATCCTGGGACCTCCTGAAGGGAGATGCCATGAAGAAGCTCATCAAGCTGGCACTGGTGATCGGGGCGGTCGCGGTGGCTGCTCGCCTCGTTGGTGCCAAGAAGGCCGAATGGGAAGGGCTCACCGAGTCGCAGGTCCGCGACAAGCTCGACGCACGTCTTCCGGACCGGGTGCCCGACGAGAAGCGCGCTGCGGTGGGCGACAAGGTCGTCGCCGCCATGCGCTCCCGCGGCAAGCTGGTCGAGGAAGAGACGGCCTCCGACGGTGATGGCCCTGTGGAGAGTGGCTCCGGCGAATAGCCGGCTATGAGCGGGGTCAGCCTCGCCTGACATTGCTGCGCGCGGGGGGACGGTTCGGCGGACTCACTCACTCGCGACAACCGGGAGTGTGCGACCGGCGATGACCCAGGTTGTTGGGCTGGGGGCTAGCCCGAGTTCTCGGTATCGGTTGCCGGCGTTCGCGGAGGCCGATCAACCGATCCTGCTCTACTTGCTCGCCCTCTTTGCCTTCTTGTCGGCGCGTTTCTGCTTGAGGCTCTTGGCGGCGACCTTCTTGGTGTGCCTGCCGCCCTTGTCCTTGTTCCCCATCATTGCCTCCAGGCCGGCCACCGAGAGGCGGCCATGCCGAATTATCCCACGCTGTGCCCTATGGCGAGTTCCATTCGGCAGATGAGGCTGTGGGACTTTCTGCCGCCGAAGTTCATCTGAAGGGTCCTTGTCGTCGGCTCGGCGACCGCCCTTGGCTTTTGGCCGTTAGCCACGGCAAGGGCTGCTCTCGTGGCCGCGGTTCGTGGTTTTCAGCGTGAGCGTTCGCCGAGGGCAAATGGCCAACGGCTCTGGTGGTCGTTACTAGTGGGCGTGCTCAGCGCCCTCGGGGAACACGACTACCTCGGTGACCTCGTAGCGGGCGTGATCACCGGGGTTGAAGATCGGCTCCGGGCCGGTGCGCGCCAGCAGGCGGTGTCCTCCATCGAGGTGGAGCGTCACCAGCTGGTCGTGCCCGTAGAACTCGCGATCGACCACCAGCGCCGGGCCGCCGTCCTCGCGAGTTAGGCGGACGGCCTCGGGGCGGATCATGACCTCGACCTTGCCCGAGGCGTTGCTGCTGTCGGCAAAGGTTCCGAGCGGGGTCTCGACCCTGCCGCGGCTCGCTGTCCCGCCGATGAACTCGGCCTCGCCCAAGAACCGTGCCACCCAGCAGTCGGTGGGGCGCCGGTACAGGTCGTGCGGAGATGCCGTCTGCAGAACCGTCCCGGCCCTCATCACTGCAACGGTGTCGCTCATCGCCAGCGCCTCTTCCTGGTCGTGGGTCACGAAGATCGCCGTCGCCCGGGCCTCGACGAGGATCGTGCGTACCTCCCGCCTCACCCGGTCGCGGATCGGCGTGTCGAGGTTCGAGAACGGCTCGTCGAGCAACACCAGGTGGGGCCGCGGTGCCAGCGCCCTCGCCAACGCCACCCGTTGCTGTTCACCCCCCGACAGCTCGTGGGGCATGCGCTCCCCCATGCCGCCCAGGCCCACCATCTCCAGCACCTCCTCCACCCGGGCCGCCGCATTGCTCCCGGACAGCCCGTATCCGATGTTGGCTGCAATGTCGAGGTGGGGGAACAGCGCGTAGTCCTGGAACACCATGCCGACTCGGCGCTTCTCCGGAGGGATCCACCTGGAGTCGGAGAACACGGTCGTCCCCTCGATCTCGATCGAGCCGGAGTCCGGCCGGTCGAAGCCGGCAATGACCCGCAGCACCGTGGTCTTGCCGCAGCCCGAGGGCCCGAGAAGGCCGAGCACGTCGCCCCGGGGGGCGGTGAGATCGAACGCATCCAGGGCGACGACCGACCCAAAGCGCTTGGCGACCTTGGTGAGGGTGACTGCAGGGGAAGTCATCGTTGGCGGGTCGCCAGCACGTACGTGGGGAGTGCGGAAACCAGGAGCAACAGTAGTGCCGGCACCGCCGCGGTCGAATAGAGCAGCTCCCCTGCCGCCGACCACACGTCGATGGCGAGGGTGTCGAATCCCGTGGGACGGGCAAGCAGGGTGATCGGGAGCTCTTTCATCGTCGTCAGGAAGACGAGCAGGCCTCCGGCGGCGATCCCGCGCCACACCAGTGGGATCGTTATCCGCAGCAGCGTCTGCCAGGCGCCGCGGCCGAGACCGCGCGACGCCTCCTCGATGCTGGGACTCACCTGGGACAGGGCGCTGGCCAGGGCGCCCAGTGCCAGGGCGAAGAAGACGGCGGTGTACACGCCCACCAGCACCCACATCGACTGATAGAGAGGCCCCAGGTAGCGGCTGGCCACGAAGACGACCGCCAACCCGACGGTTATGTGGGGGATCGAGTACGTCAGGTATGCGGTGCGCTCGACCCATCGAGTGGCGGCGCTGCCGTGACGGACGACGAGCACTGCGGTGGGCACCGCCAGCACCACCGCCGCGGCCGCCGCCAGAAGCGAGGCCGACACCGATCCGGCCAGCGAGCTCCAGGGGATCCCGTCGGGCGCCGGGTTGCGCCCCACCCACGCCAGCAGCGTCCCCAGAGGGAGGGCCAGGGCTAGCAGCCCGAGCACGGAGAGGCCTGCGGTGGCGGCGGCGCGCTGCGCTTGGGTGAGACCCATGGCCCGGGTGGGCCGCGAGATGGGCCGGGGGACGAATGGCCGGCCGCGCCGCAGCCGCGACTCGACCAGCACCACCACCACGGCCAGGAGGACGAGAACGACGGCGAGAACGGTGGCCGGTGTCCGGTCGAGCCGCCCGGCGTACTGGGCGTAGACAACCCTGGTAAATGAGTCGAAGCCGACCAGCGAGACGGCGCCGAAGTCGGAGAGCGAATACAGGGCCGAGAGCAGCACCCCGGCGCCGATCGCCTCTCGCAGCTGGGGCACCACGATCCGCCAAAACACCGTCCGGGGGGCGGAGCCCAATCCTCGGGCGGCCTCTTCGACCGCCGGGTCGATCCGGCGCAGGGCGGAGCCCACGATGAGGTAGACGAAGGGATAGGTGGCAACGCTGAGGGACCACCACGCGCCCACGAAGCCCCTCACCGTCGGCAGGCCCAGGCCGACGGCGTCCGCCAGTAGGCCGCGGGGCCCGAGGGCCGAGATGACGGTGAGGGCGATCACGTACGAGGGCAGCACGAGGGGCAGCGCGACGATCACCCTCCACGCTCTGCGGCCGGGCAAGTCGGTGCGCTCGGTGACCCAGGCCGCAGCTACTCCGACGACCGCCGCGGTGAGCGAGACCGCCACCACCAGGCTCGCCGTGTTGAGGATGAGCTCTGCGGTTCGATCCGAAAACACCGTGTCGAAAGCCTTCGAGCCCCCGGCCACGGCGCGACCGATCAGGAACGCGAACGGCACCACCGCCGGCGCCAGCGCCAGCGTTGCTACGACCCACAGGATCACCGGCGCGGGCCGGGCCTGGCGCCTGCGGACGACCGGCCTCTCGATGAGGCTCCCCGGTGCGGCCACCGGACCCGAGCTCACAGCAGCCCGGCTTCGGCGACGAGGTCGGTGGCCCGATCCAGGGCACGGGCGAGGGCCGAGAGATCGAGTGCGGGCGCTCCCAGCAGCTCGAGGGGTGGGAGCCCGGCCACCGGCTCCACACCCGAGACGAGCGGATACTCGAACGTCTCCTCGGCGAAGTACCGCTGAGCTTCCATCGAGAGCAGGAACTCGATGAGGCGTTCGGCCGACTCTCTGTCGTCGCTCGTCGCCAGCACTCCGGCTCCTGCCGGCATGACCAGTGAGCCCGGTCCGCCGTTGGCGAGGAAGTGGTTGGCGGCCGCCGTCTCGCCCTCTTCGGCCTGGAGCCTGAGGAGGTAGTAGTGGTTGACCAGGCCGGTCTCGATCTCTCCGCCCTCGACGGCGGCGACGATGGGGGAGTTCTTCTCGTACTTGCCCGGATGATTGGCGGCCAGTCCGTCGAGCCAGGCCGCGGTGGCCGTCTCGCCCTTTATGACGATCATCGCCGCGACGAAGGCGAGGAACGATCCGTTGGTCGGAGCGATGCCCACCCGGCCGGCCCACTCCGGTTCGGTAAAGCCGAACACGGTCGAGGGGAGGTCGTCGGGAGAGAGCCGGGTGGTGTCGTACACCACGACTCGGGCTCTCCCGCTGGTGCCGACCCAACGCCCTCGCGCGTCCGAGAACCGGGGGTCGACCAACCCGAGAAGGTCGTCGGGGAGCGTCGCCAACAGCCCCGCCTCGGCCACGGCCCCGAGTGAGGCCGGGTCCTGGGCGAAGAAGACGTCGGCCGGTGAGTTGCTCCCTTCCTCGCGCAGGGTGGCTGCCAGGTCGGTGCTCCCGGCGTACCGCACCGCGAGTCCGATGCCGGTCTCCTCGGTGAATCGGTCGAACAGCGGACCGACGAGGTTCTCGCTCCGGCCGCTGTACACGGTGAGGGTCGTCGAGGAGGCGTCGCTGCAGGAGGCGGTGACCAGAGCGAGCGCGGCCACGACGAGCCCGAGCCGAAACCCCCTGCTGTCGTATCTCATGAGGGGTGAGATGTTAGGGGGCCTTACAAGGCGTACAAAGCCGGCTAATTAGTCATGTTAGGTTGGGGCGGTGCGACCCCGGTACGATGGGCGCATGTCCGGGCATGCCAACCCTGCATACCGGGAATACGTGGGAGCCATCTGGGAGATCGAGGCCGAGGGGATCCCGGTGATCCAGGCCCGAATCGCCGAGTGGCTCGGGGTGAGCCGCGCCAGTGTCTCTGAGATGGTGCGCAAGCTGGAGGCCGAGGGGCTCATCGCCACCGAGCCGGAGATCGCCCTCACCGCCGCCGGTCGGGAGCTCGCCGAGGTGATCGTCCGCAGGCATCGCCTCGCCGAGCGGTTCCTGGCAGACGTGCTGGGACTCTCCTGGGACAAGGTGCATCCCGAAGCGGAGGTGTGGGAGGCCATCATCTCGGACGACGTCGAGGCCGCCATGTGGACCGCCATCGACAACCCGACGACGTGCCCCCACGGAAACCCGATACCGGGATCGGGCTACAAGCCCCCGCCCATGGCGCAGCTGTCGACCATGGAGGTGGGATCGGCTCGGCCGATCGAGCGTCTCTCCGAGGAGCTGGAGATGGACGATGACATGATGGGCTTCCTCGACCGAAGCAATCTGCGTCCCGGGACCCGGGTCGAGGTCGTGGAGCGGTCGCCGCAGGGAACCCTCACGGTTCGGGTCGGGGAGGGGGTGCCGATCGGGGTATCTCGGTTCCTGGCCGAGCGCGTGTTTCTCGCAGTCTGACCGTAGAACACTGCGCCGCCCGCAGGGCGGCTCATCCATGCGGAGGCGTTTCGAGGCCGAGGAGGACTCGAAATCCGCAGCCAACGCCGCAGCCAAATCTGCAGCCAACGCCGCAGCCGTAAGGCGAAGAGCCATCAACAGACCTGAGAGCGTCCGCCGATAGGCGGACGCTCTCAGGTGGCCACAGGGTCGGGTCCCGGACCGTGGACGAGGAGCGGAATCCGGATCTCTGCCTCGCTGAGGCCGCCGTGCTGGCCGATCAGCCGCTCGTCGGAGTGGCGATGGAGGATGGAGCGCCCCTTCTCGGCCAGGAAGACCCCGTCGGGGGCGCGGGAGTCGAAACCAACGTGGCGTTCCCCCGGTCCCCACCAGTGGTCCATCTCGGATCGGGCGAACCACGTCGCCGGCAGCCGATCCACCAGATCTCCGGGTTCGCCGTGGACGAAGAGGGCGCGGGGGTCTCCGGCGAACTCCCGTTCCACGTGGTCCGGCTTCGACAGGTGGAACTGCTGCTCCGGCGCCACGTCGATGTGGCCGTGGTCGGCCGTTCCCACCGCCACCGCTCCCATCGGGAGGGCATGCCCCAGCTGCTCCCAGATGCCGGCGGCGATCCGCAACGCCTCCTCGTAGGCCGGGTCGGCCTGACCTACCACGTGGGCGGCGAAGTCGATGTGGGGGACGTAGAGAAAGATCAAGCGGCCGGGTTTGGCGGCGAGCTGAGCGGTGGCACGAACCGCTTCGCGTTCATCCGCCCACGGCTCGAAGCGGCACCCCCGGTACAGGGTCCGGCTCAGCGGGGTGCCCTCGAAGTCGAAGGGCTGCAAGGTGATCGGCTCCTTCCCGGACGAGGCGAGCCGCTCCCACAGGTTCGGAGCGGGCAGGAAGGTCTCGTGATCCCAGACGATCGGCTGTCCCCACAGTGTGATCCACTTGATCGTGTTCACGACGAGCCCGGCCTCCGGGAGCCACAGCTGGTAGCCGAGCAGCCCGTGCTCGGCGGGTGAGCGGCCGGTGGCGATGGTGGCCAGGCTGACGGTCGTGGTCGAGGGGAACGGAGCATCGAGAGCTCCGACCCGGCCGTTCCGGAAGGGCGCGGCGGCAGGGTGTCTGAGTTGGAGGTCGCCCAGACCGTCGAACAGGACCAGGACGTAGGTGTCGGCGTCGGGAATGGTGCCCGCCAAGTCGGGATGCAGCCCGGGGTGGGGAGCCTCCCCGGTGAGGCGGCGCTCCAACTCGGCCGCGAGGTTGAGGAGCGAGCCGCCTTCGTAGTCGGGTATCCGCACCCCAAGACGGTACCGCGCCGCCGATGGACACGGTCTCCAGCCCCCGGTCTCCCCTCACCAGGGTCGATCTGGGGACTGGTGACTGGGGACTGGTGACTGCCCGAGCCCGCCTGTTAGAGCCGCGGTTCCCCTCTTCCTATACTCCCCGGCGACAACCGCCATTTCCACGAAGGCAGACGCGTGACGGGCTACTTTGAGGATTACATAACTGTCGCCGTCTTTGCCGGTTTCGGCGCCTTCCTCGTGATCGCGGCGCTCGGTGCCAGCGCTCTGCTGCGGCCCAACAAGCCCACGGCGACCAAGTCGCAGACCTATGAGTGCGGGGTCGATCCGGTGGGCGGAGGGTGGAGCCAGACCCACGTCCGCTATTACATCTTCGCCCTGCTGTTCCTCATCTTCGACGTCGAGGCGGTGTTCATCTTCCCGTGGGCGGTGAAGCTCGAGGAGCTCGGCGCTTTCGCACTCGTCGAGATGGTGGTGTTCATCGTCATCCTCCTCGCCGGCCTGATCTACGCGTTGAGGAAGGGAGTGCTTTCGTGGGAGTCCTAGATCGGTTCGACACACCGAAGCCGATCTCGTGGCTCCTCAACTGGAGCCGCAAGTACTCGTTGTGGATGTTCCAATTCGGGCTGGCATGCTGCGCCATCGAGATGATGGCGGCATCCGGCCCTCGTTACGACTTCATGCGGTTCGGCATCATCCCGCTGCCGGCGTCGCCCCGACAGGCCGACCTGATGATCGTGGCGGGGACGGTCACCGACAAGATGGCGCCGGCCATTCGCAAGCTCTACGACCAGATGCCCGAGCCCAAGTACGTCATCTCGATGGGCTCGTGCGCCAACTGCGGCGGCCCCTACTGGGACTCCTACAGCGTCACCAAGGGGGTCGACCAGCTGATCCCCGTTGATGTCTACGTGCCCGGCTGCCCACCCCGGCCGGAGGCGTTACTGGAGGGCATTGTCCTCCTCCAGGAGAAGATCGGAAACGAGAACATCAGGGACAAGTGGAGTCAGCGTGACCGTCAGCCCGTCTGAACTCGCCGAGCGAGTTGCCGGGATCGTCGGCTCCGACCGGTTCTCGTCGGACTACGGCACCGCCAAGGTGCGCGTCGGGCGCGACCGCTGGACTGCCGCTCACGAAGCCCTCAAGGCTGAACTCCCTTACTTCTCTTGGCTATCGGCGATCGACTGGGCCTCGGAGGTCAGTGTCGGCGACCCTCCCGAAGAGGCCGTGGAGGACCGCTTCGAGGTGCTGAGTTGTCTCGGCAACACCGACGACGGTGCGATGGTCGTGCTGTCGACCGACGTCGCCAAGGACGATGCCCGGATCGACTCGGTCAGCGGCGTGTTCGGCGGGGCGAACTGGCATGAGCGCGAGGCCGCCGAGATGTTCGGCATCGAGTTCACCGGCCACCCCAACCTCACGAAGCTGTACCTGGTCGACTCGTTCGAGGGCCATCCGCTGCGCAAGACCTTTCCGCTGCTGAGCCGCGAGGTGAAGCCGTGGCCGGGAACGGTGGACGTCGAGGACATGCCTTCGACCGAGAACCCCGAGGACGCCGGATGACGGCCGGCGATCGCCTGTCGATGCATCACTCTGAGGTCCAGGTGTCGGTCGAACTGCAGACCCCCGACATGACCCTCAACCTGGGGCCGCAGCACCCTTCGACTCACGGGGTGCTCCGGCTCGTCGCCCGGGTTGACGGCGAGGTCATCAAAGAGGTCGAGCCCGTCATCGGGTACATGCACCGCGGGTACGAGAAGCTGGCGGAGGTCCGCACCTATCCGCAGATCACCGCGCTGGTCAATCGGATCGACTGGGTGTCGGGGTTTGCCAACGAGATCCCCTTCATGGTGGCGACGGAGCGCCTTATGGAGATCGAGACCCCGGAACGGGCCCAGTACATCCGGCTGATCCTCACCGAGATGGCTCGGATTTCGAGTCATCTCATCTTCCTGTCTTCGTATCCGCTGGAGCTGGGCGCGTCCACTCCGCTCATGCACGCCTTGCGGGAGCGGGAGCGGGTGCTCGATCTGATCGAGGGAGTCACCGGCGGGCGCTTCCATCCCAACTTCAACCGGATCGGCGGGGTCAGGCCGGCTGCCGGCGCCGGGTCGGCCCAGAAGAAGGTCTCGCAGGACCTCCCCGAGGGTTTCCTGGACCAAACGCGCCAGGCGATGCAGCACGTGCGCGATGTCTGCGACGACATGGAGGACCTCGTGCTGGGCAACGAGATCTTCCTCGAGCGCACCAAGGGCATCGGAATCATTCCCCCCTCCAAGGCGCTCGAGTACGGGGTCTCCGGCCCCAGCCTGAGGGGCTCCGGCGTCGGGTTCGACCTTCGCAAGACCGACGACTACCTGCCGTACTCGGAGTTCGAGTTCGACGTTCCGACCGGTGAGAACGGTGACTGCTTCGACCGCTACTGGGTTCGGCTCGAGGAGATCCGCCAGGCCGCCCGGATCATCGACCAGGCCGTCGACTCGATTCCCTCCGGCGAGCTCCAGGCGAAGGTGCCGCGCATCATCAAGGTGCCCAAGGGTGAGGCCTATGTTCGGGCGGAGAACCCCAAGGGCGAGATGGGCTTCTACGTGGTCTCCGAGGGGGGCCGGGGCCCTTACCGGCTGAAGATCCGCTCGGCCTCCTTCTCCAACCTGTCGGTGCTGCCGTGGTTGCTCGAAGGACAGTTGGTGCCCGACATCATCGCCATCCTGGGCAGCCTCGATTTCGTGCTTGGGGACGTGGACCGATGAGCGCCCTCCTCGACAGCTTCTGGGCCCTGTTGGCACTCAAGTTGCTGGTGGTGGCGCTCGTGGTCCCGGGCGTTTCGATGGTGATCATCTACGCCGAACTCAAGATCTCGGCCCACATGCAGAGCCGGGTCGGTCCCTACTTCGCCGGGGGTCGCTGGGGTTGGGCGCAGCCGCTCGCCGACGGTCTCAAGTTCATGCAAAAAGAGGACCTGGTCCCGGCCGATGCCGATCGTCCGGTCTACAAGGTCGCCCCGATGATCGTGCTGGCCGGGACGATGGCGGTATTCGTGATCGTCCCCTTCAGCCCGAAGCTCATCGTCCAGGACCTGGACCTGGGGATCTTTTTTGCACTGGCCGCCGGGTCGGTGGGAACCATTGGGGTGCTGATGGCGGGGTGGTCCTCGGCCAACAAGTACTCGCTGATGGGGGGCCTGCGCGCTGCCGCCCAGCTGATCGCCTATGAGCTTCCCCTGGTGCTGGCGGTGGTCGGCGTCGTCATCCAGGCCGGAACGATGTCGATGGTGGGGATCGTCGAGGCCCAGGCGCAGACCTGGTTCCACGTCGGCGACTTCGGTGTGTCGCTGCCGTTCGCCCTGCAGGGTCAGATCATTGGCTTTGGGATCTTCATGACGGCAGCCCTGGCGGAGCTGAACCGGACACCCTTCGACATGCCGATCGCCGAGTCTGAGCTGGTGATGGGGTACCTGACCGAGTACTCGGGCATCCGCTTCACGATGTTCTTCCTCGGCGAGTACGCCGGGATGTTCGCCATGTCGGCGATCGCCTCGACACTGTTCCTCGGTGGCTACTACTTCCCGGGGCTCGACAGTGAGGTGTTCGGGCCGGTGATCCTGATGGGCAAGGTGGGACTGCTGGTGTTCCTCATGATCTGGATACGCTGGACGTTCCCCCGCCTGCGCGAAGACCAGCTGCAGTCGTTGGCCTGGAAGTGGCTGGTGCCGCTGGCGCTGCTCAACATCGCCGTCACCGCCACCCTGAAGGTCGTCTTCTAATGATGGCCCTCCGACCCCCAGCGGGCTCTCGACGGATGGAGGACCGCTAGTGGCTCTCGACTCGACGACTCGCCGCGTCTCTCCGGCCATCAAACCCACCGGCAAGGGCCTCCTCAAGGGGATGTGGCTCACGCTGCGGACCCTGTTCATCAAACCGTCGACGGTCCACTACCCGCTGGAGAAGGAGGTCCTGGTGCCGCGGGCCCGCGGCGTGATCGCTCTCGACATCGAGGCGTGCACCGTGTGCATGCTGTGTGCCCGGGAGTGCCCCGACTGGTGCATCTACATCGAAGGGCACAAGGAGCTTCAGCCCCCTGCCAAGGAGGGCGGCCGCCCCCGCAGCCGGGCGACGCTCGACCGCTTCGACATCGACTATGCCCTGTGCATGTACTGCGGCATCTGTGTCGAGGTCTGCCCGTTCGATGCCCTCTTCTGGTCGCCCGAATACGAGTACTCGGAGTCGAGCATCACGTCGATGCTCCACGACAAGGAACGGCTCGAGGAGTGGCTCGAGACCGTCCCCGACCCCCCGGCGCTGGAAGCCTGATGGAATTCGGCGACTGGATCTCCGACGCCCGCAACATCGTGTTCCTGGTGATTGCGCTGATCATGTTCGTGTCGGCGGTGCGGGTGGTGTCATCACCGAACCTGGTCCACGCCGCTCTGATGCTCGTGCTCACGCTGGCTGGGGCGGCGGCACTCTTCGTCATGCTCGGCGCCGAGTTCGTCGCCTGGACCCTCGTGCTCGTCTACATCGGAGCGGTGATCGTCCTGTTCCTGTTCGGCATCATGATCACCCGGGCACCCACCGGCCGTGACCCGGTCCGGCTCGACCATGAGCGCCGCTGGCCGGCGGCGCTGGTCGCTCTCGCCACCTTCATCACGATCGCCGCCGCCACCACAGCCGCCTTCGAGGATGCCGCCATTCCCGAGGGCGTGGTGCGCACCGAAGACATCGGCGACGTTCTCTTCTCTCGCTACGTGATCCCGTTCGAAGCCGTGTCATTCGTCCTGCTGGCGGCGCTCATCGGGGGCATCGTGCTGGCGCGCAAGGATCCAGAGAAGTGATCGTCAATCAGTTCCTCGTCCTCGCCGCCCTGCTGTTCTCGATCGGGATCTACGGGGTGTTGGTGCGGCGAAATATGGTGCTGGTGCTGCTGTCGATCGAGCTGATGCTCACCGCGGTCAACATCAACCTCGTCGCCTTCGGTTCGTACGTCCAAGACGCGCTGGTCGCCGGGCAGGTGTTCGCGCTCTTCGTCATCACCGTTGCCGCGGCGGAGGTCGGTATCGGCCTCGCCATCGTCCTGCTCATCTTCCGCAACCGCTCGTCCGTCAACGTCGACGAGCTCGACCTGTTGAAGTGGTGATCCGATGAGCTACCTCGCAACCTCGTTGCTCCTCTACGCCGAAGAAGGCGCCGCTCAACTCGTCAGCGGCGGGCTTCTCGCCGAGTGGGCCTGGCTGATCCCGGTTGTACCGCTGGTGATGATGTTCGCCATCGTCTTCGTCGGGAAGCGCCTGCCGCACAAGGGCTGGGAGCTGGCCGAGTTCGCCATGCTCTTCGTCGCCGTATACGGGGTGGCGCTGTTCATCGCCAACGCCAACCAGGGCATCCACTACGAAGGCTCGATCGAGATCGCCACGATCGGCTCCCTGGTCCTCGAGTGGGGATGGGTCGTCGACGGGCTCTCGATCATGATGTACACCGTCGTCGGCGTGGTCGGCTTTGCCGTCTTCACGTACGCCAAGGGGTACATGGAGGGCGACGTCAGGTTCACCTGGTTCTTCGCCGCTTTCACCATGTTCGCCGGGGCGATGCTGGTGCTGGTGTCGTCGCCCAACCTGATTCAGCTGATCGTCGGCTGGGAGCTGGTCGGCCTCGCCTCCTACCTGCTGATCGGCCACTACTGGGAGGATCACGAGAACAACGCCGCGGCGATAAAGGCGTTCATCACCAACAAGATCGCCGACGTCGGCCTGATCGTCGGGGTGATCATCGTGGCGGTCACCGTCGGGTCGTTCCGCTTCACCGACGTGCTCGACGCGGTGGCCAACGCCGACTCGGCCCTGGCCGGCGTCGCCTTCTGGGCCGGGCTGGCACTCTTCATCGGAGCGATGGGCAAGAGCGCCCAGTTCCCTTTCCACGTGTGGTTGCCGGACGCCATGGCGGGCCCCACCCCGGTGTCGTCCTTGATGCACGCGGCGACGATGGTGACCGCCGGTGTCTACCTCTTGGGGCGGATGTTCCCCCTCTATCAGGACCCCCTGTTTGCGGTCGACGTGAAGACGATCATCATCATCGTCGGGGCTCTAACCCTGTTCCTCACCGGGCTGATTGCGCTTGTCCAGAACGACATCAAGAAGGTGTTGGCCTACTCCACGCTCTCCCAGTTGGGATACATGACCGTGGCGATGGGGGCCGGGGCCTACACCGCAGGGCTCTTCCATCTGTTTACCCACGCCTTCTTCAAGGCGCTGCTATTCCTCGCCGCCGGCTCCGTGATCCACGCCGTCCACTCGAACGACATGAGCGACATGGGGGGTCTGCGCAAGTTCATGCCGTCCACCTACTGGACGTTCGTGATCGGGTCGCTGGCGCTCGCCGGGATCTTCCCGCTGGCCGGGTTCTGGTCGAAGGACGAGATCCTGGCTTCGATCCAGTTCGACGCCGGCCAGGGCGGCGGGACGGTCGCCTCGGTGGTGCTGGTGGTGGCGATCGCCGGGGCCTTCGTCACGGCCCTCTACATGGCGCGCGCCGTGTACCTCACGTTCTTCGGCGAGTACAAGGGCGAGGGACAGCCCCACGAATCACCCCGGGTGATGACCTATCCGCTGATCGGGCTCGCCGTCTTCTCCGTGGTCGCCGGGTTCGCCAACATGCCGGGGATCTTCACCGGGTTTACCAGCTGGGTGGGGGCCCGCCTCCACTCAATCGGCGACCATCACCCCGAGTCGATCGAGTACGTGTTGGCCCTGATCGGGCTGACGGCGGTGCTGGCCGGGATCCTCGTCGGAACCAGGCTGTGGCGCCGCGACGCCGAGACCCAGATCGCCCGGGACCGCTTCAGGATCCCGGTGCTCTACCCGCTGCTCGAGCGCAAGTACTACATCGACGATTTCTATCTGCGCGGCATCGTCAATCCGACGAAGGGCCCCATCGCCCGGGCGACCGACTGGTCGAACA
>JAZGDZ010000054.1:0-2673 GCA_036478235.1 Acidimicrobiia bacterium | reverse complement strand
GCCGCCGTCTGGGACCGGCCCGGCATGAGCCTCCGCCCAGGCCGTCACCTCGGGACGTGCCTCGCCGTCGGCCAGCACCAGGCGATCGTCCTCAATGTTCACGACACGTTCCGACCATCCCTTGTCGCGCCGCGCTACCAGGGCGGCCGGCATGTTGTCGAGCAGTTCGTTGCCGATCACCACCCCGCGCAACGCCGGCACCGTCTCGGCGAGGTCGGCCTCAGGCACCCGTTCTGCGATGGCGGCCCGGGCCGCCGCCGAACGCTCCACCGCCACAACCGACGGCGCCGGATCGAGAGCATCGAGCAGGGGGCGAAGCAACGACCCGCTCCCTCCCCCGACCTCGATCAGGGTGAAGGGCTCGCCGATCCGGTCCCGCTCGGCGGCGACGAACTGGGCGATCGTCTCCCCGAAAAGCGGGCTCACCTCGGGACTGGTGAGGAAATCGCCGGCCCGGTCCGACCGCAGCGCCCCGGTGGCGAAGTAGCCGGCCTCTGGGTCGTATAGGGCGATCTCCATGAACCGGTCGAATCCCATCGGGCCGCCGCGGCGAATCTCAGCGATTATGTGTTCGCTCAGCACGCGGGCATTCTTGCCCAACCGTTCCGCCGAGCGTCATCCGTTTTCCGTTTTCCGTTCCAGAGGCCGCGTAGCCTGAACCGGTGTTCACTCCGATTCAGGCGCAGATTCGAGCAGCCGTATACGGCCACCTGATCCGACACGGTGAAGCTCCCAACACCGCAACCTTGGCGGCTGAAACGGACCTCGACGTGGACGAGACCCTCGGTGCTCTGCGGGAGTTGGAGGACGCCCACGCCCTGGTGCTCGGACCGAACCGGGACTCCATCTGGATGGCGCACCCGTTCTCGGCGGTCCCCACCCCGTACCCGGTGGAGACCGCAGACGGCAGTCACTACTGGGGAAACTGCGCCTGGGATGCGCTGGGGGTCCTGGCGTTGCTCGGCCGCGACGGAAAATCCTCGACGGCATGCCCCGACTGCGACGACCCGATGACGCTCGAGGTGTCGGGTGGGACGCTGGTGTCCGACGACGACGTCGTCCACTTCCTCGTCCCACCCCGGCGATTCTGGGACGACGTCGGGTTCACCTGAGCGACGATCCAGCTCTTCCGGTCGGAGGAGCACGTCGAGCGGTGGGCCGCAGATCGCGGCATGGAGATCGGCTCGATCGTCCCCACCTCCACCGTCTGGGACCTCGCCAAGGCCTGGTACGCCGGACGCGAACGGAGGGAGTGGCGGCACCGAACCGCTGCCGAGACCTCCCTGATCTTCCGCGATGTGGGCCTCACCGGCGAGTTCTGGGCGGCTGGCTAGCCCCGTTGCTCAGGGGACCACGGAACCGGTGCCGACGATGTCGATCTCATCGACGGCCAGCGTGGCGGCATCGACCACGACCAGCTGGACCTGCACGAGAGGCCAATCGGCGGCTCCATTGTCCTCGACACCGGACACGACGATGACATCGGCGGAGGCGTGGATCGCCGTGCCGGCGAACCCGGCCGAGAACACGGGTAGCGAGGCGATCTCCACCCCCGCCGCGGTGTCGTAGATCACCAGGTCTACCTCATCATCGAAAGGGAAGCCCTGCGAGCGGGTGTAGGCGATCAGTCGGGTGTCGCCGATCCTGGTCAGGTTCATCACGTGGACGTCGAAGTCGCGCGAATCGGCCGGCTCCGGGTTCGCCGGCCACGGCAGCTGCCGTCCGTCGAGGTCGAGTGCGATGAAGGCCTCGATCCCCTCACCGGCAAAGGCCGCCGCAAAGAACCCGTCCATCCAGGCGAGCCCGGTGATGAACGACTCAAAACCGGCGACCTCGTCGATCACGTACGGCGCCGATCCATCGAGCGGGACGATCACGATCGAATCGGTGCGGAACGGGAAGTCGTCGACGATGTCCGACCGCACCAGTACGGCGGAGGGCCCTGCAGCAACCTCCGGTATCTCGGCGATCTCGAACAGATGGAACTGACTGCCGCGGTCATAGAGGACACGGATCAGCCCGTCCGGATCGATGATCCGCAACACCGGCTCCCCCAGTGGGATCGACGGGGGCCACAGGTCGGGATAGGCGCCCGCCTCCACCCCGTGGTACACGATGCTGCCGTCCGGAGAAGCGATGGCGTTCTGGGTCGGCTGGTCGAGCGGTCGCGCCAGCACTTCGCCGTCGCGCACGATTCGAACGCCCTCCTCCCCCGCCACCACGATGTCACCCGGCTGCAGGTCGGCGGAGATCGCCTCGGTAGTCGTGGTCGGGGCCGCGGTCGTCGTCGGCGCCGTCGTCGTCGGCACCACCGTCGTCGTCACCGCCTCGGAGGTCGTCGAAGCAGCTGCGGTGGTGACCACCGGGAGGGGCGCTCCCGGGTCGCGAGCCAGAAGCACGATCACGAGGACTATGAGCAGAGCGACGATCACCCCGACGAGCCCGGCCAGCATCATCGGGCCGTAGCCCGGCTCGGACTCGGGTGGCGGAGGATGCGGAGGGAACCGGGTGGTCATCGGTCATCTCGTCGGTCGTCGGTCATCCCATCAGTCCTCAGAGATAGGACATCAGACATCAGACATCAGACATCAGACATCAGACATCAGACATCAGACATCAGACATCAGACATCAGACATCGAGGAGTTTCTGCCATCTGAGATCTGAAATCTGA
>JAZGDZ010000053.1:0-43056 GCA_036478235.1 Acidimicrobiia bacterium | reverse complement strand
GGCCAGGAACGCCGCTCGCGGCGTCCTCGTCCTCGACGTAGTACACGACTACGCCTTCGTCCTGCGTCCTTCCGAGCACCGCCCCTGACTCGGCATCGACACCACGAACGTTGCCTGCCAAGGCACTAGCTGCTCCTAGAGCACCAGCTCGGCCATTGTCCGCAGCGTCGTCGCCTCCTGGGCGGTGACGATGAGCGTGGTCACGCCCGACTCCTGCCAGGCCTCGAGGGCGTCACGGATTCGCTCCCTGGGACCGAGGAGGGTGACGTCGTCCACCATCGCGTCGGGAACGGCCGCGATCGCCTCCTCCTTTCTCCCGTCCAGATAGAGCTCCTGGATGCGGGTGGCCGCCTCCTCGTACCCATACCGGCACGCCAGGTCGAAGTAGAAGTTCTTGCCCTTGGCACCCATGCCGCCGACGTAGAGGGCCAGCACCGGTCGGATGCCCCAGCGCGCCTGATCGACGTCGTCCGTCACCACCGCCGGTACCGAAGGCGCCACGTCGAACCGCGCCGCCTTGCCGGGCTCGCCCGAGGCGGCGAACCCGGCGTCGAGATGCTGCCCGAAGACCTCGCCGGCTCGGTAAGGGCTGTACCAGATGGGAAGCCAGCCGTCGGCGATCTCGGCCGTCAAAGCCACGTTCTTGGGCCCGATCGATGCCAGGTAGATGGGGATCTCGTGGGTTGGATGCACGGTGAGCTTCAGGGGGCGACCCAAACCCGTGGCGTCGTCACCGTCGTATGGGATCCGGTAGTGGTCCCCGGCGTGGGTGAGACGGTCCTCTCGGGCGAATATCGCCCTCAGGATCTCGACGTACTCCCGGGTCTTTCCCAGGGGCTTGCCGTAGGGCACGCCGTGCCATCCCTCGACGACCTGGGGACCGGACAGGCCCAGGCCGAGGAGGAAGCGCCCGCCCGACAGCTCCGACAACGTCACCGCGGTCATGGCGGTCATCGCCGGCGTCCGCGCCGGCATCTGGAAGATCCCCGCCCCCAGCCGGATGTGCTCGGTCAATGCGCCGTACCAGGCGAGCACCGTCGCCGTGTCGCTGCCGTAGGCCTCGGCGGCCCACACGGAGTCGTAACCCAGCCGGTCGGCCTCTTGAACCAACTCGAGCCGAGCGTCCACCCGGGCACCGGCGTATCCGACGTTCAATCCGAGCCGCATCCTGCCTCCGATCTTCCCCGATTCCCAGGCCTCTTCTGCCTAAACCGCATCACCGATCCTGCCTCCGGTGTTCGTGTCCTACTCGGCCTCGAACCCCTCCGCACGTTGGTGCCGCCCTTCGGGCGGCGCCGTGTATTACGACCCCGATTCCCACATCGGTGGCGTGCTCCGAAGCAGCGGTCATCCTCGGAGCCTCCCCTGGATTGGTCAAACGCGGTGGATATCATGCCCGGACGATGCGGACCTTGCGGCGAGCACTTTCAGCACTTCCGGCGCTCCCCTTGGCGGCTGCCGGGGTCATGATCGCCCAGGTCCTGCGCGCCGCTCACCGCCCCGACCTGCCGTCCTTTCCGAACCAGGACCCGAGCGGCACCTTCGGCGACGAGGATCTTCCCCGGCTGAGGATCGTCGCCCTGGGGGACTCTTCGATCACCGCTCCGGGTGTCGAGGACCTGGACAACGCCTGGGTGCGCCGGATCGCCAGCGCCCTGTCCGATCGGTACCACATCGACCTGGTCTCGCTCGCCGTCGGGGGAGCCAAGGCACGCGACGTGATCGAGGGACAGCTTGCCGGAGCCGTGCGGCTCAAGCCGGACCTCGTGATCCTGTCGGTCGGCACCAACGACTCGATCCGGGCTGCGTCGCCCGATCGGTACCGCCGCGATCTACGCCAAATAGTCGAGACACTCGAGCAGGTCGCCGGCGCCGTGGTCGTTCTGGGGGTCGGAGATCTGGGCTCGATCCCCCGCCTCCCCCGAACGCTGCGGCCTTTCCTCACCGGCCGCGCCGCGGCCTTCGACGCCGCCGCCGCGGCCGTCGCCGCCGAGTCTCCTCGCACCGTAAAGGTGGCCACTTCAGGGCGGATATCGACCGCCTTCTGGGGTCATCCCGAGCTGTTCGCGCCGGATCAGTTCCACGTTGGCGATGAGGGTCACGCCGTGTTCGCCGAGGAGGCCCTCCCCGCGGTTCGGGCGGCGCTGGCGATCGCCGGCGCGGCTGGATAGAGGACGCGCCGTAGGCGCGGACTCGGCGACCTGGGGTGTGAGCCCGCTGAGCGATGCATGTCACTCATCTCGACGGCCATGCATCGCCACTCGCGGTGTCCTCGGCTTCGCCATTCCTACATGAGGAGTGACGAAACCGAGATCCTGGCGAGTGGCGCGCCTGGCCGCCGATCTGAGCAACGGCATCACCCAGCAGACTCCTGGGCCCCCGGTCGCACCGCGATGAGCCGTAGAACACTGCGCCGCCCGCAGGGCGGCTCATTCATGCGGAGGTGCTTCGGGGCCGAATAGGACCCGAACGCCGCAGCCACAAACGCGAAGAGCCATCAACTTAGAGGACCCCTTAGTCGGCGCGGTGGACCGTCACGTCGCCCGACATGGTCTTGACCGCCAGCCGGGCCGACGATCCCTTGCCGCCCGGCGCCACCGGAAAATCGGTACGCACGTCGCCGGAAAGGGTCTGGAACGACACGGTGAACTTGCGGCCGGACGTCACCCCGAGCCGAACGTCTCCAGAGAGCGTCTTGGCGTTGAACGAGTCGCCGCTGAAGCGGTGCACCTCGATGTCGCCCGACGCCGAGTGAGCGGTGACCGATCCCGCCGCCTCACCGAACACCATGTCCCCGGCGGCAGTCTTGGCCGAGATCTCACCCGCCACCGACCCTATGTGAAGATCGCCGGAAGCGGCGGCGACCTCGACCCTGCCCCCCACCACCTCCACCCGGATGTCGCCGCTGGCGGTCTTGACCTTGACGTCGCCCTCGACCTCGCCGGCGGTGACGTCTCCTGAACCCGCCTCGATGGTCAGCGACCGGGCCTTGGTCGACACGGTGACGTCGCCGGCGGCGAGCCGGGCTCGAATCTCGGCCGGTTCCCCCGTTCGAATCTCGACGTCGACCCCGGACCACCGGCCGAACCCGCCCCCTTCGGGCTCGATCACGATCTCACCTCCGCGCTCTTCGATCAGGAACCTGTCCACGGTGGAATCCCGACCGCTCATCCGGATCTCCACGGTTCCGGAGGTCCCGGCCACAAAGCGAGCCTTACCGGCCGGCAACCGCAGTCCAATCCGCGGTGTTCCGTCCACCTGAAACTGCTCGAAGCGCTCGCTCATGTCTCGATCGTCCCGGTGATTCGACGGGAACGATGCCTGCGCCTCTCGTGGGCCTGGGAAGCCAGTGTCTTCACGAGCCACGAGTTGACCGACTCACCGACCTCGGCGGCTGCAACCTCCAACTGGTCCTTGAGCGTGGGCGGAAGCCGCAGGGTGATCCGGGCATCGAGGGACTCCGTCCCGAGATCGGCTCCCCCTCCGAGCGAGCGGACCCGCAGCGACGGTTCCCCATCGCTCAGGACCACGTCGATCTCGTGCGAGGAGAGCTGAGCCGACACCTCGGCGGCCGCCTGCTCGGCGAGATCGAGCGCCACCTGTTGGATGGCCGGCTCCAGCGCACTCAGCAACGCCCCGGCCATCGCCTCCATCTCGCTGTCCCCGCCCGCCACGAGCACTTGCTGCTCGACGGCGGCCTCCAACCGGGTCATCGCAATGCTCGTATCCATCCGAACTCCTTCACCTGGCCGCCACCGACCGCAGGGCTGCTGTTCGGCTCCGGTCTGTCGCGTTCCTAGATCTCTTCCGTCTCGCCATCGGCGGGGTGCGCCTCGCATCGGCCTCGCGGATGCGGTGCAGCGCCATCACCGTCTCTGTCGAATACAACAGCATCTTTGCCTCCTGTCATCTCAGTGTCAAGAATGACAGCATTATGATGTCATAATAATGTCACGGTGTCAAGTGCGCTATGTGTCAAGGGCTTGATGAGACAAGGAGACGGCTGAACCACACCAACGGGCGCGGCCCTAGCCGTTGTGGATCTGCACGTCTGGAAACGCGGCGACGAAGGCAAACCAAAAGGTCGTCCGGCTCGGAACCGGCTCCAGCGACGTGCCTTGGCGGACACCCGACACCGCCACTCCGGCCGGAGTCCAGACGGAACCCGTCTCATCGACGAAGCCCGCATCCGTACGCCGGAAATTCAGCTTTGCGCCGTTCACAATCGCGCTGAAGACGGCTGCTCCACCCTCGGTCGGAAAGACCACGATCGCTCCCCCACCCACCTCATCGTTGACCGGGTCGGTCAGAACCTCGACCGGATAGGCACGGGCGACTCCATCGAGGACGACACCGACGACCAGCGCCGACGGCCGAAGTCGGGCATCACGGGCGGTCTCCCCCACCGGGAAAGCGAACTCACCCGAATCGATGAAATCGGAATAGCCGGCAAAGGAGTCCCGCTCGTAGGGACGGGAGTATCCGGTGTCGCGGGTGAGAACCAGCGTTTCCGGGTGCCGGGAAGTCCAGTCCGCCCAGGTGGCCACCACCGACGGGAGCGGTTCGAGGGCGATGCCGGTCATCGGCCCGACGATCGCAGTTCCTGCTACCTGCCACCAGTAGGACCCGCTGGTGCGGTCGACCATCACGAGATCCGACTCGTAGAGCGCGCTGGTGTTTCCGAAGCTCAAGACCTCGCCCTCGACCCTTCGGTCGTAGACGATGGCGCTACGGCAAAGGGGGCAGTAGCTGATCAAGACGGGCAGATCGTCCAACTCGTCGTTGACGATCTCGTGAAAGTTCAGGATCTTGAACGGGTAGGCGTACGTCTGACTCCCGGCCACGTACCCGAGAACGAGATCGTCCGGAGCCAGCCAATCGCCGGAGCTGAGGTCACCGTATACCGGTCTGTCGATCGGCGGTATCGCGTCGAGAAGCCTCGATCGCAGCTCGGGCGTGGAATCCGAAAGAGGGACCGAGCCTCCGTCGAAAGTGTCGAAGAAGATCTCGTCGAGAGGAACACCGTGCACGCTCAGGTCGACGTCCGGAGGCGGAGCCGGATCCTCGGGGACGGAGGCTGCACCGGGTGTGGGAGCGCCCCCGGCGGAGCCCTCGGTGCCCCCATCGCCGGCACAGGCAGCGCCCACCATGCCGAGCACGGCGAGGAGCGCCGCGACCCTCCAAGATCTCATGGCTCAGGTAACACGGTGAGGGGCCCTGGACTTCCCGACCGGCCATCGCGGCCCGAGACGGCCGCCTCCGACCCCGGCGTGCTTGCCTCCACGGTCCCGCCTACCATTCGCCTCACACACCGGGGAGCCGCACGGCTGAGAGGGTGGCCTGAGAGCCACTGACCCGAAACGACCTGATCTGGGTAATGCCAGCGGAGGGAGCAGTGACCCCCACAATCCTCATCCTGAGCGGTGGCGGTCCCTCGCCCACCACCCCGCTCCCCGAAGCCGATTTCGTGATTGCAGCCGACTCCGGTCTCGGACTGGCCAAGGGTCTCGGGGTGCACGTGGATCTGGTGGTGGGCGACCTCGATTCGGTGGACCGTTCCCAACTCGACGATGCGATCGCAGCAGGCAGTGCGGTCGAAGAGCATTCCACCGACAAGGACACCACCGATCTCGACCTGGCACTCCAGGCCGCAGCCGCACGTGGCGCCGGGCGGATCGTGATCGCCGGCGGCGGAGCCGGAAGGCTCGACCATCTCCTCGGCCTCGCCATGCTGCTCACCGATGAGCGCTGGGCTGGCCGTGTCATCGAGTGGCATTCGGGGTCGAGCATCACTCACGTCGTGCGGGACCGCATCGTCCTCGACACCAAAGCCGGTGACCTCGTTTCGCTCATCCCGGCGTCAGATGAGGCGGTGGTCTCGATCGAAGGCACCCGGTGGCCGCTCCAGGCCGCCGCCATGGCGCGGGGCACGACCCACGGCATCAGCAATGAGGCGCGGGGAGACGAAGTCACCATCAATGTCCACCACGGCGTCGTGCTTGCCGTGATCACAGGAGACGAACAATGAGACGTATATCGCTACCACTGATGGCCCTGACCCTCCTCATCGCAGCATGCGCCGGTGAGTCGGAATCGGCCACGGTCAGGCTTCTGACCCACGACTTCTTTGCAGTACCCGACGAGCTGCTGGCAGAGTTCACGGCAGACACCGGAATCGAGGTCGAGATCATCCGGGGCGGCGACGCCGGCATTGTCGTCAATCAGGCGATCCTCGCCGCCGGCAACCCGGTGGCCGACGTCTTGTTCGGGGTGGACACCACACTCCTGTCGCGAGCGATCGACGCCGACCTGTTCGAGCCGTACCGCAGCGGCGCCGGCGCCCGGTTCATCGACCAATACGACACCGCCGAAGGTCTCGTCACCCCGATCGACTTCGGCGATGTGTGTCTCAACTATGACACGGCACTCCTGCCGAATCCCCCCACATCGCTCGAGGACCTCACCGCCGCCCAGTACCGCGGCATGCTGGTGGTCCCCGACCCGACGATCTCGAGCCCGGGCCTGGCCTTCCTGCTGGCCACGATCGACCGCTTCGGCGAGGACGGCCCCTACACGTGGCGGGACTACTGGGCGGACCTGCGGGCCAACGACGTTCAGATCGTCGCCGACTGGGGCGCCGCCTATTACGGATCGTTCTCGGCCACCGGAACCGGATCTCGGCCGATCGTCGTCTCGTACGCCTCCTCACCCCCGGCCGAGGTCCTGTTCAGCGACCCGCCGATCGACGAGGCGACGACTGCGGTGATCGAAGACGGATGCTTTCGGCAGGTCGAATACGCCGGTGTGCTGCGCGGCACCCCCAACCGGGAGCCGGCACGGCGGTTGATCGACTTCATGCTAGGTGTCGAGTTCCAGGAGTCGGTGCCGACCTCGATGTTCGTATTCCCGGTCAACCCTGCCGCCACGCTTCCCGACGTGTTCCTCGACAACACGAGCGTGCCATCCGATCCGGCGAGTCTCGCTCCCCAGGTGATCGAGCGGAACCGGGAGCGCTGGCTCACCGAGTGGATCGACACGGTCCTGCGATGACAACCCGGCGGGCCTCGATGCTGCTCGCCCTCCCGGCAGCAGTGCTGGGGATCGCCTTCTTCGCCTGGCCGATGGCCTCGATCATCGCCACCGGGATCGGTGCCGACCCGGGCCGAGTCGTCGACATCCTGGGAAGAGGAACGACGCTGTCCACGGTGTGGTTCACTCTGTGGCAAGCCGCTGCCTCGACCGCGCTGACGCTGCTGGTGGGAATCCCGGCGGCATACGCCTTCGCCCGCTTCCGATTCCCCGGTCGGCGGCTGGCCCGCATCGTGGTGACGATCCCATTCGTCCTGCCGACCGTCGTGGTCGCCATTGCCTTCCTGGCGCTCATGGGCCCCGGCGGCGCCCTCGGATTCGACCTCGCCGGCACAGTGTGGGCAATCCTGGGCGCCCACGTCTTCTTCAACCTCGCAGTGGTGATCCGGACGGTCGGGAGTCTGTGGAGCCACCTCGATCCCCGACTGGAGGAGGCCGCCGCCTCCCTGGGCGCTACACCGTGGACGGTGTTCCGGACGATCACACTCCCCCTGCTCCGGCCGGCAATCGCCGCCGCCGCGGCGATCGTGTTCTTGTTCTCTTTCACCTCGTTCGGCGTGGTTCTCCTGCTGGGCGCCCCGAGGCTGGCGACGATCGAAGTGGAGATCTACCGCTCGGCGGCCCTCGTGTTCGATCTGCCGGCGGCTGCAATCCTGGCGCTCATCCAGGTGGTCGGCGTCACGGCCGGGCTGCTCGTGTATGCCCGCTACCAGGAGCGCAGCGGCATCGGCCAACACCTGCTTCCGGCCGCCGCCACCGCCCGTCGACCCGTGGGGCGACAACGGTGGCTGGTGGGCGCGGCGGTGGGAACTGCCCTGACGATCGCCCTGGTACCGATCGGGATGATCATGTGGCGGGTGCTCACCGCCGGCGGCGGACTGGGTCTCGGCTCGCTGCGGGCACTGGGCGCAGTCGATCCGTCGGTGGTGGACGTGCCGGCCGCCATCGGCAACTCGCTGCGATTCGCCGCCGTCGCCTGCGCCCTGACGGTGATGGTGGCGCTGCCGGCGGCGGTCGTCATTGCCTCGCGCCGGAGTCCGATGGGGCGCTGGATAGACACACTGCTCATGCTCCCGATCGGGTCGTCGGCGGTAACGCTCGGCTTCGGCTTCGTGGTGGGACTCGACGCCCCCGTAGATCTGCGGGCGTGGTGGGGGCTGGTGCCGATCGCACACACTCTGATCGCGATGCCGTTCGTCGTCCGCAGCACAGTCCCGGTCATCCGCTCGATAGGACCCAGGGTGCGCGAGGCCGCCGCCGTCCTCGGTGCCGGCCCGGGCCGGGTGTGGCGCACGATCGACTTCCCAATGCTCACCCCGGCTGCCGCCGGCGCGACCGCCCTCGCCTTCGTCATCAGCCTCGGCGAATTCGGGGCCACGCTGTTTGTGGCGCGCCCCGGTGGCAAGACGATGACCCTGGCGATCTTTGGGCTCTTCGGGCGGCCGGGGGCGACCAACCTCTCCGCTGCCTTCGCGCTGTCTCTGCTCCTGGTGGTCATCACGGGAGCGGTCGTGGCGCTGCTGGAGCGCATGCGGGTTCCCGGCGTGGGAAACTTCTGATGCTGCGGGTCACCGACCTCACCGTCCGCTATGGAGACGTATTGGCGACTGACCGCGCCGATCTCACCCTGGAGCGAGACGAGACGCTCGCTCTGCTGGGCCGCAGCGGCTCGGGAAAGACCACCGTGCTGCGGGCGATCGCTGGCCTGGTGCCGATGGTGTCCGGCTCGATCACTCTCGACGGGGCCGACCTCGGTCCGATCCCCGCCCATGAACGGAGCATCGGGCTGGTGTTCCAGGATTTCGCCCTGTTCCCCCACCTCGACGTCGGCGCCAACGTCGCCTACGGGTTGCGGATGCAAGGAGCGGCCGATGTCGAGAACCGGGTCGAGGAGGTGCTGGCGATGGTGGGGCTCGACGGCCTGCAACGCCGTCGGATCGACCAACTCTCGGGCGGGCAGGCGCAGCGAGTCGCACTCGCCCGCACCCTGGCACCCCGACCCCGGCTCCTGCTGCTCGACGAGCCGCTCGGCTCACTCGATCCCGACCTACGCCGCACATTGGCCGGAGAACTGAAGGTGATGCTCGACCGGACCGGAGTGCCAGCGATCGTGGTGACCCACGACACCGAGGAGGCGTTCGCACTCGGCGACCGGGTGACAGTCCTCGTCGACGGCCGGGTAGCCACTACCGGCACCCCGGCGCAAATCTGGAGCGAGCCGGGCACCGTCGAAGTCGCCCGGATCGTCGGCCACAGCGGGATCGTGACCGCCACGGTGGCAGGCGGCATCGCCACGGTCGCCGGCCTAGCGACATCGGTCGAGGCCCCCGACGGGGCGGTGACGCTGCTCATCCGCCCCGGCGCCGCCACCATCGGCGGGCCGATCCCCACCACCGTGATCTCGTCGCGCTATCGCGGCCCCGATTGGGTGACCACGGTGGCACTGGGTGGCGGCTCGATCGAGGTGTCGAGCCCGGAGCCGAAGGTGACGGGCAACAAGGTCGACATCGCGATCGATCCGAGCGGAGTGGCGCTGCTGAGCTGACTACTCCGCCACGTCTACCCAGGTGGCCCCGGTGAGCGCGACGAGGGTCGCCGGCGAGATGGGAAACACGGTGGTGGGAGTGCCCCCGGCCGACCACACCTCGTGGTGGCGCCGCAAGGCCACGTCGGCAAAGACCCGCAATTCGGTCGGGTAGCCAAAGGGCGGGGTGCCACCGGCTGCGAAGCTCGTGGCGGCACGGGCCTCTTCCAGCGTCGCCCGGCGGGCTGCCCCGGCACCTGCAGCCGCGGCCAGCTTGGCGGGATCGATCCGGGTGTCCCCGCTGGCGAAGACGACGATCTGCTCGGCGTCGTCGAGGGTGAGCACTATCGATTTTGCTATCGCCGACACTTCGCAGCCGATGGCGGCGGCGGCATCCGCCGACGTCTTCGTTCCTTCGGGGAACAGGTGTACGTCGACCTCGAACCCGAGCCTGCGGGCTGCCTCCCTTACCCGCTCGGTGGCCTCCGGGATCGTCATGCAATCCGGCTGAAGCGGGGCCTGTCCGGGATGGCACGGGAGGCGATCCACAACGCAACCGCGGCTCCTCCGATCAGGTGCCAGCCCAGGTCCCAGGCCGTATTGACCGCATCACCGACGTTGGTGTCCTCGACGAAGACGGCAAAGATGTTCTCTGCCGTCTCGTTGACGAGGCCGACGCCCTGCGCGATGGCGAAACCCCACACGATGGGACGATCGGTCTTCCGGGCGGCAACGATGAGCGTCGCGGTCGCCGCGGCGATTCCGAAGCCGTGCACGGCCTGGTCCCAGCGGAGCACGCCGTCGATGAGCCACATCCCATAGAGGATCTCGGTCTCTCCGGTCGGGTTCGGAGCCAAACCCCCGGCGAGATGGAGTACGGCCCACAGCGAAACCATCCACAGCAGGAAGGTGGGGATAGGCCCCCAGCGACGATCGATCCACACGACGATGGCGACCGATGCCGCCAGCGCCGGAAGGTAGATCCAAAGGAACACTTGCTCCCGCGCCAGGCCGACCACGGTGAAAACCGCGGTCGACAGCGCGAGAAAGACGGCCACCGCCGGCTCCCTCAGCACCAGACCGGCAAAGGACTTCATGCCAGACCGATCGCCGCCGCCAGCGCCCCCGCCAGGGCACCGGCCTCCGCCCGGACCGCGTCCGGATCGTCGGCCCCGCGCACGTCGGCGTAGAACTTCAGCTTCGGCTCCGTCCCACTCGGCCGCGCCAGGACCCGGCTGCCGTCTTCGAGATGCAGCACGATGAGGTTCGTGGCGGGCAGCCAGCGCGGCCGGTCGCCCGCCCCCTCGGCGAAATCGGTCACCCGGACAACCTCACGTCCCGCCACCTCGGCGGGCATCGCCGTGCGCAGCCGGCCCATCGCTGCGGCGATCTCGACGGCGCCGTCGGCACCGGGTCGCATGACGCCGTGCTGCGCGCTCATCCAGAGGCCGTGCTCCGCCCAGAGGTCGTCCAGCCGGTCGAGGACGGTGCGCCCTCTCTCCGCCTCCGCCGCGGCAAGATCGGCGAACCACACTGCGGCCGAGATCCCGTCCTTGTCGCGTACGACCGGTCCCACCGTGTAACCCAGCGCCTCCTCATACCCGAAGAGGAACCGCCAGCCCTCGGCTTCGAGGTCCATGGCGGCGTTGGCGATCCACTTGAACCCGGTCAGGGTCTGCTCGAACCGTGCTCCGTACGATGCGGCCACGCTGCTCAGCATCGGCGACGACACCACGCTGTTGACGACCAGGTCGGCCGAACCGCTGCCGACTCGCCGCAGCACGAAATCGGCCAGCAGAACTCCGATCTCGTTTCCGGAGAGGCGACGCCACCCGGCGACTGTTGGCAGGCTCACGGCCAGCCGATCGGCGTCGGGATCGTTGACGAGGACGAGGTCGGCGCCCTCTGACGAACCAAGGGCCTCGACCAGATTCATCGCTCCCGGCTCCTCGGGGTTGGGATAGGCGACGGTGGGGAACCCCCCGTCCGGCTCGAACTGCTCGCGCACCGCGCTCACCGAAGTGTGGCCGGCCTTCTCCAGTGCCCGCAGAGCGAGCGTCCCGCCGACGCCGTGCAGCGGCGTGTAGGCGATCCGAGGTGACGGCCCGGGGGGCGGTGCCCCGCGGAAGCCGAAAACCTCTTCGAGGTAGCGCTCCTCGGCGTCGACAATCGGTGCCGCCAGGTCCGAGGCACCGTCGAACACCCCCTCTTGTCGCGGCACATCCGCAGCCGGAGGTGCGGCCTCGATCGCGGCGGCGATCGCCTCGTCGATGGGCGGGATGATCTGGGCGGCGTTGGAGTCATAGACCTTGTAGCCGTTGTCCGCCGCAGGGTTGTGGCTGGCTGTGACGACGACGGCCGCAGTTGCCCCCAGATCCCCGGCGGCGAACGCCACCAACGGCGTGGGCACGGTCGTGCCGAAATAGCGGACCGGAATCCCGGCGGCCACCAGCACACCGGCCGTGTCGGCGGCGAACTCCCGGCTCGAGGTGCGACCGTCGTATCCGAGCACCACGGTCTCCTCATCCCTGCCGCCGGCCTCGAGAAAGGCGGCCAGGCCGGCAGAGGCGCGGATCACCACCGCCCGGTTGATCATCCCGGACCCGGCTCCGACCACGCCGCGAATCCCCGCCGTGCCGAAGCGCAGCGTGACGCCCATCCGCCTCTCGAGTTCCTCGGCGTCGCCCGAGTCGATGATCGCCTGAAGCTCCGCCCGAGTTACCGGATCGGGGTCGGCGGCGATCCACTCGGCTGCCACTTCCTTGAGGGCTTCCACCGCGGCAAATCTACCCACCGGGCGGATGCCAGACTCCGTGACGATGTGGGTCATCGGCACATCGTGCGGCTCGGCCGGCAGGTCTTGGACGACGGTGGCGTCGGCGGCGACACCGACGAGCCAGGCGTCCGGGCGCAGCTCGGCCAGCAGCCGGTCGAAGTACCCGACGCCCCGTCCCAAGCGGGTTCCCGCCTCGTCGAAGGCGAGCCCGGGGACGAGCGCTACGTCCACCAGGGCCGGGTCGATCACGGGTGCATCGGCAACCGGCTGTTCGAATCCGTATGGATGGCGCTCGCGCGCCGCGTCGAGCGGGTGGATCGTCAGCGTCCCGTCGTGGTTGGTCCTGGTGACAACCGCACCGGGGCCGGCCACCGGAGTGATGTCCGGTTCGTCGGGGAGTGGGAGGTAGACGAGCACGACCTCGCCGCCGGTGAGCCCGAGCCACTCCTCGAGGTGGCCGACGATCGCCCCAGAGAGCGCCCCAATGTCCAGGTGGCGTTTCGCCCGGCGCGCCGCCGAGCGGGCCCTTTCCTTGGCCGACTCCGGCCCGGCGGTCACGAGAACAGCAGTGGGGCGATCTTCTGCAGCTCGTCCTGATTGCTCGCGGGGACGATGTACCCCTTCTCGTCGCGGATCGCGGCAAGGTTTGCCTCGACGTCCTCCGGGGTCAGCTCACCCTCCTTCTCCGGATGCTTGAACCAGCCGGGCGTCAGCCCGACGAACATCCGGCTCACCGTGCCGCCGGCGACCGAGTAGATCTCACCGGTGACTTCGCAGGCCTCCGAAGCGAGGTAGGCCGCGACCGGCGAGACGAGTCCCGGATCGAGCTTCTCGACCACGGGACCGAGAAGCTCCTCGGTCATCCGGGTGCGTGCCACCGGGGCGATCGAGTTCACCTTGATGTCGTACTTGGCGCCCTCGATAGCCAGCACGTTCATGAGGCCGACCAGCCCCATCTTGGCCGCCCCGTAATTGGACTGCCCGAAGTTGCCGAGCAGCCCAGAGTTCGACGACGTCATGACGATACGGCCGTAGCCCTGCTCCCTCATGTGCCGGAAGGCCGGACGCGTCACGTAGAAAGCGCCCTTGAGATGGACATCGAGCACCGCACTCATGTTCTCCCACTCGAGGTTGTGGAAGGCCTTGTCGCGCAGGATCCCTGCGTTGTTGACGACGATGTCGATACGCCCGAACTCATCAGTGGCCTTCTGCACCATCGCCTCGGCGGCTTCGGGATCGGAGACCGACCCGTAATCGGCGGTCGCCGCACCCCCGGCATCCTTGATCTCGGCCACGACCTCGTCGGCAGGCCTTGCCTCCGATCCGGTTCCGTCGGTGGCCACTCCCGGATCGTTTACGACGACCGCGGCTCCCCGTGAGGCGAGCAGCCGAGCGTGGTGGGCGCCGAGGCCCCTGCCCGCTCCGGTGACGAGGGCGACGCGGTCCTGGAAGTCGATCACTTTTTCCGTCCCTTTCGCGACTCTTTAGCCAACAGGGTAGGTCGCGATGAACGGGTCGCATTCCGTTGCCCGTCTCCCGCTTCCCGAAGGTGCCCGCCTCCAGTCCCGGGGAACGGGAAACGGAAAACGGGAAACAAGAACACCAACCGCGAGATGCCTCACACTCGCTTTCGCAGCTCTCCGACGAGATTTCCCTTCCGGCCCACGGCGATTTCGCCGAGGTTCAACCACTCGGCCATGAGGCGAAGCTCGCTCGCCATGTGACGCGCCACGAAACCGGAGTCAGCGCCGTCCTCTGCGAACGCCCCCGGAACCAACAGCCGCCCGGCCTTCCGATCGGCCTTGAGGTCGACGCGGCCCACGAACCGGTCCCCGACCAGCAGCGGGAGCACGTAATAGCCGTGGACGCGTCTCGGCCTGGGGACGTAGATCTCGATCCGGTAGTGGAAGTCGAACAGCCGCTCCACACGGTCGCGAAAGAACATGAGCGAGTCGAACGGACACAACAGCCTCACCTGCTCGACGCGGCGCGGCGTGCGGGCCTCGGGGTGGACGAAGGCGGGATGACTCCACCCTTCGACCTCGACCTCTTCGAGCGCTCCTTCGGCGGCAAGATCGGCAATGGCCGCCCGCGCTTCGACGATCGGAACCCGGTAGTAATCGGCGATGTCGGCGGCGGTTCCGATTCCGAGGGAACGCGCTCCCATCATCAGGAGCGTGCGCCGGGCGTGCTCTTCGGGGATCGGCTCCGCATTGAAATGCCTGGGCGGGATCACACGCTCCGACAAGTCGTAGTAGCGGGCGAAGTTGCGCCGCTCGGCGACCGCGAGGCGCCCCTTGGCGAAGAGGTACTCGAGGGCGATCTTTCCCTTCGACCACCCCCACCACGGTCCAGCGCGATCTCCGCCGTCCCCCAGGTCGGCGGGCGCCAGCGGGCCACGCGCCGCTACCTCCTCCTCGACGGAGCCGAAATATCCGGGGTCGCTCTCGTGTAGCGCCCGAGCGCGACGCCACATCCCGATCCGCTCCATCTTGTGCTTCCACAGAGGCCAGGTCTCGATCGGAAGAAACGACGCCTCGTGACCCCAGTACTCGAACAGCTCCCGGCGCCCCATGGCGTGCCATACGAGATCTCGATCGTGCACGCCGAGCCGGGTGAAGGAGGTGAGATGGTGAGCCCTCTCCACGACGTTGACCGAGTCGATCTGAAGCACGCCCGTTGCCCGAAACATCCTGCGGAGGTGGCGGACGTCGACCCTGCCGGACGGCCGGGGCGCCGCCAATCCCTGTGCGGCCAGCACCATGCGCCTGGCCCGCGCCCGAGAGATCTTCCTCATTCGCCTGTGAAGCTCGGATCCCGCTTCTCGAAGAATGCCGCAACCGCCTCGGCGAAGTCCTTGGTGCGAAACATCGGCAGCAGCTGGAGCAAAGCCCGGTGGACGTGATCCGGATAGGCGTCGGTCCGACCTGCCCGCATGAGGCGCTTGGCGGCCCGGACCGCCTGAGGCGGCATCGCCGCGATCTGGGCTGCGACCTCCGAAGCGCGCTGCTTGGCTCCGTCCGAATCGTCGGCGAGCTCGGAGACGACACCGGCGGCGAAAGCCTGCTCCCCCGTCAGGTCCTCGCCGAGGAAGTAGAACCGGGCTGCCTGCTCCCAACCGACCAGGCGCGGTAGCAGCCAGGTGTCGCCGCTCTCCGGCAGAAGATTGCGCTTGGTGGCGGGAACGAGCTTGGCCGTGCGGGCCATGATCCGGATGTCGGCGTGGATCGCCATCCCGACCGCATATCCGGCGGCGGCACCGTTGACCGCGGCGATCACGGGGACGTCGATCTCCTGCAACACGATGGCAGGCGAACGGTCGGCCTGAAACGTGAATGCGATCTGGTCGAGCCGATCGGCCTGGCCGGCTGCTTCGACGAGATCGAGGCCGGCCGAGAACGTGTCGCCGGAACCGGTGAGAACGATGCAGCGGACGTCGCGATCGCCGGCCGCCTTCCGCAGAGTGTCGCCGAGGAGGTCGAACATCCCGATGGTGAACGAGTTCTTTCGCGCCGGGCGGTTGATCGTGACTGTCGCCACGTGGTCGGAGGTTTCGAGCAGGATGTCGGGCACGTCGGCTCCCGGGTCGGCATCGGGATGCGG
The DNA here is from genome assembly GCA_036478235.1 of Acidimicrobiia bacterium. Taxonomy (GTDB): domain Bacteria; phylum Actinomycetota; class Acidimicrobiia; order Spongiisociales; family UBA11373; genus JACZWZ01. Next base: position 27,064 of record JAZGDZ010000053.1, on the reverse strand, counting down.
CGGTAGCCTACCGGGATGATCCGCACCCCCCTTGCGGTGCTCCGCACCGGGTTCGGGCTTTTCGCCGTCGGCCTGGCAACGCTGGTCATCGGCTCGTACCTGATCGTGCTGGTGCGAATCCGGCCCCGCACCCCGCAGGTGCCCCGAGCCATGCGGCTGTGGGCGCAGATCTTCCTGTTTGCCACCGGCACCAGAACGGATGTGGAGGGGGCGGACCGCATCGACCCGTCCGGCTCCTATGTCTTCACCGGCAACCACACATCGAATCTGGACATTCCGGTGATCATGGGGAGGCTCCCCGTCTCGGTCCGCTTCCTGGCCAAGAAGGAGCTGTTCAAGGTCCCGATCCTCGGAGGAGCCATGCGCGCCATCCACATGGTGGAGACCGACCGCAAGGCCAGTCCCGCCGCCCGCCGCGCCATCAACGAGCAGGTCGCCGCCGTCCTCGACGAGGGTCTGTCGCTGATGATCTTCCCCGAGGGAACTCGTTCCAAGGACGCCGAGATGATGCCGTTCAAGAAGGGGGCATTCCGCATCGCGGTCGACAACAGGATGCCGGTGGTTCCGGTGACGATCGTCGGGGCTCACGCAGCCTGGAAGCCGGACGCCAAGCTCGTCTTCGGCGGCAGGATCAGGCTGGTGATCCACGATCCCATTCCCACCGCCGACCTCGGCGCCACCGACCTCGACGACCTGCGCGACCGAGCGCACCGGATCGTTGCCGGGAAGTATGAGGAACTGAGGAGTAGCCAGTAGCCTGTTTCCCGTTTTCCGTTTCCCGTTCTGCACGGAAGACTCGACGGGCGCCCGGCACGAACTCGGCAAACGCGTCGAACACAACCAAACCCACCCGGGTCTAGTACGGAAGACTCGACGGCGGCCCAAGGCCGGCGGGTAGACGCGTCAATCAGTGCCGTACCGACCCGGTTGAGAGCTCACCGCGATGACGATGTTGTCGATCGCCTCTGCTACACCCTCTTCGGTCTCCACGGTCCTGATCACCTCGTCCGCCCGGAGGACCTCGAGGCGCTCGGAGACGACCCCGGCGACCTCTTCGGCCCGGTAGAGCACATCCGCCTGCTGCGGGCCGCCGTAGCCCCGAGTCAGGTTCTCCAGATCGTGCCCGATCACCACGATCCGACCGGCGGGGCCCACCGCGGCGGCTGCTCCCCGCCATACCGATCTGCGGACCGGCAAGGGGAGATGGAGGTAGACCACGATCACCAGGTCGTACGAGTCCGGCGGTGGAGCCCAGGTCGTGAGATCACGATGCTCGAAGGCGACCTCGACGCCCTCGTGCCCGGCCAGCGCCCTCCCCTTGTCGAGGGCGACGGTGGAGAAGTCGACCGCATCGACACGCCAGCCCTGCCCGGCGAGCCACACGGCATTGCGTCCCTCACCGGCGGCAAGATCGAGTGCAGTCCCGGGTTCGAGGCCGGCGACGGCCTCCACCAGGAATAGGTTGGGCTCGGCCGTCCACAGAAGTTCCTTCTCGCGATAGCGCTCGTTCCACGCTGCTCGGTCCATGCGCACAGCGTAAGTCACCAGTCAGCAGTCACCAGAAACCAACCAGACCCGCAATCGCCTCGCTGCACTCGGCGGGCGATCGCTTGCGGGCAATCGCTCTTGCGGGCAATCGCTCGGTGGCGAGCGGTATGCAGTCGCCCCGACACTCTGGCTGGAGACTGGAGACTGGAGACTGGAGACTGGAGACTGGAGACTGGAGACTCGACGGTGGTCTATCGAGAGTCCGGCAAGCGCGTCCGACGGAGGCAACACATCCGGGTCTGGTACGGGAAACTCGACGGCGACCCGGCACGAGCCCGGCAGGCGCGTCCAACGGAGGCAACACCTCCGGGTCTGGTACTGGAAACTCGATACCCACTAGTCGTATATACCCGTGACATACGCGACCTCTCCCACCACCTCGCACAAGAATGCCCCCGCCGAGGTGACGATCTGATATCGGTCGGCCGCGGCCTGACCCTCCCACCAGCGGCCGGTGCGACGCCACGGTCCGGCCCAGGAGAGCACCTGCTCTTCGAGGCCCGCGAGACGCACCCGGGCGGGGAACCCGTCCTCCCACTCGATGGTGATCGGCGTCTGTGAGGGCGGGGTGAGGGCCGGAGCCGGGCCGGGAACCGCTCCCGGCCAGGGGGCTTGTAGGTCACGCTCGGAGGAGAGAGCAGGCTGTTCCCCCCAGCGATACCAGGCGATCCGCTCGACCGGATCCCGTCCTCCCCGAGGCAGCGCCCGCAGCACCGCATCGAGGCCGACCAGGGACTGGGCCCTCATGAGGGCGCGCCGGGCGTCCTCATGTGACGCCACGTCCTCGTCCAGCTCGAGCTGGCGGCCCCGATCCGACAGATCGCCCGGCACGACGCGCAATCGCCTGATCCCTCCGGGAACTCCGCCGGATTCGACCCAGGCGCGCAGCTGCCACCGAATCCTCTCTGCCAGCTCGTCTTCAGAGAACGGGTACGAGCTGCGCCAGGTGCGCAAGCGAGTGTCACCGTCGGCGGATACCGCCTCGACTTCGACCAGATGGGGCATTCCCCCGTGAACGATGAGCCCGTCGAACAGCCGAGCGGCGAGATGGCGAGAGGCGAAGGCGGCTCGCTCGAGGTCGGCCAGAGGTGGGTCGAACCGCTCCTCGACCGCAAACTCCTGTGGAACCGGACGCGGGCTCACCCGGCGGTCCTCACCGCTTGCCACCCGGTGCGCGGCCAGACCGTGCCGGCCGAATCGCGAAGCGATGGCAGCCCTGGGCAGACGCGACAGATCGCCGAGAGTTCCGATGCCGAGCCAGCGAAAGGTGTCTACCAGTTCGTCAAACCCGATCACCGAGACATCCAAGCCTGCCAAAAACTCCACCGTGTCCTCGACGAGGACGGGCGCCGCTACAGCCTGCATCGCCGCCATCCGCGCCCCGAACGGGCCGTCGGCGACCCCGATGTGAACGCCCTCCCCGACCACCGCAGCGACCTCGACCTCGACCCGAGCCGTCAGTGCCCGCTCGCCGCCGTAATAGCGCACCGCTCCGGCGATGGGAACGAAGAGCAAGCCGGGGTGGGCGATCTCGACACGCGGCACGAGGGCCTCGACTGCGGCGACGACGGGCTCGAATGCCGCGGCTTCGGCACCGGGGTCTGCGGTGAGGGTGGAGGCGGCGGGGCACAACGCCTCCGCTTCGCGGCGGCGCATCCCGGGGCGAACCCCCGCAGCCTGCGCCGTCGGGTCCGCCGCCACAACGATTCCCGAGCCGTCGACTACCTGGCAGGGGCTATCCGGCAGCGCGTCGGGCCGGCGCAGCGGCCAATCCGGGAACCAGATGCACAGTGTTCGTGCCATCGTCCTCGACCTCGAGATATTGCTCCATCCCTCTGGCGCCCTTGCCGGAGGCCTTCACCGTCACCGCCCGCCGCTCCAGCCGCCCATGGCCGGACCCGGCACCGTCCCACCGCACCGCAACTCCTTCGATCCTCAGGTGAAGCAAACCGGTCGGAAGGTCTCCGCGCACCGAGCGGAGCACGACACCCGCCCGGCGTGACCTTGCAAGCGCACCGAGACGGCGCAGCGCCTGGTTCGTGACGTGCTGGGGAACCTCGGCGTAAACCGCCGCGAATCCCTCGAGCAGGGTCGCCGCCACCTTGGGCCAAACAGAGCTATCCGGGCATCGCACCACGACCAGCCGCTCCGGTGCGATCCCGGCCTCCCAGGCGACCGAGGGACAGAACCAGCCGCGCACGTCGAGCACCGCGACCGGCTCCCTGGAGGTTGCCTCAGCGATCAGTGAGATCCCGATCGTGGTGAGACCGCTCCCCGTCGGCCCCACCAGCCCCAGCACCCGGCCCGGTTCGACCGCGAGATCGATGGTGCTACGCGGCTTCGCCGCGGCTTCGCCGCGCCGGTCCACCCCCCACCAGCTCGCTGCGCTCGCTGACTCCCCCTCAAGGGGGGAGTGTTCCTGCGCTCGCAACCGTTGGCCCTTGGCCCTTGGCCCTTGGCTATTCGACGCGAGCGCGATCGGGTGTCCCACAGGACAGTCCATCTTAGTCGAACGTGTGTTCGATTAGCAGTCGTTAGCCCTTAGCGATTAGACCTTGGCAAGAGACGCGGAAACGGGCTGCTCGACAGCAACCCGCTTCTTGCCAATAGCTGACGACTAACGACTAATCGCCAACGACTACTCGAGTCCCTTTTCGAACTCGTCCTCGAAGGAGACCACGGTCCGGCCCGACTCCGATCCGGATTCGGAGCCGCGGTCGCGATCCCGCTCGCGCCGCTGGCGATCACCGCCGCGGCCTCCGCGGTCGCGGTCACGGCCCCCGCCCCGGCTGCCACTGCGCTCGCGCTCGCGTCCCCCACGCTCGCGATCGCGTCCCCCACGCTCGCGTCGATCCCCCTCGCGATCGTCACCGTCGCCCGACCCCTCGTTGCCGGGGATGTCGAGGCTCACCTTGCCGTTGCGGTCGATCTCGCGCACCACCACGGTGATCTTGTCACCGAGCGAGTACACGTCCTCGACCTTGTCGATCCGCTTACCGCCTCCAATCTTGGAGATGTGCAGCAAGCCGTCGCGGCCGGGGAGGATGTTGACGAAGGCTCCGAACGAGGTGATGTTCACCACTTCGCCCTCGTACTCGGCGCCCACCTCCGCTTCCGGCGGGAAGGCGATTTGCAGCACCTTCTCCTTCGCCGCCTCGAGCGACGCACCGTCGGCCGATCCGATCCGGACAGTTCCGTCGTCCTCGATCTCGAGGGTGGCTCCGGTGAGCTCCTCGATCTCGCGGATCATCTTCCCCTTGGGGCCGATGATCTCGCCGATCTTGTCCTTCGGGATCGACACGGCCTCGATCCGAGGTGCGTTCTTGTTGAGCTCGCTGCGCGGCTCCGAGATGATCTCGTTCATTTCTCCCAGGATACGGAGACGGGCGTCGCGGGCCTGGGCAAGAGCCCCCACCAGCACGTCCGCCGGAAGACCCTCGATCTTGGTGTCCAGTTGGAGTGCCGTGATGACCTCCGCCGTACCGGCCACCTTGAAGTCCATGTCACCGAGGGCATCCTCGGCTCCCAGGATGTCGGTGAGGGTCACGAAACCGTCGTCGTGAGCGATCAACCCCATGGCCACACCGGCGACCGCCGCCTTCGTCGGCACGCCGGCGTCCATCAAGGACAGGCTCGAACCGCAAACCGAGGCCATCGACGACGAGCCATTGCTGCTCAGGACCTCGGAGACGAGACGAAACGCGTATGGGAACTCGTCGACGGTGGGAATCACCGGCAGCACAGCCTTCTCGGCAAGAGCGCCGTGGCCGATCTCCCTCCTCTTCGGACCGCGCATGAAACCCGTCTCGCCTGTGGAGAACGGCGGGAAGTTGTAGTGGTGCATGAAGCGCTTCGACTCTTCGAGGCTGATCGTGTCCAGCATCTGCTCCATCCGGAGCATGCCGAGCGTCGTGACGTTCAGCACCTGGGTCTCACCGCGCTGGAAGAGGCCGGAGCCATGAGCCGAACCGAGCAGCCCCACTTCGACCGAGATCGGTCGCACGTCGGTGGCCCCCCTCCCGTCGAGGCGGATACCCTCGGTCACGACGCGTTCGCGCATGACCTTCTTGCTCACCGCCTTGAAAGCCTTCTTGGCGGCGGCGAAGTCCTCGTGCTCCTTGTCGATCCCCAATTCCTCGAGCACGGAATCGCGGGCGGCGTCCTCCGCATCCTGACGCTCGTGCTTGCCGGCGATCTTCACGACGTCGGCCAGCGTCCGGTGGGCCGGGCCCTCAACGCGTCCGTACAACTCGTCGCTATAGGCCTCCACCGTCGGCCACTCGACCGGCGTCGGCTCGCCGACCTTCTCGCGCAGCTCGAGCTGAGCGTCGATGATGACGCCAATGTGGGCTTTGGCGTCCTCGAGGCCTCGAGCCACGGCGGCTTCGTCGGTCGGTGCCTGGCCCTCCTCGATGAGCCGCAGGGCGTCCTCGGTGGCGCCCGCCTCGACCATGGCGATGTCGATCTCGCCGGCATCGTTGCGCCTCCCGGCCACCACGAGGTCGAACACGGAGTCGGTCAACTGCTCGAAGGTCGGCATCGGGATCCACTCGCCGTGTGAATAGGCCATCCGCACCGCACAGATCGGACCCTCGAATGGGATCGGGCTGATAGTCAACGCGGCCGAGGCTCCGTTGAGGGCGACCACGTCATACGGGTTCTCCCCGTCGACCGACATGACGAGGGCGATGATGTGTGTCTCACAGCGGTAGTCGTCCCGGAAGGAGGGACGCAGCGGCCGGTCGATGAGTCGAGCCGTGAGCGTCGCCCGCTCGGTGGCCCGGCCCTCACGGCGGAAGAACGAACCGGGGATCTTTCCCGCGGCGTACATCCGCTCCTCGACATCGATCGTCAGCGGGAAAAAGTCGAGTCCCTCACGGATTCGCCGGGCGGCCGTCGCCGCGGTGAGAACCTCGGTGCTGCCGACGGAGGCCACGACGGCCCCATCGGCCTGACCGGCCATCGTGCCGGCTTTGAATTGGATAGCGACGTCACCTACGACGGCGCGGGTGGAGTGTTCTGTCAACGCTCTCTCTCTTCTGTCTGGGGAGGCGTCGGCAATTACCAGTGGTCACACCTCGAGCGCGTCCCTCGTCGCGAACAGCTCGAGAAGTGGCAACTAGCAACTGACGAGGCTCTCCCGTCTCCGTTCCCCCATGACACCGTGCAGCCCGGAGGCTGCCTCCTCAGCGTCTGAGACCCAGCCGGGCAATGATGCTGCGATACCGCTCGACGTTCTGCGACCGCAGGTAGTCGAGATGGCGCCGACGGCGCCCCACCATCATCAGGAGTCCTCGCCTGCTGTGATGATCCTTTTCATGGGTCTTCAGGTGCTCGGTGAGGTGGTCGATCCGCTCAGTGAGCAGCGCAACCTGGACCTCGGGCGAACCCGTGTCCGCGGCATGCGTGCCGTACTCGTCGATGATGGCCTTGGTATCGGTCATGAGAGAAGACCGGGGCGGAGTGCTCCGGTCGGACGGGAGTGTAACCACGGCCGTGAGTGGTGCCAAAGCGGTATCACAGAACCTTTTGCAGGGCCGGGGCCCGCGCCGCCCCCCGGGTGAGGCCGGGAACGCGATGATGTCGGTCGGGCTGAGGGAGGTCACAGACCCCGGCGCGGATCTCGGCCACGATGCAGTCGGCGACGGCTCGATCGGCCAGCACGGCATTGTGCGCCTGAGAAATCCGCCCCGGGAGGCCGAACGGGTTGCGGACGAGCTGGCCCCAGATGGTCGGTCCCCGGTCGGCCGCTTCGTACACTCGCAGTCCCCGGGGATGGTCTCCGAACGAGGTTACGCCGGCCTTGGGGTTTCGGATCACGATCACGTCCACGCCCGACTCGCGCCCGAGGTAATCGCGGCGGTCGGAGCAGTTGAATCCGAGAAAGGAACAATCGATCGGGTCATACCCGCCGTCGTCCGGCATCGGACCCCAGAAACGCCCGATGCTCTGCAGCCACCCGTGAGTACCACGGGCGATCGGTGGATCCAGCAGCGCGGCACCCTCGATATGAGCGGCGGGGCCCCATCGGCCGTCATCCCAGTCGGCTATCAGCTCGGCGATCGTTGCGCCCCCTTTGCTGAAGCCAACGAGATAGATGGGACGGCCGTCGCCGGCCACGCCGGCCAGGTAAGCGTTCAGTGCGGTCGCGGCGTCGTCCACGAATACGTCCCGGCTAGCGCGACCGGCATCATCCCCTCCGGCCACCCAGCGGTAGTCGAAGTGCCGCACCGCATCGTCTTCCAAGTCCATCAGATCGATCAGATCGGCGAATGCCCTGGACCCGTGGAACTGGCCGTGACCGGGCACAAACACGATGATCGTCTCGCCGGACGGCTCGAGAGCCAGCCCGCCGGAGGGGCTCAGACCACCCGGCCGCCGCTGCAGCGCCGCCAGGGCGGCAGCCATCGCGCCCAGTCCGATGATCCCGGGCGCTGAAGGCGACGGGACTCCTCCCCCATCGGCCGGCGTCGGCTGCTCGGGAACGGTTTCGTCGGTCGGCACCGGCTCGTCGGCCAGTCCCAGTGTCCCGCCGCCGAGCAACGCGATTCCGAGGACGATTGCGGCAGGAGTGACGTCTACCCCGATCTCGTGGCAGCACCACCGTGCCGGGTCCGGCGACCGGGATCAAGGGGTCCGTTCGAACATACGCCGCGCTGTGTCGATGTCGATCTTGATCTGAGCGGCGAGTGCCTGGACGTTGTCGAAGACCCGCTCGTCACGAATCCAATCCACGAATGCGATGCGTACCTCGCGGCCCTTGAGGTCCAGGCTGCGATCAATGAGGTGGACCTCGACCGTCTCGGCACCCGGCCCAAACGTCGGCCGAACCCCAATGTTGACGACGGCCGGCACCAGCTCGGCCACGCCGGCACGGGCTGCATATACCCCGTGCCGAGGAATGACGGAGGGCTCGGGGACACTGACGTTGGCTGTCGCAACCCCCGTATCGGCCCCCCTCCCCTCTCCCGGCACCACGGTCCCTCTCAGCTCGAACGGACGTCCCAGCAGTTGGGCGGCGGCAGCGACATCACCCGCAACGATCGAATCGCGGATCCGCGTCGATGAGGTGGGATCGTTGCCTCCGACGAGGGTGACTACCTGCGACTCGAACCCCATCTCGTCGCCGAGGCGGCGCAGCAGCGCGGCGTCCCCTTTGCGACCCTCGCCGAACCTGAAGTCCTCACCGGCCACGACGAGAGCGGCTTCGAGCCGCGCCACGAGGATATCGGCGACAAACCGCCGGGCGGACATGGCCCGCACGCTGTCGTTGAACGCGAGCACCGCCACGAGTTCGACACCCGCGGCATCGAACAGCTCAATGCGCTGCTCGATCGTTGTGAGCATTCGGGGTGCCATGTGGGGCGCAACGAGTGCAAGGGGGTGGGGATCGAAAGTGAGGACTGCCGGAACGATGCCGAGTTCGGCAGCTCCTTCGCCCAGCGCCTCGAGGACTCGGCGATGGCCGCCGTGAACGCCGTCGAACACGCCGACGGCGACTGCGAGGCGTTGCCCGGCTTTCCATGCCGCCGGGTTTCCCCTCAGGATCCTCATGCGACGACCACCTCCGGCTCGGCGCGGCGCCCGTCCGAGGCGTAAGTGGCGAGCAGCCTCCCGGTGGAGTCAACGACCCGGTACGTTCCCGGGGCGGAGATTCCGAGGGCCGGTGCAGCGAACACGACGCCGTTGGCCACGCCTGCGGCCGTTTTCGAATCCACCTGTACCGAACTGAGGTCGGCCGGTCCGGCGGCCAGCGGAAGCAACGCACCCACCGAATCCTCCATCGCGCCGAGGGCTTCCAGGGTCACGGCATCTACCAAGCGGTGGGAGCCGATTGCAGTCCTCCGCAGAGCCGTCAGGTGGGCGCGTCCTCCGAGGGCGATCGCCAGGTCGTCGGCCAGAGACCTGATGTAGGTCCCCGACCCGCAGGCCACCTCGATCCGCGCCTCGGGGTACGGTGAGGGAGCGAATTCGAGCACCTCGATCGAGTGGATCTCGACGACTCGCGCTTCCCGCTCGACCTCGACGCCCTGGCGCGCCAGCTGGTACAGCCTCTTCCCGTCCACCTTCAGTGCCGAAACCATCGGTGGCACCTGGCTGATCGAACCGACGAACCTGGCTGCCGTCGCCTCCAGGTCGGACTGGTCGAAGTCCATCGGCTCCCGCTCGAGAATGGATCCGTCGGCGTCGAGCGTGTCCGTGGCGACGCCGAATGCGACTGTGGCAATGTAACGCTTCGTTCCGTCCTGTACGTAACGCAACAGGCGAGTCGCCCGCCCGACGCCGAGCACGAGAAGCCCGGTCGCCATGGGATCCAGAGTCCCGGCGTGGCCGATGCGGCGCTCGCCGAGGATGGACCGGCACTTGGCGACGACATCGTGACTGGTCCAGCCGCCCGGCTTGTCCACGAGCAAGAATCCCTCACCCACCGATGGCCTCCCGGATGCGGTCGACGATCGTCTCTGCCGTGCCGGAGTCATGGAAGCCGGCGGCATTGTGATGACCACCGCCCCCGAACAATGCGGCGAGTGCGGCGACGTCCACCTCACCGCGAGAGCGCAGGCTGCCCTTCCATCCGTCGTGCGTTTCCTTCAGCAGCAGAGCGACCCCTGCCTCGCGGGCGATCCGAAGGTCGTCGATGAGGCCGTCGGCCTCGGAGTAAGCGATCCCTGCGGCCTCGAGATCGGACAACGTGACCGTCGACCAGACGAATCCGACGGCCGGCTCGAGGACCGCACGCCCCAGAACGGCGGACGACACCGCCAGATAACCAAAGGGCGCCGACTCGTACACGTGCTGGCCGATCACCTCGGGCCGAACACCGGCATCCACCAAACGGGCCGCCACCCGGAGCACCTCGCCGTCGGTCGCCGAGTACTGGAATCGGCCGGTGTCGGTGACGAGTCCGGTCAGCAGGCACTGCGCCACCGTCGCATCGATCGGCCAGCCAAGTCCTTCGATCAGATAGGTGGCGAGTTGGGCGGATGCGGCCGCGTCCGGCTCGATGACGGCGACGTCGCCGAAGCCGTCGTTGGAGGCATGGTGGTCGATCACGACGACCGTCCCGGCGCCGGCGGCGCTGGCGGCGATCTCGCCGAGCCGCTCGGACGAGGCGACGTCGAACACGACCAGGCAATCCGGTTCCACCGGAAAGTGTTCCGGGGACACCAAGGGCGCCGTGTCGAGGAACTCGAGGGTCGCCGGGATCACGAAGTCCCCGCCAAACGACACGACGGCCTCCCGACCCACCGCCCGGGCCGCGTGAGCCAACGCCAGCGCCGATCCGAGAGCGTCTCCATCGGGATTGATGTGGCAGGTGACGGCGATCGAATTCGATTGAGAGATCGCCTCGATCGCAGGAGCCAGGGCCTCACGCATCGTCATCTTCAGCCTCCGTGATCTCGTGCAGAAGCTGCTCCATTCGCAGCCCGCGTTCCACCGACTCGTCAAAGACGAACTCGAGTCTGGGGTTGTACTTCATGCGGATCTGGCGGCCGACGACCGCCTGCACCCGCGGCGCTGCCCGGTCGAGAGCAGCCCTGGTGGCCTCCTTGGCTTCGTCGTCTCCGAGAACCGAGTAGTACACGCGCGCCCCGCGCAGGTCGGGGCTCGTGGCGACACCGGTGATGGTCACGAAGCCGAGGCCGGGATCCTTGAGGCGAGCCACCTCACCGGCGATCACTTCGCGCAGCGATTCGTTCACCCGGCGCATACGGGATCCGCCCCTACTCATGGAAGCTCCAGGTAGGTGATCTCGAATTCGACCAGCTCGGCCTCGGCGAGCTCGAGCAGCCAGCGGCGAACTCCTTCGATGACCTCCTCGAGACGCCCCGCCTGCGGAGCCACCACGGCGACGGCGACGGCCGCCCGCTGCCACGAGTCCTGGTGCCCCACTTCCGACACCGAGAGCTCCATCCGCCGGCGGAGGTGCTCGACAATCGGCCGCAGCACGCGGCGCTTCTCCTTGAGCGACCGGCAACCGGGAATCCTGAGTTCGAGGCGGACCGCGGCAGCGTGCATCGCATTGCCGCCGTCAGGTCCTGGCGACCTCGCGGACCTCGTACGTCTCGAGGATGTCGCCTTCCTTCACGTCGCGGAAGTTGTCGAGGCCGATGCCGCACTCGAACCCCACCGCGACCGAACGCACGTCGTCCTTGAATCGACGCAGCGAGCCGATCGTGCCGTCGTAAACGACGGCCCCATCGCGCACCAGCCGCACCCGGGCCCCCCGGTTAATCTCACCCTCGGTGACGTACGAACCGGCGACCGTCCCGAACCGGGGAGCGCGGAAGGTCGCCCGGACCTCGGCTGTGCCGAGCAGCTGTTCGACTGACTCCGGTGACAGCCGCCCGACGAGCATGGCCTCCACGTCGTCGAGCAGCTCGTAGATGATCCGATAGGTCCGAATCTCGATCCCGGCCTCCGCGGCGGCCTTGCGGGCCTTCGAGTCGGGCCGGACGTTGAATCCGAATATCACCGCCTCGGTCGCGTCGGCAAGGATCACGTCATTTTCGGTGATCCCACCGACCGCAGTGTGAACGATCGTCACCCTGCCGTCCTCGCGCTGAATCTTGGCGACGGAATCCCTGATCGCCTCGAGCGATCCGTGGGCATCCGCCTTGACGATCATCGGCAGCTCGGCGTGCTCGGCGGTGCGAAGGTTCTCGAGCAGCCAGCTGAGCCGCTCGGCGGCCGTCGGGATAACCAGCTCCTGGCTGCGAATTTCGTCGACACGCTCGGCGGCGAGGCTGCGGGCAATCTTGTCATCCGATGCGACTTCGAAGTAGTCACCCGCCCGCGGAATTTCGTCCCAGCCCATGATGAGGACCGGCGTGCTCGGACCAGCCTCCTCCATCTGGTCGCCATTCTCGTCGAACATGGCGCGGACCCTGCCCGACACCGGCCCGGCCACGAGAGCATCCCCACGGCGCAGGGTGCCCCGCTGAACGATGACTGTCCCGACCGGTCCGCGCCCTTTGTCGAGCTGAGCTTCGATCACGGTGCCCGAGGCCGGTACGGACGGGTTGGCGCTGAACTCCTCCAGCTCTGCGATGAGATCGATGTACTCGAGCAGCTGGTCGATCCCCGTGCCCTCGAGGGCCGAGACCTCGGCGCTGACGACCTCACCTCCCAGCTCCTCGACCACGAGCCCGTGTTCGGTCAGCTGGGCTCGCACCGAGTTCGGGTCGGCGGCGGCGAGATCCACCTTGTTGATGGCCACGACTATCGGTACTCCTGCCGCATTGGCGTGGCTGATCGCCTCGACCGTCTGCGGCATCACCCCGTCGTCGGCTGCAACAACCAGAACGACGATGTCGGTCACCTCGGCGCCCCGCGCCCGAAGCGTCGTGAACGCCTCGTGGCCGGGGGTGTCGATGAAGGTGATCTTGCTACCGCCCACCTGCGATTGATATGCGCCGATGTGCTGGGTGATCCCGCCCACCTCGCCCTCTACCACGTTGGCCTTTCGGACCGAATCGAGCAGCTGAGTCTTCCCGTGATCGACGTGGCCCATGACCGTGACCACCGGTGAGCGGTGTTTCAGATCCGCGGGATCGTCCTCGAACACCCGCTTTGGCCTCACCAGGGGACGGACATCCTCCTTCGCCGGCGCCGCAGCCTCGACTTCCACGTCGTAGCCGAGTGCCTTGCCCACGACGGGGATCAGGTCCACCGGAATCGGCTGAGTGGCCCCTGCCATCTGACCACGGGTGATCAGCTCGCGCACGACGATGCCGACGGGGCGGCGTGCCATCTCGGCAAATCCCTCCACCGTGATTCCTTCGGTGACGGTCAGAGTGCGGCGCCGCTCCGTCTCCTCGGCCTCGGACGGTTGCAACTCCTCGGGTTCGAACGCGGTCTCCTTCTCGGCGGCGGCTTCTTCGTCCGCCGCTGCGGGTTCGTGTCCTTCGACCTCGCCACGCTCCTCGGCGTAGGAGAGCCGTAGCAGCTCTGCCTCCTCGTCGCTCAGCCCCGACGAGGCGGTCTTGAGCTCGATCCCGAGATCCAGGGCGCGCGCCAGCAGCTCTTTCGATTCGACATCGAGCTCTCTGGCGAATTCGTAGACGCGCATCTGTCACTCTCCCGAGCGGTCATTGTGCCACGGGCGCTCTAGGCCCCGGCGGGCGGCTCCTCTTGGGCTTTCCCGGAGTCGGGGGCGGCTTCCGCCTCGTTGGCTCCGTCGGCGGCGCCTTCGACCCCGGGAGCAGCGACCACTTCTTCGACGCCGTCCGCCTCGTCATCGGACTCGGCGTCCCCATCTTCGTCCGCAGACGCCGCGACCGAGACATCCTCGGCAGTGGCCGCGTCCTCGCCTGCCCCTGCGGGAGCGTCACCGGCGCCATTCGGCTCGGGCTCGAGCGCCGCTTCCGCCTCGTCATCGGAAGCGTCCTCGGCCGGCCCGGCGGCGTGTTCGGTTTCGGAGCGGATGTCGATCCGGTAGCCCGACAGCCGGGCGGCCAAACGGGCGTTCTGACCTTCCTTGCCTATGGCCAGCGACAGCTCGCGGTCCGGCACGACCACAACGGCGTCCATCTCTTCGTCGTCGAGAATCACCTGTCGGACCTTCGCCGGGCTCAGCGCATCGGCGATGAACTGAGCGGTGTCCTCGCGCCACGGAACGATGTCGACCTTCTCGCCGCGCAGCTCGTTGACCACCTGGCGGACCCGACTCCCCCGGGCACCCACACAGGCGCCGACCGGATCGACGTTGGGATCGTTGGAGGCGACGGCAATCTTCGTTCGGTGCCCGGCATCGCGGGCGATGGCCCGAATCTCAACGATCCCCTCCACGAGCTCGGGAACCTCGAGTTCGAACAGACGCCGGATGAAGTCGGGATGGCTGCGGCTGGCCACGATCGGGGCACCCTTGGACTCTTCCCGCACCTCGACGATCAGCGCCTTGACGCGCGCCCCGCGCTCGAGCCGCTCATAGGGGATCTTCTCCCCTGAGGGCATGACCGCCTCTGCGTTACCGAGGTCGAGCATGACGGTGCGATGATCGGACTGCTGGACGATGCCGGTCACCAGGTCCCCCTCGCGTCCCTGATAGATGTCGTATACCTGGGCGCGCTTGGCGTCCCGGAGACGCTGCACTATGACCTGCTTGGCCGTCTGAGCGGCGATGCGACCGAAGTCCTGCGGAGTGTCCTCCCACTCCCGGATAACGTTGCCGTCCTCGTCGAGCTCCTGCCCGTAGACGGTCATCTCCCCGGTGTCGGTGTCGATCGTGACCCGCGCCTCCTCTGCGGCTCCAGGGCTCCGCTTGTAGGCGGAGACCATGGCGTTGGCCAGCGCGTCGAGAATGGTCTCTTTCGGCACGCCCTTCTCACGTTCGAGGAGATCGAGCTCCTCCATGAAGTTCTCGTTCACCGCTTACCTCGCTTGCCCCCCGGCTTGGGAGTCTTCTCCCACCGAAAGACCGTTTTCGCCTGCTCCACCGATGTAATCGGGATCGCCCGGTTCACCCCGTCGACGGTCAGATGCAGCGTGCCGTCTTCGACCTGCTGAAGAGTCCCACGGTGGTGCCGGGCACCTTCGATCTCCGCAGCCGTCCTGACGTCGACCTCACGTCCGATCGCCTTGGCGAAGTGGGTCGACCGGCGCAGCCGGCGCTCCAGCCCGGGCGATGACACCTCGAGGGTGTACGACCCGGACACGGGATCGGAATCGTTGAGCAGGTGCGACAGACCGCGCGAGAGCTCGGCGATCCGATCAACGCCGACGCCCCCCGGGGCATCGACCGTCACGCGAACGATGCGGCCGCTTCCACGGCCGCGTACGTCGAGGTCGTCGAGCTCCACGCCCTCGGCCTCGAGGTAGGGCTCCAAGACCGCCCAGAGCCTCTCGACAACGTCACCCATCAGGGCCACCTGCGCTCCTCATAAAAAGAAGTGGGCTCGGGCGCCCACTTCCAACAGCGTCCTAAATTGACGCGCCAGTATACCAGGGGTGCCTGTGCCCAGGAACGCCCCGTTTTCGAGCCTACCCGGCCCGTTCTGATCGAATGGCGGCCGCCACCGAAGCGGCTGCGACCTCCAGCGCCACCGGCTCGACCGAACCGTCGCGGCGCTTCACCACCTCGACGACGCCGTCGGCCAGGCCGCGTGGACCGACCGTGATCCTATAGGGAATCCCTATCAGTTCGACGTCGGCAAACTTTACGCCGGGCCGCTCGTCCCGATCATCGATGATTACGTCGACCCCCTCGGCGCGCAGCGCCTCGTACAGCGCCTCCGCCGCCGCCACCGCGGCTTCGTCGTCCATCTTCACGACGGTGATGGCGGCCTCGAACGGAGCGATCGGCACCGGCCAGATCATCCCCTTCTCGTCGTGAGAGGACTCGACGACGGCAGCCATGTTGCGCCCCACGCCGATCCCGTATGACCCCATCCACACGATTCGCTCCTCACCGCTCTCGTCCGCCACTGTGATGCCGAACGCCTCGCTGAACTTCGTGCCGAGTTTGAAAATGTGCCCGACCTCGATCGTCCTCTTGACCTCGAGCGGCTCTCCGCATTGCGGACAGGCCTCGCCGGCCTGGATCAGCCTCATGTCGAACCACTGGTCGATGGTCATGTCGCGCTCGACATCGACCCCTCGCAGATGCCAATCGTCCTCGTTGGCGCCTGTGGTCATGTTGGACCGCCCCCGCAGCGCCGGATCGGCGATGATCCGAACTCCCTGCACCTCGACACCGCCGAGGCTCCCGGCGTGAGCCCCGAGCAGCGCTGAGATCTCGTCATCGTGAGCCGGCCTCACCTCGAAAGTCTTCAGCTCGTCGATCAGCTTCTGCTCCATGAGTTCGTGGTCACCGCGCAAGAGCAGCAGCACCGGGTCGCCGTCGATGACGTAGACCAGACTCTTGATCTGACGGTCGGCGGCGGCGAACTCGAACTCGTCGGCGAGTGCGGCGATCGTCCTGATGCCCGGCGTGGGGAACCGCTCCGGCTCCCTATCCCAGGGCTCGTCGACCACGTCGGGCAGGCGAGAGATGGCCTTCTCGGTGTTCGCCGCGTATTCGCAGGCAGGGCAATAGGCGATGTCGTCCTCGCCTGCCTCGGACTCGACCATGAACTCGACCGACTCCGAGCCCCCCATCCACCCGCTCGACGCCCGGACTGCGATCGCCTTCATCCCGAGCCGCGAGAAGATCTTCGAGTAGGCCTCGAAGTGCTTGTCGAACTGGACGTCGAGGCCGGCGGAATCGATGTCGAACGTGTACGAGTCCTTCATCGTGAACTCCCGTACCCGTAATAGGCCGCCCCTGGGACGGGGCTCATCGCGAAACTTCGTCTGCAGGTGATACCAGAGCTGGGGCAGCTGCCGATAGGAGACGAGCTCTGTCGCGATCGTGCTGAAGATCTCCTCGTGGGTCATCGCCAGGAGAAGATCGGTATCGCGCCGGTCCTTGAACTTGACGAGGATTCCCTCCACGTCGTCCCACCGCCCCGACTTCTCCCATGGGTCCCTGGGGTGGACGACCGGAAGCAGCATCTCCTGCCCTCCAATCGCGTCGATCTCCTCGCGGATGATCTGCTCGATCTTCTTGGTCACTCTCATGCCGAGCGGGAGCATCGACCACGAGCCCGCCATGAGCCTCCTGATGAACCCACCGCGCACCAGGTAACGATGGTTGGCGGCCTCGGCGTCGGCCGGATCCTCTCGGAGGGTAGGGATGAAGGAGCGGGACCAGCGCATAGCCAGGGCAGGGTAGCCGGAGGGCATCACGCTCCCGCAGCAGGGAAGTCGCCAGTCACCAGTCGCCAGTCACCAGCTACTGCGGACGTTCAGAGGTTTGCTGGAGACTGAAAGCTGGAGACTAGAGACTCAGTCCCCCTTGGCTACCTCAGCCACCCGGGCGCGTCGCTCCGCGGCCTGATTCGCATCGCCCTGCTCCACCAGTAGCTCTGCGGCGGTGTCCGCGGCGACCTGTTCGGCGAGGCCGTCGGCGGCGGCCAACCGGGCCTCCACGCCTTCGGCGGCCAACCTGCGGGCCTCGTCGAGCAGAGCAGCGACCATCTCATCCTCGGGCACCACCCGCACGACCTGACCCTTGATGAAGAGGTGTCCCTTGCCCCTGCCGGCCGCTATCCCGATGTCTGCCTCGCGCGCCTCGCCTGGCCCGTTCACCACGCAGCCCATCACGGCGACCTGGATCGGAAGCTGTTCCGCTTCGAGTGCCTGCTGCGCCTCGGTGGCCACCGCCACGACGTCCACCTCGGCGCGCCCACAAGAAGGGCAGGCGATCAGATCCAGCCCGGACCTCTCTCGCAGACCGAGCTGTTCGAGCAATCGCCTGCCGGCCTCCGCCTCCTCCACCGAGTCTGCCGTCAACGAGAAACGGATGGTGTCGCCGATCCCCTCGAGGAGGAGTGTCGCGATTCCTGCGACCGACTTCATGAGTCCGCCGGGCGGCGGACCGGCCTCGGTGACGCCTAGGTGAAGCGGGTAGTCAACGGCGTCGGCCAGCAACCGGTACGACTCGACCATCGCCGGCACGTGGCTGTGCTTCACGGAGATCTTGATATCGGTGAAGTCCGCTTCCTCGAGCAGGCGGACCTCGTCGAGCGCCGACTCGACGAGTGCCGCCGGAACGGGGGCGCCGTGCTTCTCCAGCAGGTCCTTGTCCAGGGAGCCTGCATTCACGCCGATCCGGATCGGCACCCGGCGCGCCGCAGCCGCCTTCGCCACGGCTCGAATGTGGTCCGCTTTGCGGATGTTGCCCGGGTTGAGACGCAGCCCGGCGACACCGGCTTCGAGCGCAGCAAGGGCAAGACGGTACTGGAAGTGGATGTCGGCGATGATCGGAACCGGCGAGCGGGGAACGATCTCGGCAAGGCCCTGGGCGGCGGCGACGTCGTTGCAGGTGATTCGCACTATGTCCGCCCCGGCGCCGCGCAGGCCATACACCTGAGCGAGCGTCCCATCGACATCCGACGTCTTCGTCGTCGTCATCGACTGCACCGAGATCGGAGCGCCGCCACCGACGGCGACGTCGCCGACCCGGATCTGCCTCGTATGCCTGCGTTCGATCATCAGAGGGTGAACGGGCTGGCGATGTCCAGGTAGATCGCCAGCACTCCGAGCAACACCATGAAGATGATGACGGCCGCCGCGATCGGCGCCAGTTTGGCTACATCTGCCTCGCGACCCCGAATCTTCTCGTAGAGGGCGACGGTGAAATGACCGCCGTCGAGCGGATACATCGGGATGAGATTGAACAGACCGACGAAGACATTGATGAGGGCGATCAGCTTGAGGGTGAACCCGATCCCGAACTCCTCGGTCTGGGCTCCGATTCGCACCAGGCCGATGGGGCTGGCCGGGCGCGTCTCGTTGATCGAGTCGATGTCGCCGGTGAGCGTCGCAGTGACCAGATCGCCCAGCCCGGTGAATAGCTGCCACATCCCTATCGACGACGCACCCGTCGCCTGACCCACCGAGGCCCCGGAGTCGACGAGGGCTGCGATCGGATTCATCCGTACCGTCTCGGCCGTGGGCGCCACTCCCAGGAAGCCGCGTTTGCCCCCCGCATCGTCATCGAGCGCGGCCAGGGTGGCCGTGAGCACGAGCACTTCAGCGTCACGCTCGACCCTGATCGCAACCGTCTCACCGGGATTGGCGCGGATTTCGCTCTCGATCTCGCTCCAGGTATCGATCTCGACACCGCCGATCCTCAGGATCGTGTCCCCCGGTTCGATTCCAGCTGTCGCCGCCGGAGTGACCGACCCGTCTTCGAGCGTCGCGATCACCGCGTTGACGGTGGTGGTGGCTTCCTCAGATCCGATGAGGGTCCCCACTAAGAAGAAGATGAGAAAGGCCACCACGAAGTGACTGGCCACGCCGGCGAGGACGACCACGCTCTTGGCCCAGAAGGGCTGCACGCGGTAGGTCCTGCCGACGTCCTCGGGGGCAACCTCCTCATAGGGATTCATCCCGATGATGCGAACGTACCCGCCGAGCGGGATGGCCTTGACGCCGTACTCGGTCTCACCCCGGCGGGTCGACCACAGTTTCGGACCGAACCCGAAGAAGAATTCCGTGGCCTTCATCCCGGTGGCCTTGGCCGCAAAGAAGTGGCCCGCTTCGTGCACCATGACCATGGCGATGATTCCGATGACAACGATGAGTCCGCCGATCATCTCCGTGGGCTCCGTAGGGGATCGACCACGCTACCTATGCCCATGGCCTAGCACGAGGCTCCGATGTGGCCGTGGGCGACCGCCCGGGCCTCACGATCCACTTCCAGGACGTCCTGGACCGAGGACAGCTCCCGATGATCGACATCGGCCATCGTCGCCTCCACTATGACCGGTATCGACGAGAGGCCCACCCTGCGCTCGAGGAACGCCTGAACCGCCACTTCGTCGGCGGCGTTGAGTACTGCCGGGACCGACCCGCCCGCACGCCCTGCCGCGTAGCCGAGTTCGAGACAGGCGAACACCTCCGTGTCCGGAAGCTCGAACGTGAGCTCGGTCCCCGCCAGCGGAAACGGATCCATCACCCCCTCCATCCTCTGCGGATGGGTAATGGCGTACTGGATCGGAAGCCGCATGTCGGGCGCGCCGAGGTGCGCCTTGATCGAGCCGTCGACGAACTCGACGAGTGAATGAACGATGCTTTGCGGGTGCACCACGACGTCGATGGCGTCGTAGCCGATGCCGAAGAGGTGGTGTGTCTCGATGACCTCAAACGCCTTGTTCATCAGCGTTGCCGAGTCGATCGTGATGCGGGGACCCATCCGCCAGGTCGGATGCTCAAGGGCATCATCCACCGTGACGGCCTCCAACTCGGATGCACCCATACCCCGAAAAGGACCGCCGGAGGCGGACAGGATGATTCGTGCCACCGACTCCGACCGCTCTCCGGCGAGGCACTGGTGGATCGCCGAATGCTCCGAGTCGACCGGAATCAGTTCCCCGCCGCCCTCGGCCAGTGAGCGAAGCACGACCGGTCCCCCCGCCACCAGGCTCTCCTTGTTGGCTAGTGCAAGCCGATTACCCGCCTCGAGGGCGGCGACCGAGGCCGGAAGTCCGGCGACACCTACAGTCCCGTTGACCACCGTGGCCCCGGGAATCGACGCCAGCTCGACGAGGCCTTCAGGGCCGAACACGACCCTGCCGCCGAGATCCGCCTCGAGCTCGGACCGCTCACTCGGCGTCGGCCCGGCGATGCCGACCCGGGCATCGGGTCGGGCTCTTGCGATCTCGAGCAGCTCAGAAGAAGCCCGTCTGGCTGCAACGGCTACTACTTCCAGGCCGAGCCGATCGGCCACCTCGAGCGTCTGGCGACCGATGGAGCCGGTCGCACCGAGCACAACCAGGGGATTCACCCCAGATAGCCGATCGTCTCGTAGAGGACCCAGGCAGCCGGGATCACGAACAGCAAGGCGTCGATCCGGTCCAGGATCCCCCCGTGTCCCGGCAGTGTGGATCCCATGTCCTTGACCCCGAGACTGCGCTTCACCAGGGACTCGGCCAGATCACCGATCGGTGCGATCACCATGACCACGAGCCCGAGAGCGATGCCTGCCCTGAGATCGAACGGACCCAGTTCGAAGAATCCGATTGCCGCCGCGACCCCCATGGCCAGAACGACGCCTCCGGCGAGACCTTCGACGGTCTTGTTCGGCGAGAGAACCGGAGCCAGCTGGCTTCTGCCCCACGCTCGCCCAACCGAATACGCCCCCATGTCCATCGCCGCGGTGACGGCGACGATCGCAAAGACGAGCTCCTGGTGGAACTCGGCACGGGCAATGGGGATCGCAAAGGCCGCCGTTCCCACCACCCAGGCCAGTCCCAAGATCGTGAGACCCCCCTCAGTCAGGGCGTCGCGTCGGATCGGGGCGAAGGCATAGAAGAAGAAGGTGATCATCGATGTCAGCAGCAAGCCTGTGGGAATCGCCAGCGCTCCGTGATACCAAGTCGCAACAAGGATTCCCACCCCGCCGAGAAAGCCGAAGAGGCTGAGCGGCAGGAAGCCCCGCCGGCGCAACGTCCCGTAGAACTCAGTGAGCCCGAGCATCGCGATGATCCCGACGAACGCCGAGAAGGCTGCCTCGTGCCACAGCAGGGAACCGAACAGCAGGCCGACGAGAACGACACCCGTGACGATCCTGACGCCGAGGTTCGACCGAACCGGCGCGACGTAATGATCGTCCGCTCCGAGGGCTCCACCCAGATCGGCCACGTCCTCGAAGCCGACGACCCCGGTCTCCAGCCCGGGCATGGCCGCGCTCAAGGCCTGCCATTGGGTGTTCTCATCTCCGGCCTGGGCGATCGCCTCGGCGAGATCGCGATGCTCGACGGTCCCGCCGGCAGCGTACATCTGCTCTTCCAGAGCGCCCCCCGGCAGGTACGGCGTGTCCATCTCGTGGGTGGCCGTATCGGCGGCGTCGGCAGGATCTGCTATCCAGAGCTCGTCGTCGACCATCTCGGCGCGCATCGCCTCTTCTGAGATGTCGAACTCCTCGGGCAGCTCGATCCCGGGGAAAGGCTCGAAGCCCTCCGGAGACGTTGCGGTAACCGGCTCGGCGCTCGGCTCCGTCACAGGCTCACCACGACCGACGGCATCGGCCACGGCCTCGTCCCACGGTTCATAGCCCTCGGGCACCAACAGCTCGGGAGCGGACACACCCACATCGAACTCGACCTCATCGGGATGCTCGACGTCGAACACGTCGGCGGGCTCAGCCCGCTCCGCAGTGCGGCCTTCCCACGGCCCTTCCGACTCGACCGGCCTCTCCGTCTCCGGCGTCTCGGCGGCCGACGGCGGCTCCACCGTGTCCTCGTCGATGTCGGCGAACCAACCCCCCGGCACGCGACCCGGATCGGCCTCGACCTCCGCGGTCGCGGCCTCCACCGTTTCGTCTTCGACATCCACCGGGACCGGGACCGCGTCGTCCGGGGGCATGAAGGGTGCGTGGTCCTCGACCGCCGACGGCGCGGAGTCGAGATCCTCGGTAGGCAAGGTGAATGCCGGCTCCTCCAGAGCTGTCGGGGGCGCCGCCTCGGCCCCATCGCCCGGCCCCGTCTCGCCGCCTTCGGGCTCCGTCGCCGCTCCCACGAACCCGTCGTCGATGATCTCTTCGGCCGCCCTGCGCTTGCGCCCCAAGAACCCGCGCCGCTTCTTCTTTGCCGCCGGCTCCGGCGAATCGTCGAACGGCGAGTGAAGAATCTCCGCCAGCGCGGGGTCGTCGGCGCCGTGCTCGCCGACGACTGCCGGCTCCTCGAGAGCCGTCGGGGGCGCCGCCTCGGCCCCATCGCCCGGCCCCGTCTCGCCGCCTTCGGGCTCCGTCGCCGCTCCCACGAACCCGTCGTCGATGATCTCTTCGGCCGCCCTGCGCTTGCGCCGCCCCAGGAACCCGCGGCGCTTCTTCTTCGGCTCCGCGTCGACCCACTCGTCGAGGTCCTCCGGGACTCCCACCGGCGCCTCGGGAACCTCCGGAGGCGCCGCGCCCTCCACGAACGCATCCCACTCCTCGCGCTCTGCGTCGTCGACGAGGTCGGGCCCTTGCAGCACATCGAACGCTTCGGGGCCGGCGACGCCGTACTCGCCGACGATGGCCCGCTGCTCGTCCTTCTCTTCCGACGCTGCCGGGCTCTCCTCGGCCTCGGCCGCAACCGCAATCTCCACGTCGCCTTCCGTCACTCCTTCGCCGCCCAGGTCCTCTCCCACCTCGTCCGAGCCCAACAGGCCGGGCTGATCCACGTCTGCTTCGCCCACCGCTCCGTCCAAAGGCTGAGCCTCTGCAGGATGCTCGGCCGGCTCCTCAGCCATCTCTGGTTCGAAGCCGATCGCCTCGATACCGGGATCGGCCTCGGTCGTGTGGCCGATCCATGAGGGCTGGTCCACCGGCAACACCTGGTCGGCACCCGGCTCACCCTCGATCGTCCAGGCAGGTTGCGGAGCATCTTCAGCAGCCGCCTCCTGACCTCGACGGGCCAGCCCTTCGCGCTCGAGCACCGCCTCGAACGGATCGGGCTTCGCCTCTTCCTCTTCGACCTCGACGTCGGGCGGGCCCACTGCTTCGTCCTGCTCGCTGAGACTCCCGGCAGGACCGACAGGCGAAGAGGCGGGCGGGAAGGCATCGGTTTCGGCGGTGCCGACGCCGTCGACCACCCCTGCGAGCGGCTCGTCCGCCTGATCCTCAGGCTTTTCGTCACCGCCCCGAAGGCGTCTGCGACCGCGGCGCTTCTTCGGCTTGACTGGGGTCTCGACCTCTTCGGACGGCGCCGTAGCCTCGCCGACCTCGTCGGGCTCGGCGTCGCCCGACCAGCCGGGATGCCAGGGGTCACCCGGATGTGGCTTGAAACCCTCTTCGTCGCTTCCGGCCACGCTCCTCCTCGCAATGTCCGGAGATCAAACCTCGAGCAGCTCGGCCTCTTTGTGGGCGAGCAGCTCGTCGATGCGAGCCACGTGCTGGTCTGTGATCTCCTGGAGCCGATTCTCGCCCCGACGGATGTCGTCCTCGGAAACCTCTCCCTCGACCGCCTCGATGTCGTCCTTCGAGTGACGTCGCACGTTACGCACGGCGACCCTGCCGTCCTCGGCCATCTGCCTGACAACCTTGATGAGATCGCGACGTCGCTCCTCCGTGAGGGGTGGAAAGCTCAAGCGGATCACATTGCCGTCGCTCGACGGGTTGAGGCCGAGGCCAGACATCTGTATCGACTTCTCGATCTCACCAATCGCCGACTTGTCGTACGGCTGGACGAGCAGCAGTTGCGCCTCGGGGACCGACACGGAGGCGAGTTGTTGCAACGGCGTCTGCGTCCCGTAGTAGTCGACGGTGACCCGGTGGAGGATGGCGGCGTTGGCCCGACCGGTCCGCACCGTGGCGAACTCACCTTGGACATGCTCGACGGCCTGATCCATCTTGGCCTCGGCGTCGCCCAGGAGTTCCTCGATCACGGTCGCCTCCTCTCAGCGGACGAGCGTACCGACCGGCTCCCCGCGTACGGCGCGGGCGATGTTGCCGGGAACGGTGATGTTGAAGACTCTGATTGGCAGGTCGTTTTCCATGCACATCGTAATGGCGGTGCTGTCCATCACCCGAAGACCTCTTTCAAGCACCTCCATGTAGCTGAGCTCAGGAATCATTTCGGCGGAGTGGTCTTTTTCGGGATCGGCCGAGAAGACACCATCGACCCGAGTCGCCTTCAGCACCAGATCCGCCCCAATCTCGGCGGCACGCAGCGCGACCGTCGTATCGGTCGTGAAGTACGGGTTGCCGGTGCCGCCGGCAAAGATCACTGCTCTGCCCTTGTCCAGGTGGCGCATCGCCCTCAGCCGGATGTACGGCTCCGCCACTTGCTCGATCGTGATCGCGGTCTGCACGCGCGTCGGACATCCGGCGGCCTCCAGCGCATCGCGCAGCGCCAGCGCATTGATCACAGTCGCCAGCATGCCCATGTAGTCGGCGTTGGCACGATCCATGCCGGCGGCTGCAGCCTCCAGGCCCCGGAAGATGTTGCCCCCGCCGACGACAATTGCGATCGCATGCCCCTCGGCGTGGACCTCGGCGATCTCGGATGCGACGGCCTGGATCGTCTCGGGGTCGATTCCGTACCCAACCTCGGGGTCGGCAAAGGCCTCTCCGGACAGCTTGAGCGCGACCCGGTTGCTCACTCTGAGTATCCCACTAGTCCGTCTCCCCGATGCCCAGCCTGACAAAGCGGCGGACCCCGATGTTCTCCCCCATCCGCGACGCCATCTGCTGAACCATCTCGCCGACGGTCCCGTCGAACTTCTCGGGGTTCACGAATGTCTGGTCGTAAAGGACGGTGTCCTCGTAGAAGGAGTTGATCCGCCCCTCGACCATCTTCTCGACGATCTCTCGAGGCTTGCCTTCATTGCGAGCCTGACCCGCGATCAGCTCCTTCTCCTTTTCGACCGCATCCGTCGGCACCTCGTCGCGCGTTACCCACTGCGGGCGGTATGCCGCCACATGCATGGCTATGTCCCGAGCCGCTTCCTGGAAGGCGGCGCTCTTGGCCACGAAATCGGTCTCAGAGACGAGTTCCACCAGCACGCCGATCACCGGTCGATCGGCCTGCACGTGGAGGTAGTGTCCGATCGTCCCCTCATTCGCATCCCGGTGCGAGCGCTTGCGGGCCGCAGCGAGTCCCTTCTCCCGCAGGATGTCTGCGGCGCGTTCGGCCTCCCCGTCGGCCTCTTGGAGAGCGCGCTTGGCGTCCATCATCCCGGCGCCGGTCGCCTTGCGCAGAGCGGCGACGTCCTGCGCGCTGATCTCACTCATCTGAGCCGGGCTCCTCGGAACCTTCCGTCGGTGGATCACTCTGCTCCGACTCGTCCTTGGCCTTGGCGCGAGCGACTTCCGCTCCGACGATGCATCCCTCTGCGATCACGTCTGCCATCAGCTGTGCCGATCGGATGGCGTCGTCGTTGCCCGGGATCACGTAATCGATGAGATCCGGATCACAGTTGGTGTCCACCAGCGCGACGACCTTGGCCCCGATACGCGACGCCTCCTTGACCGCAATGGCCTCGGTCTTGACGTCCACGATAAAGACGACCTCGGGGTTGCGATGCATGTCCCTCACCCCGCCGAGCACCGTCTGCAGCTTGTTCAGCTCGCGGCGCAGCTTGAGCCGCTCCTTCTTGGGAAGGGCCTCCATCTCACCCGACTCGTCCATGCGCTCCAGTTCGCGCATGTAGAGGATGCGCTTGTGGATGGTGCTGAAGTTGGTGAGCATCCCGCCCAGCCAGCGGTGGTTGACGTACGGCATCGCCGCCCTCTCGGCAGCCTCCTGAATCACGCCCTGGGCCTGCTTCTTGGTGCCGACGAACAACACGCTCCCGCCCTTGATGACGGTGTCCCGGGCAAGGTCGTGAGCGCGTTCGGCCGCCTCGAGGGTCTGACGTAAATCAATGATGTGGATCCCGTTGCGCTCAGAGAAGATGTAAGGGCGCATCTTGGGATCCCACCGCCGGGTCTGGTGCCCGAAGTGGACCCCGGCCTCAAGCAGCTGTCGCATGGTGACGTTGGCCACCTGTGCCTCCCTGGTTCGCGGTTGCTTCCTCCGCCTGCCCTTGGAGCTTCCCGGAGCCGCGCTCGGCGGACTCCGACCGCGGAAGTCTGCGGCAGACGTGTGTGATTGGGCGGGAGTGTAGCCCGCCCTGACGGCACTCAGAGCGTCCGCCAATAGGCGACGCTCTGAGCAATGTCGATGGCGCTTCGCATTTCTGGCTGCGGTCTTAGCTACGGCGTTCGGGTCCTATCCGGCCCCGAAGCGCCTCCGCATAGATGAGCCGCCTTAACGGGCGGCGCAGTGTTCTACGGCTCATCGCAGTGCAACCGGGGCCGCCGAGTTCGCACCTATCGGCGCGCCCTCTCAGCCTGGATCCACCGGTCTGGGGTGGGGCGTGACGGTGCGATGGCACGGAAAATGCCTCCTGACCTGGGACAATGACGCTGACGAAGCAAACCATTGGCCTGGGACCGGGAGGCACTTCCAGTGAGGACAGTATCGCAGAACATTGACCGGACCGA
>JAZGDZ010000052.1:0-4353 GCA_036478235.1 Acidimicrobiia bacterium | reverse complement strand
GTGACGGCCACCTCGACTACGGCTACGCCCTCACCGGCCACAAGGCGCAGGGGGTCACCGTGCGGCGCTGCTTCAGCGTCCTCGAAGGCGGGGCCGACCGAGAATGGACCTACGTCACCATGAGCCGAGGCCGAGAGGCCAACATCCTGTATCTGGTCGTCCCCGAGCCGGAAGACGAGGAGTGCGCCCACCTCGCCCACCGCAGCCCCGAGGCAGCCACAGTGCTTGAGCGCATCGTCGGCCGCACCTCAGCACAGATGGCCGGCATCGATCACGGCGGCCACCAGCCCCGGCACCCGGAGGACCTCGATTCACTCGGACCCCCGCCGCCGAGCCGCGACGTCGCCGCCCGGGCGACCTGGCTGATGGCCCGGCGCAAGATCACCCAGGACCTCGACCGTCAGCGACAAGCCGAGCGAGCAACGGGGCGGCGGGAGTCGCCGGCGCTCGGGATCGGTCGATGAGATCGACCCCGACCGCCGCCGACGGCGACCCAACACGGCGAAGAGAAGCGCTACGGAACAGCGAAATAATGCCGGATCTGTGCGGGTTCGTGCGGGAGGCCCGTCGCGGGCCGTCCCCAGCCTTCGGCGACCTGCACCGGTATCCGAGGACCCCGAGGTTCACAGAACCGAAAAGGGGGCAACAGGAGCGGCCTGCCGGTCGTCGCTATCGCTGAGCGCACCGGTCCCGGCTTAGCCCTTTTGCAGGGCGAGCTCGCCATCTGACACCGCCACCCGCACCGTGTCGCCGTCGCTGAACTCGCCGTCGAGGATGCGCAGCGCCAGGGGATCGGCGACGGCCTTCTGCAGGAGCCGCTTCAAAGGTCGAGCTCCGTAGGACGGGTCGTAACCCTGTTCAGCCAGCCAGTCCGCACCCTCGGCGGTGAGCTCGATGTCGATGCCCCGATCGGAAAGGCGTCCCCGGAACTCGGCGAACTGCAGCTCAACGATGCGCCGCAGGTCGTCTGGGGACAGCCGGTGAAACACGATGATGTCGTCGATCCGGTTGATGAACTCGGGTCGGAAGTGGGCTCGCACCGCGTCCATCACCCGTGATGCCACGGTCTCTTGTGGCAGGTCGGGGTCGATGAACTCCGAACCGAGGTTGGACGTCATGATCAACACCGTGTTGGTGAAGTCGACGGTCCGCCCTTGGCCATCGGTGAGGCGGCCGTCGTCCATCAGTTGCAGCAGCGTGTTGAACACGTCGGGGTGGGCTTTTTCGACCTCGTCCAGCAGTACCACCGAGTAGGGGCGGCGGCGGATCGCCTCTGTGAGCTGGCCACCCTCGTCGTATCCGACGTAGCCGGGGGGAGCACCGATGAGTCGGCTCACTGAGTGCTTCTCCATGTATTCGGACATGTCGACGCGCACCATGGCTCGCTCGTCATCGAAGAGGAACTCGGCCAGAGCGCGTGCCAGCTCGGTTTTGCCGACGCCCGTGGGGCCGAGGAAGATGAATGACCCGATAGGCCGATTGGGATCCGACAGCCCTGTCCTGCTGCGGCGGATGGCGTTGGCAACCACGGACACCGCGACTTCCTGGCCGACGATTCGCTCGTGAAGATGCCCCTCCAGTTGGACGAGCTTGTGCACTTCGCCCTCCATGAGCCGCGACACCGGGATGCCGGTCCAGCGAGCTATCACCTCGGCGATATCTTCTTCGTCGACCTCTTCCTTGAGCATGGTGAGCTCGGCTTGGAGTTTCGCCAGGTCTTGCTGACCGACTTCGAGCCGCTGTTCCAGCTGGGGGAGAGTCCCGTAGCGGAGCTCGGCGGTTCGCTCCAGCTCTCCCGATTTCTCGGCACGCTCGGCCTCGGCTCGGGCCGCCTCGATCTCCGCCTTGGTGGCGCGTATGTTGTCGATGTGGTCCTTCTCTAGCTGCCAGTGGGCATGGAGCCGGTCGAGGTCCTCGCCGAGGTTGGCTAGCTCTTCTTCTATGGCCCCAAGGCGGCCAACCGAAGCAGTGTCGGTCTCCTTACGCAGCGCGCTGCGCTCTATCTCGAGCTGGCGGCGGCGGCGCTCCAGCTCGTCTATTTCCTCGGGCATGGAGTCGATCTCAATGCGCAGCCGCGATGCGGCCTCATCGACCAGATCAATGGCCTTGTCTGGCAGGTGGCGCCCGCTGATGTAGCGGTCGGAGAGCACGGCGGCAGCGATGAGGGCGCTGTCGGTGATGCGGACACCGTGGTGCACCTCGTAGCGCTCCTTAAGGCCGCGTAGGATGCCGATGGTCTCTTCTGTCGATGGTGCCTCCACCATGACAGGTGCGAAGCGGCGCTCGAGGGCGGCGTCCTTCTCGATGTACCTGCGGTACTCGTCGAGGGTGGTGGCTCCGATCATCCGCAACTCGCCGCGAGCCAGCATCGGCTTCACCATGTTCGATGCGTCCATCGAGCCCTCGGCAGCGCCGGCCCCGACAATCGTGTGCAGCTCGTCGAGGAAGGTGATGATGCGACCCTCGGCGGCCTTGATCTCGTCGAGAGTCGCCTTGAGGCGCTCCTCGAACTCGCCGCGGAACTTCGCTCCGGCCACCATGGCTCCGAGGTCGAGGGCGACCAGGCGCTTATCCTTGAGGCCCTCGGGGACGTCGCCGTCGGCGATGCGCTGCGCCAGGCCCTCGACGATGGCGGTCTTGCCGGTACCCGGCTCACCTATGAGCACTGGATTGTTCTTGGTCTTACGACTCAATACCTGCATGACACGGCGTATCTCCTCGTCGCGCCCGATGACAGGGTCGAGCTTGCCCTGGCGGGCCGCCTCGACGAGATCACGCCCGAACTGCTCCAACGGGGCCAAGGTGTCTTCCGGTGTTTGCGAGGTGACACGCTGGGCGCCGCGTACCTCGGCCAGGGCGCCGAGGATGGCGGCCTTGGTGAGCCCAGCGGCACGTAGCAGATCCCCGGCCTCACCATCGGCGACGGCCAAAGCCAACAGGATGTGCTCGACCGACACGTAGGTGTCTTTCATCGAGGACTTCTCGGCCTCGGCGGCTTCGAGCACCTTGATGGCGTCGGGGGAGAAGCCGACCTCGACGGCGGTGCCAAAGATCTGGGGGACGCCCTCCACCAGGCGTCGCAGCGGACCCGTGATGTCGCTGCGGTTGACTTCAAGCCTGGCCAGCAAGGGAAGGATGATGGTGTCGGGCTGGCCGAACAACGCTTCCGCCAGGTGGGCCAGGGTCACCTGCTGGTGATTTCGACCCGAAGCAGCCTCGCGAGCAGCGAGGACGGCCTGCTGGGCCTTCTGGGTAAAGGTGTTGATATCCATCCTGTCTCCGCAACGCAATCTATCCGGAACACTCGAGAAGTGTTGAGGCCGAGGAAACCAGTAGCGAGTCCACCTACCTGGACCTCCGTGGTGGGTACCAAAAAAAACGCGCACGCGCATGCGCGAGGGCACTGTCCCGAATCGTCTCGGGCACCCCGTAGGGCACCTCGGCGGGCACCTTGGGCTCCGAGGACTGGTGCGGAATGGCGTCGCTGCGGGCCTTTGCGGCGTCGGACACACCCGCGGCCACTAGGTCGGGAACCTGGTGGGCTTCGACAGACCTGGCGGTGTCTCTTGAGTTCACGATCCGTTGGCGCGATTGACCATCTCCGACTAGATGGTCGTGTGGCGTTCGGTGCCGGCGAGGAGTATGAGGGCGACGACCGTCAAGTAGATCGCCGCGAGAACAGCCATCGGGATTCCGTATCCGCCGGTTTGGTCGCGCACCACGCCGACGATCACCGGTCCTGCAGCGCCCGCAAGACCGACGGCGGTCCATTGGGCTCCCAAGATGCGCCCGTAGTCAGAGCCGGAATACCACTCGGCCATGACCATCGCCCGCAGCGGCAGCAGCGCACCGAACCCGAGGCCAAACAACACGAAGTGTCCGATCATCTGCCATGAGTCCCGACCGTCGACCATCAGTAGCGTCGCCGCTGCGACCATCGCAATCGTTGCAGCCTGAACCTTCGTGGCCCGCAATCGGATGGCGACAAGCGGCGCCAGCCAACGCCCCGGAAGACTCAGAGCCGACGCTACCGCCGCCCACAGCGCCACAGCAGCGACGGGGAACCCCGCTTCACCAAACAGCGCCACTCGGTGAGAGAGAACACCTTGCGCCACAAAGAAGCTGAGCATCATCGCCAGGGTGTAAAGCCGGAACCTGCGATCTCGAACAAGGCTGCGCAACGAGCCGGACATCGAAAGCGACGGACGGCCCGGGTCGGGGCGGACGGACCTCTTCGGAAGGGCGAACAGAGCTGTACTCCCACCAGCCACGAGCAGCAACAGCCCGAGAATCGCAGTCGTCTGACGCCAGCCCACCATGGCCACAAGCCGTTCCGTGCCGGGGATGAAAACC
>JAZGDZ010000051.1:0-3363 GCA_036478235.1 Acidimicrobiia bacterium | reverse complement strand
CGCCGAGCAAAGCGAGGCGATCGCCTCCCGCTCTCTCGCAGGTCGCCTAGATCGCCAGCCCATCAAATATGAACCGCACCACGGTCTCGGCCACCTCGTGGCGCCGCTGCTTGGCTTCGCTGTCGTGCAGCAGGCTCTGCGATGCCGACCACATCACGGCGAAAACGAGGTCGCCGGCGTCCCCCGGATCGAATGGGCGGAATTCGCCGCCCTCTATCCCGAGCCGGCACAGCTCCGTGATCTCATCGCCCAGTCTGCTGTGGGCAGCACGGATCCTGTCCTGGGCTCTACGCCCGAGCCGGGGCGTTTCCCGCATCAACAGCGTGCCCAGGTCATCGTCGGTGGAGATGAATTCCAGGCCGCGGATGATCAATTCGGCGAGCCGCTCGCGGTGGGTGGCCGCCTCTGGGAGGCCGCCGACGAGCTGGTCCATCACCCGCGGGATGCGGTCCTCGACGAGGCTGGCGAGCAGATCCTCCTTGTCGGAAAAGTACTCGTAGAGCGTCGTCCGGCCGATCCCGACGTAACCGGCCACGTCGCCGAGCGACGTCTCGGCGTAGCCCTGAACCCTGAACAGTGCCGTTGCCGCCTCGATGATCTCGCGGCGAGTCAACGACTTGTGCTCTGCTAGCGAATCGGCGCGAATACGTGGCATCACCCGCAATGGTACCCGGCGGGCACTCGGTCAGATCGGGCTCCATCTTGCGATACGACTTCGGGTCGGGTTGATGCGGCCCGAGGCCACCGACTAGGTTTCCCGCACCGCTGCTACGCGTGGCGGTTGTCTGTACAGACAAATTGAATGGGAGGAGCGAATGCTCAAAAGACTGTCTGTCCTCCTCATCGCCTTAGCTCTGGTAGCCGCGGCGTGTGGAGACGACGACGCTGAGACGACGGAGGCCACCGAAGCAACCACCGAGACCACCGCCGCCGGTGCAGTCGGGGGGGCGGAAGGTGGAACCCTCGCCGCAGTGCAAGCACGTGGCGTACTCAGGTGCGGCGTGTCCGGGTCGGCAACGGCCTTCTCCGAGCAGCAGCCCGACGGGAGCGCAACCGGCTTCGATGCCGATTACTGCCGCTACGTCGCCGCTGCCGTGTTCGGGGATGCCAACGCGGTGGAGTTCAATTTCTTGACGGCCGCCGAGCGGTTCACCGCGGTTCAGACCGGTGCCGTCGACGTCCTCATCCGCAACACGACCTGGACCCAGAGTCGTGACACGGATGTGGGCATGGACTTTGCCCCGACCACCTACTACGACGGCCAGCAGGTCATGGCGCGCGCGGCTGACGGGTTCAACGCCGCTTCGCAGATCCCCGACCTCGAGGGTGCGGTTGTCTGCACCAACGCTGGCACGACCACCGAGAAGAACATCACCGAGATCACGGCGGCGCTCGGCGTGAACATCACACTGAACACGTTCGAGGACTTCAACCAGGTGATGGATCAGTACGTGTCCGGCGCCTGTGACGCAGTCACCACCGACGGTTCGAGCCTGGTGGGCCGCAAGGCCACCCAGGAGCCCGCTGGCGAGAACTGGATCATCTTCCCGGCGGCTCCGATTTCGAAGGAGCCCCTGGGTCCGGTGACTCTGCAGAACGACTCGCAGTGGCTCGACGTCATCAAGTGGGCCGTGTTCTCGTCGATCATCTTCGACGAGAAGGGCATCACCTCGGCCAACGCTGCCGACATGAAGGCCAATCCGCCGGACGGCGAGATCGACCGACTCCTCGGTGGTGAAGGCGAGCTGCAGACCTCCATGGGCCTCTCGCCCGATGCGTTCTTCAACGCTGTGTCGCAGGTAGGCAACTACGACGAGATCTACAGTCGCAACCTCAACCCGGTTGGGTTGGTCCGTGAGGGAAGCCTCAACGCTTCCTTCACCGAAGGCGGCCTGATCTACTCACCGCCTGCCCGCTAACGAATGAATGCTGATCGGGGGGCGCTCTGCGCCCCCCGATCACCTTCGGTCACATGGCCATCCAGATCGAGGAACCGAGGGAGCAGCACCATCGGGTGCCACCCTGGAGGAACGTCACATTCCTCAAGTGGGCCGCGCAGGTCATCTTCCTCATTGCGATCGTGGCCGTCTTCTGGATCCTCGGGGGCCAGGCCGCCGCCAACCTCGATGCGCGCAACCTCGACGTCTCGTTCGATTTCCTGGAGAATCCGCCCCAGATAGCCCTGGCCGAGGGCATCGACGTTCGTCCCGATACCGGAGGGCGGGCGCTCTACACCGGCATCGTCAACATGCTCCGGGTGTCAGTGGCCGGCATCTTCGCCGCCACGATCCTCGGGATCGTCATCGGCGTCTCCCGTCTCTCCAAGAACTGGATCGTCAACAAGGTGGCCACCGGCTACATCGAGACGGTGCGCAACATCCCGCTGCTGGTCCAGATCATCGCCTGGGCCGTGGTCATTACCACGATTCCGCCCGACCTCCAGTTGGACTCCGGGCCGTTGGGCTGTGCCGTCGCCGAGAGCGGCTGTGAGGGCTGGTTCTTTCTGTCGAACAAGGGAATCTCCTTCGCCTGGCTGTTCCCGGCAGACGGCTTCTGGCAGTGGTTCACCTTCCTGCTCGTCGGTGTCGGTGCGTCCATTTGGGTCTACAGATGGCGCTTTCGCCTCAAGGAGGAGCGGGGCGATGAGACCTACGCCCTCACCTGGGGCGCGCTCACCGTCGTCGCCTTTGGGATGGTCGGCTGGTTCGCCCACCCGATCATGGGCTTCCTCGGCTACCTGTGGGGTTGGATCTCGGACCTGCTCGGTTCGCTGCCCACCTGGAGCCTCCAGACCGTGCTGGCACTGCTCACCGTCCTCTTTGCCGGGCTGTGGATCAAGGGCTTCCTCGACGACCGCCGCACCCCTGCCGGTCTCGCCAAGCTCACCGATGACGACATCTTCCGCATCGGCTCGGCCGCTCTCGCCGGCGTCGTCGGCGTGTTCATCTTCTTTTCCTTCGGCGCCATCTCCGAGTGGATCCTCAACTCCGGGCGCGACCTCTTCTCGGTGATGGACGACAAGTTCGAGTTCCTCGACGCAGGCTCGCCGCTCGCCTTGGGTCGCCCATCCCTGCTTAAGCCGGGAGCCTTCCCCAACTACGGGCCCACCGGTCTCACCATGTCGAAGCTGTTCTTTCCGGTGTTCATCGGTGTCACCATCTACACCGCGGCGTTCATCGCCGAGGTGGTGCGGGGCGGGATCCTCGCCATCTCCAAGGGTCAGTCGGAAGCCGGACTGGCAGTGGGACTGACTCGCACCCAGCTGCTGCGCTTCGTCATCCTGCCGCAGGCGTTTCGGATCATCCTCCCCCCAATGGGCAACCAGTACCTCAACCTGGCCAAGAACACCTCGCTGGGCATCGC
>JAZGDZ010000050.1:0-2085 GCA_036478235.1 Acidimicrobiia bacterium | reverse complement strand
CAAACTGCATGCGTTTTCCTCCCTTTTCTGGCCGTTGCTGGCTTTCCCCCGGCGCACTGTCCGTGGACGGTGGCCAACCACCTGCCCCCATACTGACGCACCTGTCCGTTTTCGACCAAATCGACAGCGACGGGTTTCGCGACCTCGCCTCGACCGCCATATGTGCCGTAAGGGCTATGTCGTTCGCTACAGTTGGATCACTATGCGTGGCGAACCGGGTCGGCATCCTCAAGCGGGCGTGGACTACCCGGGGACGTGGGCCGCGTTCCTGGAGTGGTTTCCGGATGACGCGTCTTGTGTGGAGTTCCTGGAGCGGCTGCGGTGGCCCGACGGGTTCGTGTGTCCGCTGTGCGGGTGGGGCGAGGGCTGGCGGATCGCCGACGGCAGGTTCTCTTGCCGTGGGTGCGCCCGCAAGGTGTCGGTCACGTCCGGGACCATCTTCCACGGGACAAGGACACCGCTGACCAGCTGGTTCGCCGTTGCTTGGTACATGACCAACCAGAAGAACGGGGTGAGCGCCCTGGGGTTGCAGCGGGTCCTCGGCTTGGGCAGCTACCGGACGGCGTGGACCATGCTGCACAAGTTGCGCACCGCGATGGTCCGACCCGACCGCGACCTGCTGTCGGGCGATGTCGAGGTCGACGAGACCTACCTCGGAGGCGTAGAAACCGGCCGCAGAGGCGGCCGACAGCGGGACTCGATCAAAGAGATCGTGGTGATCGGCGTGGAGGTCCACTCCCCGAAAGGCTTCGGAAGAGTGCGGCTGCGCAGGGTCGAAGACCTCACAGCCGCCAGCCTGGTCGGGTTCATCACCGACGTCGTCGAACCCGGCTCGGTCATCCTCACCGACGGGTGGCAGGGATACAGCGGACTCCCTGCCCGCGGGTTCGTCCACAAGCGGACCTCGCTGCGTGCCGGCGACGACCCCGCCCATGTCGTCCAACCGGGCGTCCACCGGGTCGCCTCACTTTTGAAACGATGGTTGATGGGTACCCACCAAGGTGCCATCCGCGCCGAGCATCTCGACGCCTACCTCGAGGAGTTCACCTTCAGGTTCAACCGGCGCTCATCGCGCCAGCGAGGCATGCTCTTCTACCGGCTGCTCGAACAAGCCGTCGTCACCGACCCAGCCCCATACAAAGACATCGTCGGAGGCGGCGTCACCACCGAGATCCTCACGCAGAGTAGCGAACTGTACTAAAGGACATAGCCCTTACCGGCAATATGGGCGGCCGCCCGCAGAACCGAGGTAGCGCATATGTGCTGCTGCCCGTCAGCAGACGCCGGCCCGGGAAGCGGGCCCAGCATGGTTTCAGATGCGTGACCAAGGTCGAGCATCGAAGGTCAAGTATCGATAGTGCCGGTCTGGTCGTGGCGATCAGTTGGCCAGCTCGGCTGACGGCGACCGAGGCTCCTGCGCAAGGGAGCGCATTGACCAGCGACCCAGTGCGAGAGCCGCTACGGCTACGAGTACATAGACGAGGGCCCATTCAAGGAAGAACCTGGCGCCGTATTGGTCGAGTGAGCGGTCGTCGGTGAGGCGGAGAAAGACCAGTCCCGGCACCAGGGTGAGCACGCCGATGCACCATGTGACGAGCGCGAGAAACGAGGCGATCCAGAGATCGGCCGGCCGCGTCTCCGCATCGACCGCCTGCTGATAGAGAACAACCCCGGCCGATACCGCGATCACCGTGACAAGGACCGCCATCACCCACAGCCCGAGGGCGCTGAGCCTGCCGAGGCTGCCAGCAGATCGAGCCCAGCCGAGGAACGCGACCGGGACAAGACCGAAGATGAGGGTGAGCGCGAAGCCCAGCCCGCTCACCGTCCCAGCTTGGCCACGCCGCGAGCGAGTCACCGTTCCTTCACCAGGGTGAACTCATCGATGATGGCACCGTCAGCGCCGACGGCGCGCAGAACCAGGGAATCGGTGGTGGCCTCAGCGATCATGAACTGGAGCGTGTTTGCCGACACTGCGGTGAAGTCGCTCGCGCCAGCTTCGCGTAGCTTGGCGCCTGCGCCGCTGACCACGTAGGTGACCCCATCGAGTGGAACCGTGCGCTCGTAATGGTGGTCGTGGCCAGT
>JAZGDZ010000005.1:0-2064 GCA_036478235.1 Acidimicrobiia bacterium | reverse complement strand
GTCGCCATCACCTGGGTGTGGAGGCCGCCAGGAGCGTGGAGCACCTCTCCCTCGAGCCCGCCCAGGTCGCGCGACACGCCGCGAAGCCGCGCCTCGTCCGCTTGACAGCGCAGACAGTGCTCGCGATGGCGATCGAACAGCCCGGTCAGCCGAGATCCGTCGGGCACAGCCTCGACCATGCGGCAGATGATCCGGCTCATGACCCACCTTCGAGGAGCGACCTGACCCGTTTTCGGGCACGATGCAGTCTGACCTTGGCGGTGGTGTGGGTGATCCCGAGCTCCCTCGCCACCTCAGTGTGGCTCCAGCCGTAGACGTCCCGCAGCACCAGCACCGCCCGCTGGCCGGGACTGAGCTGTTCGATGGCGGCCTTCAATCTCGCTCGAACCTCCAGCATCTCACCGGCCTTTTCGGGGCCGGTTGCCTGATCGACGGCCAGGTCGTAAGCCGCATCGTCGAGCCGCTGCGTCTCGTGCCGAGCCGCTCTTTTCCGCATCGTCCACGCGGTGTTGACCGTGATCCGATGGAGCCAGGTTCCCAGCGCGGCCTCGCCGCGAAACCGGGGCATGGCCCGCCAAGCGCGGATCAGCGCCTCTTGAGCAACGTCTGCGGCGAGGTCTGGGCCGACCAGCCGCACTGCGAGCGTGTACACGGTGTCGCGATACCTCCACACCAACTCACCGAAGGCCTCGGAGTCACCCTCCTTCGCCCGCTCGATGAGCTCCAGTTCGTCCGGTTGGACTTTCCGCGAAGTCACCGGGTTACCGAAGCTCGGGCCGTGACAAGTCGCTGTTCGCCGGCGGTGAGAACCAGGTCGAGTTCAGCCGCACCGCCATCGGCGTCACGCACCGATCCGGTGATGAGGGCCGGAACTGCAGGCCGCAGGGGGCTGCGGAATCGGGTCCGCATGGACTTCGGAGAACCGTAGCGGCCGGCGACGCGGCCCAGCCACGCAGCCATGAGCAGGCCGTGGACGATGACCCCGTCGAGGCCGGCATCCCGGGCGGAGTCATGGTCCCAATGGATCGGGTTCCAGTCGCCGGAGGCCGCTGCATAGCGGACCAGATCGGCCCGGGAGGCTCCGCATCGCACCTCGACGATGGCCTCGCCGGAGCCCGGGAGAGTCAGCCGGCCTCCGGAGGGGTCAACCGGGGGCCGCTCCTTTGCTGCAGGCTCTGTGGCCTCGGCGGCGGTGGCTGCGGCTGACTCCGACATCAGGAAGATGGACGATCCTTCGAGCCACGGGCCGGCGTCCGATCCCGCTTCCAGCGAGAACGTCACCAGGTTGAGGGTGCCGCGCCCCCGCACCGCTTCGACGGTCCCTGACACCGACAGTGTTTCGCCCACCGCCAGCGGCCTCTTCCAGACGAAGGTCTGCTCGGAGTGGATCAGCGACCTGGTGAAGGGCACCACGTCTCCCGCCTCGAGAAACGCCGGCGCCGCACCAAAGAGCGCCGCATTGGCGAACATGGGGGGAGCGATACCCGACCATTGATCGGGGTCGTCTCCCGTCGCGCTCACGAATTCGGCGACTCGTTCTCCGGTCACTGGGACCGGGAACGAACCGAACGTCGTGCCGATGAGATCGTCGAGGCCGGGCATCCGGTGCCCTCCTGGCTAACGCGTCTCTTTGTGCGCGGTGTGCTGGCGACACCACCGGCAGAACTTCTTCAGTTCGAGCCGGTCGGGCGAGTTCGTCTTATTCTTCGTGGTGACGTAATTCCGGCGCTTGCACACCTCGCAGGCGAGAGTGAGCGGTGGTCGCTTGTCGGAAGCCATTTCTTAGTCCTTAGTCTTTAGTCGTTAGTCGTTAGTCAGAATGTCTTGCTAATGACTAATCGCTAATAGCTAACAGCTACTTGTTGATCTTGGTGACGCGGCCGGCGCCGACGGTGCGGCCCCCTTCACGGATGGCGAAACGCAGCCCCTCATCCATGGCGATCGGAGCGATCAACTCCACCTTCATCTCCGTGTTGTCACCAGGCATCACCATCTCGGTGCCCGAAGGCAACCCGATCGACCCGGTCACATCCGTCGTCCGGAAATAGAACTGCGGCCGATACC
>JAZGDZ010000049.1:0-4443 GCA_036478235.1 Acidimicrobiia bacterium | reverse complement strand
CCTCAATCCACGGACGTGACCGACCCGATCCGAAGGAAAGCCTTGTCCCACCTTGCGAATCCCCCGCGGGGCCTCCACCTTTTCTGGGAGCGAGTTTGATGACGCAATACCTATGCAGCACAAGGCGAAACGGGCAACCGATGATCGAGGAATCGCGGATCCAGGCTCGAGGGGGAGTCAGCGAGCGGAGGAACACTCCCCCCTCGAGGGGGAGTCAGTGAGCGAAGCGAGCTGGTGGGGGGGACTGGCGCGGCGCAGCCGCGTGACACCAACGGAGCGGGATCTGCCCTGCCCGTGCACGCTGCCAGCTGCAGGCTCTGCGACCTCAGCCCAGGGTGCTCCACACCAGAGTGTCGGTGTGGAACTGGCTCCAGGCGAACCAAAAAGCCTGGTGGCTGCTGATCGGAGTCCCGTCGGCGGTCTGGGCTCTCAGTCCGGCTCCGTCGGAGACGATGAAGACACCTGCCAACTCGACCGTCTCCCCGGCCTCGATGGCACGTGCGGCCGCCTCGACCGGGAACGCCACGGCGGTGCCGTCTGGGGCCTCCACACCCAGCACCTGCTCCTGTACCGGGAGCCGCTGATCGACGTTGCCGATCGGAAAGATCGGGCCGTCGGCGTCGCGGCTGCCGAGCGGGTCGAGGTCGTAGCTGCGGCCGATGCCCCCGTCCTCGGCGACGATCGTCGTGTCGGGATGGGCCGCCTTCCAATCACCCCAGGTGCTGGTGAGGACCGTCACCGGCTCCAGCGAGAACCCCGCCCGGCGCAGCGGCCCGGTGAGGGCGGTGCCGAGAAAGGTGTCGAACATCGAGAAGGTGTTGAGGTCGAACATGACCTTGTTGGAGCGGCTCAACAGCCCGGAGGTGCGCAGCTCGAGCGTCTCGAACCCGTCCGGCACCGCATCGGTGACGTAGGCCTGGGCCGAGCCGCACAGCGTGCAGTAGGGGATGCCGATCCGCACACCGCCCAGGTCGTCGTTGACCATCTCGTGGACCTCCATGATGTTCTTCGGGTAGGCCCGGGCCCGGCCGTTGACCACGATGCCGAACACCAGGCGGTCGTCCGGATACCAGTCACCGCCGGCGGCATCGGTCACCGCCGGGTCGTCGAGCGCAGGAATGCAGCCCTCCGGACAGGGCAGGTCGACGGCGTCGAGCGGGCGATCGTCGACGAGCACCCCACCCCAGCTGACGAGGCGCCAGTCGACCTCGGAGTCGGCATCGCCGAAGAACGGCTCCCAGGCCGGCTCGATGATTTCGAACGGGATCCGCTTCCATTCGACGTAGCCGGGCGGCTCGGGAAGGTCCCAAGCGATCAGACGATCGGTGACGACCCCCCAAGCGCTTCCGCCTTCGACGACCGTGCCGGTGAGCGCCTCGAACGAGGCGATCGAGGTGTCTCTCACCCCGCCGCGTTGGAAGAATCGCAGCAGGTCGGCCAGCAGCCAGGCCACCCGGGCATCGCCGGATTCACCGAGCCGGGTGAGGGCCTCGATATCGACCCCGGTGAGCAGTGTTTCGAAGACCAGGTCGAGATCGGCCAGGACCTGCGGGTCGAGCGGGCCGTCGGGCACATCCGGCGCCGGAGGGAGGACCGATCCGTCGGCCAGCACCAGACCGACCGTCGTGGTCGGCGCCGGTTCGACACCGGTCGTGGGGCCGGCCCCAGTGTCGGTCGAGCATGCTCCAGCAACGAGTACCAGCACGGGGATCAGAGCACCTAGTCGCATCAGGGAGTTCAACTCCCGAATGCTTCCGGGCGTTCCTGATCAGGCGATCCACTCAGCGGTTGTCGGCGCCGCGCGGGGTCGGATCGAGGTGGCGATAGGCGCCCGAGCGCAGATGACAGGCGGCCTGGTGCAGGGCGCTGTCGCCGACCGGTGCGAGGAGTGGCTTCTCCACGTCACAGACGCCCTCACTGGCGATCGGGCAGCGAGGGTGGAACCGGCATCCCGAAGGCGGATCGAGCGGGCTGGGCACGTCGCCCTTGAGGATCGTACGGCTGCGCCTGCGGGTCGGATCCGGTACGGGGATCGCCGACAGCAGTGCTTCGGTGTAGGGGTGAGTCGGGTTGCTGTACAACAATTCCCGCTCGGTGATCTCGACGATGTCTCCCAGATACATGACGGCAACCCGGTCGCTGATGTGCTCGACCACGGCCAGGTTGTGGGCGATGAACAGCAAGGTCAGCCCGAGCTCGCCCTGCAACTCCTTGAGGAGGTTGAGGACCTGGGCCTGAACCGACACGTCGAGGGCAGACACCGGCTCGTCGGCCACGACGAAGCTGGGCCTGAGGATGAGTGCGCGGGCGATCCCGATGCGCTGCCGCTGACCTCCCGAGAACTCATGCGGGAAGCGGCGAGCGTGATACGTCTCGAGGCCGACCAGGTCGAGCATCTCCAGCACCCGCTGATGCCGTTCGTCGGCGTCGCCCACGCCGTGGATCTTCAAGCCCTCCCCGATGCTGTTCCCCACCGGGTTGCGAGGGTCGAGCGAAGAGAACGGGTCCTGGAAGATGATCTGCATGTTCTGGCGCATTGCCTTGAGGGCAGCCCCCTTGAGATGGGCGATGTCGGTGCCCTCGAACTCGATCGAGCCGGCCGTCGGTTCGAGCAACCGGACCAGCATCCGCCCCAA
This sequence comes from Acidimicrobiia bacterium, assembly GCA_036478235.1. GTDB lineage: Bacteria > Actinomycetota > Acidimicrobiia > Spongiisociales > UBA11373 > JACZWZ01. The sequence goes on along the minus strand of JAZGDZ010000049.1, from coordinate 1,807 downwards.
CGTGGACTTGCCGCAGCCCGACTCCCCCACCAGGCCCAGCGTCTCGCCTTGGCGGATCTCGAACGACACGCCATCGACGGCCCGCACATGTCCCTTGACCCGCTGCAGGATCCCGCCCTTGATCGGAAAGTCCTTTACCAGGTCCTTGACCTCGATCAGCTGGTTCATGCCGACTCGCCTTCGTACAGCCAGCAGCGCACGGTGCGCCTCTCTCCGATCTGGATGAGGTCGGGCCGCTGCTCGGTGCAGATCTCGAGCTCGTTCTCGACCCGAGCTCGGCACCGGTCGGCAAACCGGCACCCGACGGGGAGGTCCACCAGGTTGGGGACGTTGCCGGGGATGACGTCGAGCTCGGTCTCGACCTCGCCGAGCACGGGAATGGAACTGATGAGGCCCTGTGTGTATGGATGCTTGGGGTCGGCGAAGAGCGACTCCGTGTCGGCCTCCTCGACGATCTCGCCGGCGTACATGACCGCCACCCGGTCGGCCATCTCGGCCACGACCCCGAGGTCGTGAGTGATGAGGATCACCGCCGTGCCCTCCTCGCGCCGCAGGTCGCGTATCAGGTCGAGAATCTGAGCCTGGATGGTGACGTCGAGTGCCGTTGTCGGCTCATCGGCGATGAGCAGCTCGGGTTTGAGCGCCAGTGCCATGGCGATCATGACCCGCTGCGCCCTGCCTCCGGAGAACTCGTGCGGGTAGCCCTCGATGCGCTCGACGGGGTCCGGGATTCCCACCCTGGTGAGCAACTCAACGGCGCGCTCCTCCCCGACAGCCCGCTTCAGCCTGCGGTGAATTTCGAAGACCTCGCTGATCTGTACTCCGACGCTCGTGACCGGATTGAGCGACGACTGCGGCTGCTGGAAGATCATCGAGATGCGCTCGCCGCGCAGACTCTCCAGCTCGCGCCGCGACATCTCGAGGATGTTCTCACCGTCGAACAGCACCTCGCCACCCTCGTTGCGCCCGGGGCTGGGGACCAGCTGCATGATCGACAGCGAGGTCACACTCTTGCCACATCCGGACTCGCCGACCAGGCCGAGCACTTCTCCCCGGTGGACCTCGAAGCTGACCCCGTCGACCGCCTTGACGATCCCGTCGCGGGTGTGGAACCAGGTGCTGAGGCCATTGACCTGAAGAAGGGGGCGTTCGGTGTCGATGGCGGTCATTCGCTCAGTGAGGGGTCGAGGGCATCGCGCACCCCATCGCCGAGCAGGTTGAAGCCGAGCACGGTGATCATGATGGCCAGGCCCGGGAAGAACACCAGGTGGGGGCTGCTGAACACCTGGGCGCGCTCCCGAGCGAGCATGCTGCCCCACTCGGCCGTTGGCTCCTGGGCCCCGAGGCCGAGGAACCCGAACGCCGCCATGTCGAGAATGGCAGTGGCGATCCCCAGGGTGCCGATGACCACCAGCGGGGTCAATGCATTGGGGACGACCCGGCTCCACAGGATCCGCAGCTTGGACGCCCCCAGGGCACGGGAGGCAGCGACGAAGTCGAGTTCGCGGATCGATATCACCGACGAGCGCATGACCCGGGCATAGGCGGGGACGGAAACGATGGCGATTGCCAGCATCGTGTTGCGCAGCCCGGGACCGAGCGCGGCAACGATGGCGATGGCCAGCAGTAGCGCCGGGAATCCCAGGATCACGTCCATAAATCGCATGATGACGTTGTCCGGCCAGCCTCCCCAGAAGCCGGCGATTGCTCCCAGCAGCGAGCCGACGCTGAAGGCCAGACCGACGATGAGAAACCCGAGCGCCAGGCTGACCCGGCTGCCGTACACGATCCGGCTGAACTGGTCCCG
>JAZGDZ010000048.1:0-3827 GCA_036478235.1 Acidimicrobiia bacterium | reverse complement strand
GCTGGTCGCACCCCAGGTGGACTCTGCGCTCAGCCGGGACTGAGTCGGCACCCGCCTCCGAATCCCACCTCCAATGTCGAATGCCCGACAATCGTGTCTGCTCGGCGCCCGCTTGTCGTTGTTGCAGACATAGGACCACTGAGGAGCAAAGGTGCTGAAGAAGTCGATTCGGCGGCCCCGCCGCTGGGCGGTGTTGCTGTGGCTGCCGATCCTGGTGTTGCTGGGCTCCAACCTGCTCGGCGGTGGCGGGACCGATCGGGCCGAGCTGAGCCTCGATCGAGTCGAAGCGCTCATCGCCGAGGGTGTGGTTGTCGAGGCGGTTGTCGAGAGCGACGCCGACGTGATCCGGGGGGTGCTCGAGCCGGGCATTCTTCCCGGAGATGGCACCGAGTTCACTGCCACTTACGCAGACGGGTTCGAGGGTGAGCTGACGGAACGGCTGATCGACGCCGGCGTGACAACGACCATCGAACGAAGCGGTACATCAGCGTTGAGCATCGTGTTCGGCCTGCTTCCTCTCCTGATTCTCGTCGGGCTCGGCTTCCTGGTGTTCCGCGGTCTGAAGTCGGGGGGCGGCATCATGTCCATAGGCAAGTCGAAGCCGCGCCAGGTAACCGCCGACCAGCCGAAGGTCTCGTTCGCCGAAGTCGCCGGCCTGGATGAGGCCGTGGAGGAACTCCAAGAGATCAAGCACTTTCTCGCCGACCCCGACAGCTTCAGGGCCATGGGCGCCCGGATGCCCAAGGGTGTGCTGCTGGCGGGTCCTCCCGGGACCGGCAAGACCCTCCTGGCCCGCGCAGTGGCCGGCGAGGCGGGTGTGCCGTTCCTCTCGATATCGGGGTCGGACTTCGTCGAGATGTTCGTCGGAGTCGGGGCGAGCCGTGTTCGGAGTCTGTTTGCCCAGGCCAAGGCGCTGGCGCCTGTGATCATCTTCATCGATGAGATCGATGCCGTCGGTCGCCATCGGGGCACCGGGGTGGGCGGCGGCAACGACGAGAGAGAACAGACGCTCAACCAGCTGCTGGTGGAGCTGGACGGCTTCGAGTCGTCGGAGGGCGTGATCGTGATGGCTGCCACCAATCGACCCGACGTGCTCGATCCGGCTCTGCTGCGTCCGGGCCGATTCGATCGTCAGATTCTCGTCGACAGGCCCGACCTCAGGGGTCGCATCCAGATCCTCGAGGTGCACGCCAAGGGAAGGCCGCTGGCGGAGGATGTCGACCTGGCGGTGCTGGCGCGTCGAACCCCGGGTTTCACCGGTGCCGATCTGGCCAACGTTCTCAACGAAGCGGTGCTCCTCGCCACCCGGCGTCAAATATCGGCGGTCGGCAACACCGAGCTCGAGGATGCCGTCGACAAGGTGATATCGGGCCCACAGCGTCGCAGCCGCGTGTTGTCCGAAGACGAACTGAAGGTAGTGGCGTATCACGAGGCAGGCCACGCCCTGGTGGGCTGGACCCTTCCGTGTGCCGACCCGATCCACAAGGTGACGATCATTCCGCGCGGCCGTGCCCTGGGGTACACCCAGGCACTGCCGACCGAGGACCGCTACCTCGTCCATCGCAGCGAGCTCTACAACCAATTGGCCATGCTCGCCGGAGGTCGAGCGGCCGAAGAGTTGGTGTACGGGGACCCGACCACGGGCGCCTCCAACGACCTGGAGAAGGCCACTCAGATCTCACGCCAGATGGTGGTTCGCCACGGGATGAGCGAGGGGCTCGGATTCGTGCAGTTTGAGCAAGGTGACGAGCCGTTCCTCGGGCGAGACCTGGCCCGGGCGAAGGAGTATGCCGACAACACCGCAGCCGAGATCGACAACGAGGTGCGCCGAGTGCTCGGCCAAGCGCTCGAGGACGCCCACCGGATCCTGGTTGCCAACCGGCCGGCGCTCGACCGGATGGCGGAGGCGCTCATCGAGCAGGAGACGCTCGATGCGGATGCCATTGCCGAACTGTTCGCCGGAGTTCCCAAATGGCGGCGCGGGCGCAGCTTGCAGCGGGTCGGACCCCCCGGCACGGTCGACTTGGAGGACCTGGCGGTCTGAACGCGATATCGACCATTCCGTAAGAAGCTCGGAGCGCCACCGGCGCGGAGTACTACGGCTGGAGCAACTTCGCCGCCTCGGCCCAGTTCTCTCGGGCCTCGTTGGCGGCGGCGAGTCCGACCAGCAGCGCCGCCGCCGGGTCTGCCCACCACCAGCCGAGGGCCGCGTTGAGGGCGAGCCCGGTCATGGTCGCTGTCGAGAGCACGCCATCGAGAAAGGTCATGGACGCCTCCGACCGCAGCGGAGCCGAGCCGAGGCGTCGTGCGATCCGGATCTTGGTGAAGGCGAGACCGAACATGACCAGGGCGGTGACCGCCAGGTAGGCGATCCCCCACGGCGACTCGTCGGGCCGGCGCCCGATCACCAGATCGCGGACTCCGGCCACGGTCAGGACGACCGCCAGCGCGACGAAGGCGACGGCGACCAGGCGAAGGGCGCGGGCCGTCCGGTCGGAATGATCGACCGGGTGTCCCGGCATGAGGTGCCACACCACGACGCTGGAAGCGAACACCTCGATGATCGAGACAGTGCCGAATCCGATCAGAGCCAGCGAGGCGGCCACCGCCCCCAGGGCGATGGTGAGCAAGGCCTCGCCGACGTTCCAGCCTATGGTCGAGTATTGGAGCGCCAGCGCGGTGCGACGGAGCCGTCTTCTCTCGACATCCGAATGCGGGGGTGGTCTGGTTCCGATCTCGCTGGATCCTCGGCTTGACGCCGCATTGTCTCACCCGGCCGTCGGCTGCGGTCGTCAGAGCTCGGCGGTGAGCTCCTCGGCGGCCATGACCCCCTCGAAGCGGGCCTGGACGATGCCGGTTTCGTCGATGACGAACACCCATGGTTCGGAAGGAAGGTTCCACCAGTCGGCGAGGACGGCAGGGGCCAGGTTCTTGGGGATGGGGGCGAAATCGACGTCGGTCAGGTTGGTGTACACCTCGATGTGGACGAAGTCGACGTCCGGATGTTGTGGCGCCACCTCTTTGACGATCTCCAGCAACGGGCCGCACGCTGCCGACACGCAGAACGCAGGCGTTGCGAAGACCACGACCGTCTTGCGGCCGTTGCCGATGGCCTGGTCGAGGCTCAGTTCGTAGAACGTGGCGTCGGGGTCGGGGTCGGTGGTGATCTCCTCGAAAGAGAAGTCGTCGAGAGTCGGCGTCTGCGGCGCCGGGGCGGGCTCCCCGACGGCGGGGGCGAAGGTATCGGCGAAGACGTTGAACGCAGCCGGGGGCAGGGAGTCACCGGCCTCGGGGATCACCACCACCTGCCACACGCCGGGAGCGTCGAAGTCGAATTCGGCCCGGTAGAGGCCGAAGGCGTCCACCACGATCCAGGTGAAGATACCCGGAACCGTCTGGACGGCATCGGGCCGATCGGCGGGCGCCACCGCAATAACCACCTCGTTCTCGGGAGAACCCAACCGGCGCCCTGTGGGGTCTCCGATGCCGACAAGCAGCCTCGAGCGACCGACTCCGATGTCGGCGTTGGCGGGGATGGCGAAGGATTCCGGCGGGAATGTCGTCGAGCCTTCTCCCGAACTGCACGCCGTGGCCACCAGCGCCAGGGCAGCGAGTAGCGCCGTTGCCGACGCTCTAGTCGTCATGCGTTCCCCCGGTGTCTCCGATCGCTTTCACCACCGGAGGCCCCTCGGGAGACGTCGTGTACGTGGCTTCGACCGGGTTGCCGCTCACCAGGTGGTCGCGAAGGTGGGTGAGCGGAGCCGTACCGTCGAATAGGAGCCCCTCGGCGGGCACCAGGGTCAGATCAGAACCGTTCTCGAGTCGGA
>JAZGDZ010000047.1:0-13939 GCA_036478235.1 Acidimicrobiia bacterium | reverse complement strand
GGGGAAGGTGCGGGGCGGCGGAGCGCCCTGCGGATGGGGGGTTTCTACCGGCTCGATGCCGGGTCCAAGTGCGCTTCCCCCTTTTGGGGGGAAGGTGCGGGGCGGCGGAGCGCCCTGCGGATGGGGGTTGGTCGCCTGCACTCGATGATCTCGCTGGTGGCAGCCGTAGGCAATATCTGCATCTCCTGCGACGAACCGGGGGCTGTGATAATGAGCCGACGTGTCCTCTGATTCCGATCGGTCACAGCACTCACACGATCTGGACGAGCAAGGCGTCGGAGAGGTCGTGGGATGCCCCTTGTGCGGTTTCCAGTTCAGGCCCGTCTCGATTCGATCTCCGACGGACCTGCCCGGCGCCGGGCGCACTCCGTCTGTGTTTCAGCGGGAGGGCGAGTACTGGTTCATCGGATATGAAGCAGACACCTTCCGACTGAGAGACACCAAAGGGTTGCGATACCTGCGCACTCTGCTTGGAAACCCCGGCCGGGAGATCCTGGCGCTACATCTCGTCCAGCACGACGGAGGCGGGTTTGCGCCGACGTCGAACGTCCCTCGGCTCCAAGGAGAGGACGGATTGCGCCTGTTCATGCCCGGCGACGGAGGTGTAGTGATCGACAAGTCGGCACGAGTCGCCTACGAACACAGAGTGCGCGATCTGGCCGACGAGGTTGAGGCCGCTGAAGCCTTGGGTGACACCGAACGGGCCGCCCTGTTGCGCGAGGAGTTGGACTTCATCGTGGAGCATTTGGCCGCAGCGACCGGCCTTGGTGGAGCTACTCGCCGTTTCGTCTCCCCTGCAGAGCGGGCCCGGCAGTCAGTGACGAAAGCCATCAAATCGGCCGCGGCCCGAATCACCGAGCACAGCCCGGCACTGGGACGACATCTGGCGAGCGCCATACGAACCGGGACCTACTGCATCTATCAACCCGATCCCCGGATTCCGACCGGCTGGCGACTTTGAGCTGTTCGTGCCGCGCGGCGTCACGATTGTGACGTCCCATTTCACGCCTCTCCAATGAAGGAAATGAGGGCGATGGACTCGGAGAGCGGGTCCGTGGGGAGGACGGAACATGCTGCTCAGCCCAGCCACCGACACGGCCGCCTCCGGAGCCCACCTCACGTCTCTGAGTCGAGAAGACGCCAAACGCCTTGGTGAGGTCATTCGACTCTCCGGTCTTTCAGATGTGAGCTTGGATGGCCGATTGTCGGTCGTCTTCGCCTATCCCGGTATGGCAGTGGGCGATGTATATCCCGAGTTGGCCGGCTGCACATCCGAGGTTTGCGCCTTCATCGAAGAGTCAGCCGCGTTCGAAAGGCACGGAATTCAGGTTATCGGACTGTCCACGGAGCCGAGCGAACCGCCCTCAGGTTGTCTGGCGATTCCATTTCCCACCGGTTTGCTGCCCCAACAGGGCGTCGGTTCCCCTGTCGACTTCGTACAGAAAGCAGAGCGGCGGTACGCGGTGCGTGCCAGTTTCATCGTCGGCCCTGATGGTACCGGCGAGAAACTCACCGACATCGAAGACGTGGTCGGCCACGTAAGGCGCTGCTTTCGACTGGCGATCGAGAGAAGACTCGCCCGATATCGCGATGCTGCCATGGAACATTTGAGCAGCGAGGGCAACGGTCTTCAACCGAACGTGACGCTCCGCGGGCTGCTTCCCAACGGTGCCGATTCCGTGGCGATTCCCCGAGTGGACGTGACCTTCGAGCTGGTCACCAAACTTGCCGATCGAGCGATCATCGCCCAGGAAGCCGGATACATTCGTCGCATCAATCGGCTCCTCGTCGATCACGGACGCTCTGAGCTCTTTCCAACCGTGCTTGCCATCTGCGACACGGAAGACCCGGCGTGGTACCTGATGGAGGCGGCCGACCCCACCAAGTTCGACGAGATCGTTTTCGCCGACCAAGACAGAACGATCCTCAACGACGCCGGTAAGGCGGCCATCGACTCCGCAGTCGACAAGCTGATTGCGCTCTACCAGCTCACGGTGAGTCCCGAGACTCCGGCGGTGGCCCCTTACCACTATCTCGAGCGGTTTCTGCAGCTGCCACAGCGTGACGATTTCAGGAACACCTTCGCCCTGCTCGTACGGGGGGATCTCGAGGCGACCCTCGCCAAGCCGGTCATATTGGGCGACGGGTACCGCTGCGGTTCGTATCGCGAGTACATGGATTTCCTCTCGTCGTATGTCGATCGGTTGGTGCAGCCGTTCGGCGCGTATCTGCACGGTGACGCCCATCTCCCCAACATGCTTTTCTCGACCGATGGGTCGGAGGTGCGGTTCATCGATCCGCGGGTGGTTTGGGACGGCAACGACGTCGGACAGCCGGGATTCGGCGACCCCCTGTATGACCTGGGGACGTTGCTCCACAGCCTCCACGTGATGTCGGCGATCCTGTACGCCATCGAGACAGGGGAGACAGCCGATCTGGTTCAGGTTGCCGAAGAAGCGGATCGCATCTTCATCACCCCCGGCGTCCTGCGCTTCGACGCCAATCCAGTGGTCACCGAATTCATAGCGTACGTCGAAGAAAATTTCCCCGGCGAACTGCTCGGATCTCACTGGCAAACGCGGCTCCACGTCAACGCGGCCAACGCCCTCGTCGGCTGGCTCAAGTACTCCAGGGCGATCCAAACGGGGGACGCCTGGTGGGCGGTCTTTGCGGCGGCGCTCTACCACCTCGAGGAGGGACGGCGCCACGTCGAAGGATCAAGATGACGTACGACACCGAGATCAGTCTGAAAGCCACTTATCGACCCCGCTCGATTCGGCCGCTCGAGGTCTGGAAACATGCGGGTTGGACGCTCAAGGTCTACGGCATCGCTGAAGCAGGCGAGTACCCACGGTCGGAAGCGATCACGGCCGCCAAGCGGGCGGCGGTTCAGGCGTTGCCGCGGTCGGCGCTCACCGAGCACCACTACGGGATCGGATTTCTCGGAGTCCACGATGCCGCGAGCGGTTGCTACACGTTCATCGATTGGTGGGCAGACGACAACGAACTGCATCATCGTCTTTTCGTCGCGCCGGCCTCGAAGCCTGATGCGTTCGAAGCCGTGTCCGGGGGAGGCTCGGCCGCCTGCACATGGGACTTGGCCGTGATCGGCTTTGAGCGTGATGCATGGGTTCGCCATGTGCTCGCCAATCCCCAGGGCCCAGACCCGGCTAAGTACATGACGGCCTGGCTGACCGCCGAGGTGTGAAGGAAGCCCCGCGTTGACGCAATCTGCAGGTACCTGACGAGATTCCAATTGGAGGTCTTTCATGACAGAGGGAAAGCAAGGAGCTGACGGCTCGGTCGTGGCTTTGTGGCGCTACCCGGTCAAGTCAATGATGGGTGAGGAACTCAACGCATGTGAGCTCACAGATCGGGGGGTGCTCGGCGATCGCGCTTACGCGCTCGTAGACCCGACAAACGGGAAGGTCGTAAGCGCCAAGAACCCCAGGAAATGGGGAAGCCTCTTCAGCTTCCGAGCCCAGTACGCAACACCGCCGCGGCTGGGTGAGCCGGTGCCTCCGGTGATCATCACTCTTCCAGACGGCTCCACGCTTGGCAGTGAGGAAGACCACGTCGACACGACGCTCACAGGAGCACTGGGTCGCGATGTCAGGCTAGAGACCGCCGCGCCCGAAGAACCCAGCCTCGAGGAGTACTGGCCCGACATCGAAGACCTGGACCATCGAGACACGGTCACCGACGAAGCCATGCCACCCGGCACGTTCTTCGACCTGGCGGTTCTCCACATACTGACGACGGCCACGCTTGACCGGCTTCGGGAGCTATATCCTGATGGACGATTCGAGACTCGCCGGTTTCGTCCCAACATTGTCGTCGAGACCTCCTCGAGCGAGATCGCCTTTGTTGAGAACGATTGGATCGGACGATCGATCAGCATCGGCGAAGAGGTTCAGCTCGTCATCACCGAGGGTTGTCCACGCTGTGTGATGACGACGCTCCCCCAGGGTGACCTACCGAGAGATCGAGGCATCCTGCGCACAGCGGCAAAGCACAACGGCGTGCACGTTGGCGTCTACGCCGCGGTGACACAGGGCGGCATGATTCGCCGCGGTGACGAGATCATCGTTGGTCAATCGAGCCAGGGTCAAAGCTCCTAGTCGAGACGGGAGTCGTCGGAGCGATAGTTCGCTGGGGATCCTTCTCGTGGGGGCTGGTGGTTCGGCACGACGGATGGGGAGGCAGAGTACGTTGTTCGGTCAGTGACCTACCCGCCCATCCCTGCCTTCGAGTTCGGACCGTTGACGGTCTCGTTCCACGGCATTTTCGCCGGTTTGGCGTTCGCTGCGGGTATCTGGCTGATCGTGCGCGAGGCGGAGCGCCGCCGGCTCGACGTCGCCCAGGTCGTTGGGGTTCTGGTTTGGGGCGTCGTCGGGGCGCTGATCGGGATGCGGGTCTTCACCGCACTGGCGGCACTAATCGATGGGGACTTCATTCCGGGCGAGCTGCTGAGTCTGAGAGGGCGGAATTCGAGCCTGGGTGGCTATGCAGGAGGCATCGCCGGAGGATGGTTGGCTGCAACGAGGGCCCGGGTCGCCTTTGTGCCCCTGTTGGATATGGCCGCGCCCAGCCTGGCCCTGGGAGCGGTCTTGGCGCGTGTCGGCGATCTGATCATCGTCGAGCACCTTGGATCCCGGACCTCCTTCTTTTTTGGATACACCCTGCAACCGGGCTACGTGATCGCACCCCAGCATGCTGTGCTGCAGCAGGCCTGCGACCTCGAGCTGCAGTGCGGCACCTACCACAACACCGCCCTCTACGACATGGCTGGCGCGACCGTCCTGTTCGTCGTCCTGTGGACGTCGCGGACTGCAGTTGCGAAACCGGCAGGCCGGCTGTTCGGGGTGTGGTTGCTTTGGTACTCACTGCAGCGCTTCCTCATTGATTTCACCAGACTGGAGGCGGCCAAGGAGGGCACTATTGCGGATTCCGTGTTGGGTCCGCTCACCGGGTCGCAGTGGGGAGCCGCGGTCGGAGTGATCGTGGGAATCGTGGTGTTGATTACGCCTCGTGTGACCGACCGAGCGAACCCACGCGTCGAATGACATCCTCCTCGACGGCCAGAGAGGCGGCTGTAGAGTGGCGCCTCCAATGGAGCCGAATTGCTAGGTCGCAGACTCGACGGTAGACGTTACGCCCAGATACTGATCGCGGTGGCGTTCGTCGCCATCGTGGTTACCGACCTCGCCTGCGGCGACGATGCCGGGGACACCACCACGAGCTATCCGTTTGACGATCTCGGAGAAACCACCGCGACGGATACCACCACGGCCACCCCGGAAACCACCGCGACGGATACCACCACGGCCACCCCGGATACCACCGCGGCCACCACCGCGACCACCACCCAGCCCAGCACCGCCCAGGACCTGCCCGACCCGCGGGCCCAGGTCCAATCGATCGATCTGATCGTGGTCGACGGCAATCTGGGGGTGCTGGTTACCTTCGTCCAACCCTGGGGGACGACGCCCCCCGTGGTCTTCTCGTTGTTCTTCTCTCTCAACATCTTGGTGGATGGGGAATCCTCTGTCGTCGGGTGGCAGACCCACGCCGGGGTGCCGGAGCCCTTGTCGCCGCTGCCGCTGTTCCTGTACGACGACGGGTCGGTGCTTGCCGTGACAGGGATTAGGCTCCCTTCCGAGTTCAGCGGCAGCGTGACCGTGGAGTCGGGTTCTTGGGAAGACGAGGCCACGACCCAGCCGGTATTCGCCACCCAGAGTTTCCCTCTGGATTCGTCGCGACTGCTGCCGGCCGATGCTCTCTCGAGTCGTACGGTGGTGTTCGATCTCCTCCATTACGAAGAGGTCGCGCCCTAGACAACAGTGGTGACGACCACTACGGCGCCGGAGACGGCCACGTCGATGGTTGGCGATCTGAAGGCTGACGACCGAGGACCGCGCGACGCCCTTCCTGGTCACCAGTCCTCGGGAAACAAGAAACGCCTTCTATCCTGCCGGACTCCAATGGAACACGTATACGACCACCAGGAGATCGAGCGTAAGTGGCAGGCCCGCTGGGCCGAGCAGCACACTTTCCGCGCTCTCGATCCGGGGGATGAGGGTTTCGATCCGTCACAGCCGAAGGTGTACGTGCTCGACATGTTTCCGTATCCGTCGGGAGAGGGCCTTCACGTCGGTCATCCGATCGGATACATCGGCAGCGACATCTTCAGCCGCTACATGCGTATGCGGGGCGCCAACGTCCTCCATCCGATGGGGTTCGACTCGTTCGGGCTCCCCGCCGAGCAGTACGCGGTAGAGACCGGCGTTCATCCCCGGATCACGACCGAGCGCAACATCGCCAACTACGTTCGTCAGCTGAAGGCGATCGGTCTCTCGTACGACTGGGACCGGGAGATCGCAACGACCGATCCCGACTACTACCGATGGACCCAGTGGATCTTCCTACGGCTCTTCGGTTCATGGTTCGATCGCGAGGCCGACGCGGCGCGGCCGATCGACGAGCTGATGGCCGCACTCGAAGCCGGGGAGAGGGATGCCGATGGTGTGTCGTGGTCCGCTCTCGACGAGAAGGCCAGACGGCGGTTCATCGACGGGCAACGTCTCGCCTACCTGGACGAGGTGATGGTGAACTGGTGCCCGGCGTTGGGGACCGTGCTGGCGAACGAAGAGGTGACCCGGGACGGCAGGTCGGACCGCGGCGATCATCCGGTGTATCGCAGACCGCTGCGACAGTGGATGCTTCGGATAACGGCTTACGCAGACCGGCTGATCGACGACCTGGCCCTGGTGGACTGGCCCGAGTCGGTCAAGGCGATGCAGCGCAACTGGATCGGGCGCAGCGACGGGGCCCGGATCGACTTCCCGATCGCCGGATCGAGCACCCGGATCGATGTGTTCACCACTCGCCCCGACACCGTCTTCGGCGCCACCTACATGGTGCTCGCCCCGGAGCACCATCTCGTGGCTGAATTGACTGCGGAGCAGTGGCCCGAGGACACCCGGGAGGCCTGGACGGGCGGGGCGGCCGACCCGGCCTCGGCCGTCGAGCGGTACCTGGTCGAAGCCGCACGGAAGTCGGAGAGGGAGCGGCAGGCAGAGGTGAAGCAGAAGACCGGTGTGTTCACCGGGTCCTTCTGCGTCAACCCCGTCAACGACGAACCGATCCCGATCTTCGTCGCCGACTACGTGTTGATGGGCTATGGGACCGGGGCGATCATGGCCGTCCCCGGACAAGACCAGCGAGACTGGGAGTTCGCCGAGCAGTTCGACCTGGCGATCATCCGAACCGTGCAGCCGCCGTCGGATTTCGAGGGCGACGCCTACCTGGGCGAAGGTCCGGCGATCAACAGCGACTTTCTGGACGGACTCGATGTCGAGCAGGCCAAGGCGAGCATCATCGAGTGGCTCGAGGCCGAGGGGTTCGGCGGGGCCATCGTGTCGTACAAGCTACGGGACTGGCTCTTCAGCCGGCAACGCTATTGGGGCGAGCCGATCCCGATCCTGCATGGGCCCGATGGCGAAATGCGACCGGTCGACGACCTGCCGCTTCTCCTCCCCGAGGTCGATGACTTTCGCCCTGCATCATCGGACGACGAGAACGCCGAGCCCGTGCCCTCGCTGTCGAAGGCACCGGACGAGTGGCGTTTCGTCGAAGTCGACGGAGTCCGCTTCGAGCGCGAGTTGAACACGATGCCGCAGTGGGCCGGCTCATGCTGGTACTACCTGCGCTTCATCGATCCCCGGAACGACGTTCGTCTCGTCGGCGAGGGGGTCGAGCGGTACTGGATGGACCCCCGGGGGGTGGACCTGTACGTGGGCGGAGTGGAGCACGCCGTCCTCCACCTGCTGTATGCCCGCTTCTGGCACAAGGTGCTGTACGACCTCGGTCATGTTTCCAGCGCGGAACCGTTCGGACGGCTGTTCAACCAGGGCCTGATAATGGCTCACGCATATCGGGATGGGCGCGGCGTCTACGTTCCGGCCGACAAGGTCGAGGAGCGCGATGGTGCCTTCTGGTACGACGGGCAGCAGGTCGAGCAGTCCTACGGTCGGATGGGCAAGTCGAAGAAGAACGGGGTCAACCCCGACGAGTTCTTCGCCAAGCACGGCGTCGATGCTCTTCGTCTCTATGAGATGTTCATGGGGCCGCTGGGCGACTCGAAGCCCTGGACGACCCGTGATGTCGTTGGTGTGGTGCGGTTCCTGCACCGGCTGTGGCGTAATTTGGTCGATCCGGACTCCGGTGGGCTCCTGGTGTCCGATGTTTCCCCCGACCCCGACCTCGCGGTGCTGCTGCACAGGACCATCAAGGCCGTCACCGCCGACATGGTCGGGCTGCGTTTCAACACGGCGGTCGCCAGGCTGTTCGAGCTGAACAACGCGCTGGTCGGCCTCGATGCCGTCCCCCGGGAGGTGGCAGAGGCGTTCATCCTCCTGCTGGCCCCCATCGCCCCGCACATCTGCGAGGAGCTGTGGGAACGGATGGGGGGCGAGGGCGGCCTGGCCCATGTTCCCTGGCCGGAGTACGACGAGGATCTCGCCGTCGAGGAGATGGTCGTGATGATCGTCCAGGTAGACGGCAAGGTGCGCGACCGGCTCGAGGTGCCGGTGGACATCTCCGAGGAGGATGCCAGGGCCGCGGCGCTCGACTCGGAGAAGGTCGCCGGTCATCTCGAAGGGGAGCCCTCGCGGGTGATCGTGCGACCGCCCAATCTCGTCAACATCGTCTCTCGGTGAGTTTCTGGGCGCAACAGGCGCTCAACGCTGCCGGCCTCGACCGGGAAAGGATCGCCGTCGCCTTGCCACTCGTGGACCCCTCCACGGTGAGGGTACGAACTGCTCCCCGATGGTTCCGGGCCTTCTGGGCCAGAGGGATGACGGCGGTGGCCATGCCGTGGGGGATCTACCTGCATCCGGACCGCCTCCGCCGCCCCGATATCGGCAGGCTGATCGTTCACGAGTTGACCCACATCGATCAGTGGCGCCGTCTCGGCCCCCTGGGATGGGCGCGCTCCTATCTGGGCGACTATCTGCGGGGGCGCAGGGCGGGCTTGACCCACCACGAGGCGTATCACGCCATCGGTCTCGAGAAGGAGGCGCGTGACGTCGCCGCTCACATCGCCGGCTGATAGGAGCGAGTGGCGGCCGCGAGACGCCGTCATCGCGATTCTGGCCGGGCTTGCAGCCTCGCTGGCAATGCTGGCGGCTCTCGGGCCGCATGCCGCTGCAGGAGAACTGTTCGCATTCGTCGTGCCCGCTCAAGCACTAGGCACCGTTGGTGCGGTTACATTGCTGGCCCGCAGGAGGAAGGATTGGCGGAAGGCGTTCGCCGCCCGAATCGAGCCGGGGGACGCCGTAGGGCTGCTGATCGGTGCCGGGCTGCAGATCGGGTTGGCCGCCATCGCCTACCTGTTGATCGTCGAGGTGTTCGATGTCGTCCTTCCCACTCAGGAGGTCGTCGCCGCGGCGGCGGAGGCGATCGACGGCGGTGAGCGAGCGCTGGTGGTCATGGCACTTGTGATCCTGGCGCCGGTGTCCGAGGAGCTCGTGTTTCGCGGAATTCTGCTTGGGGCTCTCAGGCGAACGCGAGGTGACCGCACTGCCGTGATCGTGTCGGCCGTGACCTTCTCGCTGCTGCATCTGCTCGATCCAAATGCCCTTCTGGCCGCGCCCTTCCTGTTCGTCGTCGGCATCGTCGCCGGCCGCCAGGTGATCGCCACCGGACGGCTCGGTCGGGCCGTGGCCATCCATGCCGGCTTCAATCTCATCACGGTGCTCGCCCTGCTGACGGCGTGAAGGGGTTCCTGCTGGGAGGCGCCTCTGATACAACGGGACGGTGGATCGTTCGTTGGCGGCCGCCGGCGCCGTGGCGCTAGCCGCCGTGGGGTTCGCCGTGTTGACCTGGCCGGCGGCGCCTGAGCCACCGCCACTCGAGGTGCTCACCGGCGTCCCCGACCGCGTCGTGACGGTCCACGTCTCGGGGGAGGTGCTGCGCCCCGGTCTTGTCGTCCTCGAGTCAGAGGCCCGTGTCGCCGACGCCATTGCTGCGGCCGGAGGCGCCACGTCGCAGGCCGATCTGGGCGCAGTGAACCTGGCTGCCTCCGTCGGTGACGGGGCGCGGTTGGTGGTCCCGTCTACGGCGACGGGCGCGGCAATGGCCTCCGACGGAGTGGTTCATCTCAACACGGCAACGGCAGAAGACCTCCAGACCCTGCCGGGGGTTGGTCCCGTGCTCGCAGGCAGGATCGTCGCCTACCGGGAGGCCAATGGTCCGTTCGAGGTCGTGGAGGACCTTCTCGGTGTTCCCGGGATAGGCGAGGCGAAGCTCGGGGCGATTCGGGACGGCGTGCTGGTGCCCTGAGACGCCTCAACATCCCGTCGGGGATCGAGGCAGATGCCGCGGCCGCGGGAGCGGCGATCTGGCTCGGCGCCGCCATCGGTGCAACGGCATCCCCGGCGGTCGCCTTGTTGGTGGTTCTCCTGGTGGTCGTATCCCTGCTGGTTTCCCGGCGCAGAGTCGCCCTCATCGTGGCGGCGTGCCTGGTCGCGGGGATCGTCACAGCCGGACTCGAATCCGCCAGGGAAGCGGCCCTGAGCGCAGGCTCCGTACCTTCCGGACGTGTCACGCTGGCGGGCGTCGCCATCTCCGACCCACGGGGCAGTGGCGCGGATACTTCCACGCTGGTGGATCCGCACTCGATCGAACTGGGCGCGGCCTGGTACGCCTGGGACGGTCCGCTGCTCTTGATCCGGGGTCCGACGACCGCGATCGCCGGGGAGCACGTCGCCGCCACCGGCTCGATCGATCCGGACCCCGGGGAGTACCGGGGGCGTCCCATCGGCGGCGTCATGTCGGCGCCGAACCTTCACCGGATTCGGGGTGCCACCAACCCCTTGCTGGCGGCCGGCAATCTCCTCCGCCGACGAGTGCTCGGATCACTCGATGCCGCCGCCCGGCATCCTGCGGGTGCCCTGCTGTCCGGGTTCCTCATCGGAGACGTGAGCAGGCTTCCCCCGGCCGACGCCGACGCACTGCGCGCCTCCGGGCTGTCGCATTTCGTGGCCGTTTCGGGGAGCAACGTCGCTCTGTTCCTCGGGGCCTGGTGGCTGGTCGGGGGGAGGCTCGCATACGGCCCGCGTCGACGCGCCGCATACGGGCTGGTGGGTCTGAGCGTGTTCGCCGTCGTGACCCGGTGGGAACCGTCGGTGGTCCGGGCCTCTCTGATGGCGGGGCTGGTGTTGGTGGCGAGGCTCGTGGGCCGCCCCATCACGCCGTGGACCGCTCTCGGTGGCGCGGTCGGCCTGGCGCTGGCAGTGGCCCCCGGGCTGGCGGACGACGTTGGGTTCTCCCTTTCGGTCGCCGCCACCGCAGGAATCATCGCCGGCGCTCCCCTGTGGATGGGCCGTCGTCCTGTGGTCGTGTGGGCGGTGCTCGGGGCGACGGTGTCGGCCCAGCTCGCGGTGGCGCCGTTGCTCCTGGTCTGGTTCGGTTCCCTGCCACTGCTGGCACCGGTCTCGAACCTGCTGGCCGCACCGTTGGTGGCCGCGGCGACATCGGTGGGTGGCGTCGGAGCCTTGCTGGGGTGGGATCCGTTGGTGACGGCAGGGACGGTTCTGGCCGGCCTGGTCCTGCGGGTGGCCCGCACCGCAGCCGATCTTCCTCACCTCACGCCGGCATGGGCAGTTCCCTCCTTTGCACTTCTGACGGCGGCGATCCGTTTCCGATGGCTCCGTCCTGTCGCCCTGGCCGTGGTCATAGTCGCCACGGCGGCCGCGCTGATCCCGCGCCCGTTTCCGGACGTGCCCACCGCCTACTTCCTCGACGTGGGGCAGGGAGATGCGACCCTGTTTCGGGGTCCCGCGGGCGAGACGGTTCTCGTCGACGGCGGCCCGGATCCCAGAAGGCTAAAGGCCCATCTCAGCGAGTACGGCGTGCGCC
Organism: Acidimicrobiia bacterium; assembly: GCA_036478235.1. Taxonomy (GTDB): domain Bacteria; phylum Actinomycetota; class Acidimicrobiia; order Spongiisociales; family UBA11373; genus JACZWZ01. The sequence continues at coordinate 2,017 of JAZGDZ010000047.1, read as the reverse complement.
GGATCGACTTGCTGATCATCTCGCATCGGCACGCCGATCACGTCGGCGGCCTCGTCGGTCTGGAGAAGTCTGTGACCATCGGGATGATTTGGCACCCTTTGCAATTGGGGGAGGGGTCGGATCTCGACGCCCTGGTGAGGGCGGCGGGCGACGTCGGCATCCCGACGCTGGTGCCGGAGCCGGGAGCGGTGGCCCGCCTCGGAAGCTTTGTGGTCGAAGTTCGCGGCCCGGTACGCCGGTATGCGAACTCGAACGACGGGTCGCTCGTGGTCGAGGTGAGTGCGATGGAGGCGACGGTCGTCATGGCGGGTGACATCGAGATGCATGCCCAGGCCGACCTGGGGCCGCTGCGAGGTGATGTCCTCAAGGTGCCGCATCAGGGCTCGGCCACCAGCGACCTCGCCTGGCTGGTGGCAAGTGCTCCCACCATCGCCGTGATCAGCGTCGGGCCGAACGACTTCGGCCACCCCTCGGCGGATGTGATCGAGACGCTGGGAGAGGTCGGATCGATCGTCCTCCGCACCGACGTCGCCGGGACGATCATCATCCCCTTCGACCGGGTGGCGCAGTGGCGGCAGGACTAGGGGTGTGTCGTGCGTAATGGCGCGGTGATTATCTGAGCGACACACCACTAGCGTCACCGCCGTGACCGCCTTGAACGCGATCGTTGGTCCTCGGGATTTGGGCCCCGGAGAGCGGCAGGAGATGCTGCTGCGCGCCCGGCGAATCCTCGACGAAGCCGGTGTGGACGACGTCGAACGAATCGACGTCCCGGGCCGCGGGGCCGGAGAGGTGGGTGATGGAAGTCTGCGCGTCGAGGTGGAGAGGCTGATTCCTGCACTGCAGAGCGGATCCCTGTTCGGGGGACGGCGGGGCGTGCTGATCGTCGATGCCCAGAATCTGCAGCGGGCCGAGGTGGAGATCCTGGCCGACCTCATGACCGGACTCGACGGGCAGTCGGTGGTCGTCGTGCTCGTGTCCGTCGGTGCCCTCGCCGCCGCCCTGGGGCGGATCGTCAAGGTCGAGGGCGAGACCCACACTGTGACGAAGATGCGCGAGCGCGATGCGATCGATTGGCTGCGGGATGCGGCTCGGAACCGCAAGTTGAAAATCGACCCCTCAGTCGCCGCGACCCTGGTTCTGCGATTCGGCTCGGACGTGGCGGCCCTGGGGCAGGCGCTCGATCAGCTTCAGGAGGTCGAGGAGCCGATCACTGCAGAACTGGTGGCCGCCCGGTTCCGGAATCGGCCGGATGAGCCGATGTGGCACTTTGCCGATGCCGTCGCCGCGGGGGACACCGGGGCGGCATTGCGGCGTCTCACCGATTTCCTCACGCACGGCCATCCGTTGCAGCTTCTCGCCTTCCTCGAGAACGACCTGCGGCGGCGCGCTTTGGCGGCCTCCGCTCCCGATATCGAGACGTTCGCCGAGTGGGTCGGGGGATCGCCTGACCACTATCCGACGAAGAAGGCCTGGCGGGCGCGAGGAGCCGCGACCGAAGACGATCTGAGGAGGGCGCTGGAGGCGGTGGCGCGTGCCGACATCAACCTCAAGACGATGCCGGAGGCGACGCACCGGCTGACGATGGAGCGTCTGACGGTTGCTCTCACCCGCTGGTACCGCGGAGGCGTCAGGGCAGCCGGCTAAGAGGGCGCGCCGATAGGCGCGGACTCGGCGGCCTGGGGCTGGGGCCCCCGGGCCGCCCAGCGATGAGCCGTACGGCGAAGAGCCATCAGCATCGCCTTAGAGCGTCCGCCTATTTGCGGACGCTCTAAGTGCCAAGACCTAGCTGTGACGACCGGGGACGTTGTCCCTGGGCCGATGGTGTGATGGGTTGAGCCCTCCGAGCGAGACTGTGGGTGTAAGGACTCACGTCTCACAAGGAGGGCTCGTGTCTCACGCTAGGTCGCAGCATCCGAATGCGCCCCTCACGCCGGTGGGTCGGCGGCGCATGGTTGGGTGTGTTGTCGAGCGAGGTTGGTCGGTGACCGCCACCGCCCAGCGGTTCCAGGTTGAT
>JAZGDZ010000046.1:0-35854 GCA_036478235.1 Acidimicrobiia bacterium | reverse complement strand
CGATGAAGGCTGTGCTGGCGGTGCTTCAGTATCTGGCGATCACGCTGGTGGTGGGGGCGATCGCGCTGTTCTTGCTTCGTGCGGTAGAAGGGTTGATCGGGTTGGTCGGGGGTGCATTCGGACCCGGAGAGAGGGGGTGATGACCGTGGCAAGTTCAGGCGAGCTGTACCGGCGAACCGACGGCAAGTGGGCCTTCCGGATCAAGGCGTCGAACGGGGAAATCGTGGCCACCGACGGCGGGCAGGGCTACGAGTCGAAGTCGGATGCGCGTGGGACTTTGGAGAGAGTGATGCGAGGCGAGTTCGACGGGCTGATCGAGGTGGTGGGATAGGTTCGGCACCGCTGAGATCGTCCGTCTGAGGCTTTCCGACCATCCGCGGAACTGGGCTGCGTGGCGCCTACATTCGGTTCGGAATGCGCACCGGATGAAGCCGTCCGACGAGAATGGGGGTCGTTCCGGCAAGGAGGGGATGGATGGAGGTCGTGAAGCGGCACTGGCTAACCGGACTTGCGGTGATCCTCGGACTGATCCTGTTGGCTCTGGCCGTAGCGTTCGGAGTTGGTGAGAGTGAGGACCTCGCAGGCTGGCAACAAGCCCTCGGGGTGCTCATGACAGGCGTGCCGGGGCTTGCCCTCCTCGGGGGCCTCTGGTACTTGCGCTCGGGTCGCCTGCCTGTCTCCGTTTGCACCGGTGCCATCGTGCTCGGACTCGTCGCGGCGATGGTGTGGTGGTGGATGCTGGTCCCCCCAATCGTGGCGCTCGTGGTGTTCTGGTTCGGGGTCGTCAAGCGGGGCCTGGTGAGGGAGTTGGCGACCTCCTGACATCGGTTCTGAGCGGTCGATGATGCTGCGCGTGACGCTTTCCCGTGATGGGGGCGCTCCGACGAGGATCACTCGCCACAGCGACATCAGGGGTCAGGCGCTACCTAGGGAGAGACGAACCGATGAGTGACAAACGACGGCCGGTGCGGGTGCGCCAGTGGTTACTCATCGTCCTGATCTTTTTGATCTGGGCGGTGTTCAACACGGTGGTCGGCTGGGACCCGTTTGGCTGACACTGAGGTCCAACGGGCGTGGGACATTCCGGGTCAGGGCTGTGACACGAGCGTCGAGGATGTTCGTCCAACTCCTTCTTCCTCTGATCCCCATGCACTATGAGGACATCGGAGATCGGCGCCTGACTCGTGCCCGTCATCCGCTGACTAGACACATTGGAAGATGTCGGATGATCTTCGAGTTTCGGCCGCTCCGGGGTCGATGTTTGAAGGGATGACCCAGCTCAAACAACCTCTTCGCCGAGGCACTCGAGAGTTGACCTCGACAGATGGTGTGGACCCCGAGGTTGTCCGACCCTCCCCGCAGCAGGGGCTGCGTGCGTCCGCATTTGGTTCGGAATGGGTACAGGAGGAAGCCATGAAGCGCTGGGAATACCGGACCATCTTTGGCGGGAACAGCTCCAGCCATGCCGAAGAGAAGATCAACGAACTGGGTGCTGAGGGTTGGGAACTCGTTTCTGTGGTCCCGCCCGCCGATCTCGCGGGAGAGGCCGTGCTCTACCTGAAACGAGAGAAGCGCTCGTGACGGCCTTGGGATGCACCAAGCGTGCGAGCGTGTGTGATGCCTCTCAGGCCGCCGTAATGGTGGCCGCGTCGGCCCTCGGGTTTGGCATGTCGAACGTGATCTCGGTAGGTGCGTAGGCCGCCGGCTCCGCGGAAAGCCCGGCCGCCACGCTTACTTCGTAGTCCGAGCCCCACCTCCATTCGTGACTGGGCGACGAATCTACCTATCAGAGCGGTGATTCGATCCGAACCTTGGCATGAGGCGGCACAAAGAGGGTGCTCGCAGCCCCGCTGTCCGGTGAGTTCCGGATAATTACGACTATTACTATACTACAAATTATGGTTCAGACGTTTGCCTCTCGCCTGCGGGTCAGCGACCAAGCGGATCGGTCGCCGCGGCTCGTTGCCGACGCGTTGGGTCAGTACTTCGAGAGGATCGGTCAGCACGAGTTGCTCACACCCCATGAGGAGGTCGAGTTGGCCCAAGCGATAGAGATGGGCAACGAGGCCAGGGTCCGGCTCGGCAGTGGTGGTCGCAAGACAAGAGCGACGAAGCGGGAGCTCCTCGGAGCGATTCGCCGGTCCGATCAGGCGCGAGAGAGGATGCTGATCGCCAACCTCAGATTGGTCGTTGCCGTGGCCCGGCGCTACCGAAACACCCCGGGGCTGGATCTCGTGGACCTCGTTCAGGAGGGCAATCTCGGTTTGATCCACGCACTGGGAAAATTCGATTGGAGAAAAGGCTTCAAGTTCTCTACCTACGCCACATGGTGGATTCGTCAGTCGATCAGCCGAGCTGTGGCAGAGAAGGCCGGCACCATCCGCCTCCCGGTTCATCTCAACGCGACGGTCGCAACGGTGCGGGTAACGGAGGCCTACCTGGAGGCAAGCCTCGGCAGGGCACCCACGCTCAGCGAGACTGCACGACACGCGGGCTTGTCTGAACATGCTGTTCGCAGGGCCCTCGAGGTGAGTCAGCCGGTCTCGATCGACCAACCGGTTGGAGAGGATGGCTCCATACTCGGCGACTTCGTTCAAGACGGGAATGCCGCTGATCCCTCACTCGAGGCAGAGCTTCATGACGTATCCAGAAGGCTCCGTGCGGCCATCGACCAGCTTCCCGAGCGGAAACGCAGGATCTTGACCCTGAGGTACGGGTTCTTCGACGGTGTTCCGCGACGTCTCGCTCAGATTGCCGAGGAGTTCTCGCTCAGCGTTGAACGCATCAGCCAGATCGAAAGAGAGGCTCTGACGAATCTGCGGAGCCCTGCTCTGGGGCTCGAGGAGGCTGATTTCCGTGGTTAGCGTCGCCGCTCCAAGGGTCTACGAGGAATTCGATAGGGTCGCCGCCGGGGTCGTCAAATCCCTCGGTGATGCCACGAGACGGGCCATCCTCATCGCCATCAAGGAATCAACCGAGCCCTTGGCTGTTTCTGATGTCGCCGAGATGTTCGGCATTCATCGAACAGTCGCCCGTCACCACCTCAACCTGTTGGCCGGTGAGGATTTCGTGACGACCAGCACCGCGACGAAACCCCGAACAGTGGGGCGTCCGGCAAAGCGCTACCAAGCCGGTACTCGGGAAGTCCATCTGGATTATCCACCCCGCAATCTCGGCCTCCTCGTCGAGCTCCTCACCCACCTCGTTGAAACGGTCGGACCCACCGACAGAGCAGAGGTCGCCTACCGCTTCGGCCACGACTACGGGGAAGAACTTGCCGCAGAGCTGGGCGACTCGATCGCAGGCGGGCTCGACGGAGCAATCACGACGGTCGCCGACGCCATGAGAGGCATCGGATTTGGGGCCCGAGCAGAGACGCACGCCGGTCAGCTCCTCACCAGTCACTGCCCGTTCGGGGCGTATGCCCTAGACCATCCTGAAGTCGTTTGCTCCTTCGACCGCGGAATCGTCGCCGGATTGATGGGCTCCATCCATCGCCAAAGCCAAGTTGAGATCGATCCCCACAAGAACCTCGAGGAGGTTTGTGTCACCAGTATCAGCCCTCAGCTCCAAACCGCCAACCCGTAGGATATGGCCATGTTGAAGGCCTCGGGTGGTCCCCTCGGAATCGGCCTCTCCCCTGATGGCGCATGGCTGTACTTCACAGAACCAGCCTCCATCACATGCTGTCGGGAGATAGTCGTCGCAGCGAGGTTCGGGCGATGAACGAGCGAAGCGCAGATCCCTATAGGGACGTGGATGTCATTGACGCCCGTGCTCCCCGGGTCAACCAGGCGACCATCGGTTCGCTGGCTGTCCTGGCGTTCGTCATCGACTGGTGGCCGCTCTTGGCGATCCTTGCCGTCCAGCTGTTTGTTGGCCTGACGTTTGGTCGCCGCTATTGCCTTCCCTGCCTCGCCTACTTCGAGCTGATCCAGCCTCGCTTCGGGGAGGGGCCGATCGAGGATGCCCGTCCGCCTCGCTTCGCCAACATGGTCGGGTTGGCCGTCCTCGGCGTTGCCTCCGTCGCACATGCCGTTGGTCTCGAGGTCTTGGGTTGGTCTCTCGGGCTTCTGGTCGCTGCGCTGGCGCTGCTGGCGGCCACGTCCGGCTTTTGTGTCGGATGCGAGCTCTACCGACTGGGCGCCCGCATGCGTGGTATCTACGGCCATCGGCTTGACCGGGTAGATCTCACGGACATGGGTGTGGAAGAAGCCGGCGAAATCGTGGTTGTGTTCACCCACCCGCTGTGCACCGAGTGTCACACCCTCGAAAGCCGTTTGGTGGCAGAAGGCCGGCATCTTGTCACGGTCGACGTTACGGAGCGACCCGATCTCGCCCGAAAGTACGGCATCGCAGTAGTGCCGACCGCAGTCGCCGTGGGGGCGGGGTTTGTGACGGCTCGGATTGCGGGTTGACCATCCCAGATACGGAGGTTCCCAGCATAAATAACCATTCTCTGCGGGTTTACGACTCGATCGTGGGCCTGCTCCCAAGCGTCGACAATCCCACACCGCTGGTGCGTCTCAACCGGGTGATTCCGTTTGAGCACACAGAGGTGTACGCCAAGCTGGAGTGGTACAACCCGTTCGGAGCCGTAAAGGACCGGGTGGCCTTCAACATGGTGCGCGACGCCGAGGAACGGGGTGTGATCGGAGCAAACCACGACCTGGTGGAGCCCACTTCGGGAAACACCGGTCTCGGCCTGGCGATGTTGGCCAACGTTAACGGCTACTCCCTGACGACGACCCTCTCCAACCAGATTCCAGTGGAGAAACGGACCATGTTGCGCTTGTTCGGGGCCGACGTTGTGGAGCTGGAGGACGACCTGTGCCCCGCACCTGGGGCGCCCGAGGGGGCCATCGCCGTGGCATCGGAAATCGCCCAACAGCCCAACTTCCACATGCTGAACCAGTACGGCAATGAGGCCAACCCCGAAGCCCACTACAAGACCACCGGACCCGAGATCTGGCGTCAGACAGAGGGCACCGTGACCCACTTCGTCGCCGGTCTAGGCACCTGCGGCACAATCCGCGGTGCCGGCCGGTTCCTCAAGGAGCAAAAGCCCAACGTCCATGTGCTGGGTGTTCACCCCAACGAGGGGCACGACATTCCCGGCGTCCGCAGCATCCGCCAGCTGCAGCAGACCCGGTTCTTCCAACCCGACGAGTACGACGGGTTGGTGGAGATCCACAACCAGGAGGCCTTCGATCTGTGCCTGCGTCTGAACCGGGAGGAGAGCATCACGGCAGGACCGAGCTCCGCCATGGCCCTGGCGGGCGCGTTCAAGCTGATAGCCGACGAACCGGGCAACAGAGCGGTGGTCATCTTCCCCGACAGCGCCTTCAAGTATGCATCATCGGTTGTCAAGCATCTGACGGGACTGGGCACGGGGCAAGCGACCTCCACAAGCAAGCGCGAACAGCTTCTCGACGAGATGATCGAAAACGTCAGGGCCAACGCGGACCTGACCATCGATGTGGCCTCGGCCCACGAGCTGTGGCAGAAACAAGAGCCGTTGGTGATAGACGTGCGGGACTACGACGATTACCGCGAGACGCACCTCCACGGCGCCGTCAACATTCCGCTCGACGAGCTTCCCGATCGCCTGTCGGAGCTTCCCGAGGATCGTCACACCCCGGTACTCACCGTATGTCAGCGAGGCAACATCTCGCTCTCTGGTGTGCTGTTCCTGACCACCCTGGGCTACCAGGATGTCCGAAGCATCAACGGAGGGACCAACGCCTGGCACGAGATGGGGTACGCCACCGAGTCGTCTCAATGAGCTAGGTCGCAGTCGAAGAGAGCGCTTCAAGGCAGCTCGGCGGACCGCCTCAGCTGAAAAGCGACAGGCGAGGGGCGGAGAGCACCAGGGATCGATGCCCCTCAGTGGTCATGGAAGAGGGCAAGCGAGGCCGTAAAGCCATGGACGAAGTTCTCTCCATCGACTGGGCGCACTTTCCCGGCACCGAACATGCCGCTGAGCGGTGTCCGGTTGGCGTGTCGGTATCGGCGAACTTCCGGCCCTGGTCCTCGTCCGAGGCCGTCCGACCGTCGTGACAGCGGCGTAGGGTCCGAGGTGTCGGAGAAGGTGGGTTGCGTTTGGAGGTCCTTCTCGGTCTCGCGCATGGGCCGACGGCCTGTGGCAGGGCGGCAGCCAGCACCACTGAACGGGCCGGCAATAGTGCGACGACAGGCACGGCTGGGGAACGAGGTCGACTATGGGTGACAACAAGCGCGTGCGAATGGGCCTGTATCTGCAGGATTCCCATGCCATCAGTGAGGCGGTCGAGTTTGTCCGTTATGCCGAGGACCGCGGGTTCGAATCTGTGTGGCAGGCCGAGAGCCGCCTGGCACGTGAAGCGACGGTTCCCATGGCGGTTTTTCTCACGCATACCGACCGGATCAAGGTGGGCGCCGGTGTCGTCAACAACTGGACCCGCAATCCGGCTCTTCTCGCCTCGACCTTCTCCACCCTGGACGACCTGGCTCCTGGTCGCGTCATGCTGGGCATCGGCGCATGGTGGGACCCACTGGCCAGTCAGGTGGGCATCAACCGCACCCGGCCGCTGCGAGCAATCAGGGAGACGGTGGAAGTGGTGCGGGCGCTGCTGGCGAACGAGGAGGTGACCTATCAAGGTGAGTTCGTTCGTTTTGATCGGGTCGTCCTGGATTATGTCCATCAGGAACGTAGGCCGAAGGACGTTCCCATTTTCATCGGTGCCACCGGGATGAAGATGATGGAGCTCACCGGTGAGATCGCCGATGGGGTGCTGCTCAACTATTTGGTCGCACCCACCTACAACACGCGAGCGATGGAAGCACTCGAGCGGGGGGCTGCCAAGGCGGGGCGCAGCGTCGATGATCTCGATCGGCCACAGCTGGTGGTGACTTCCGTCTCCGAGGACCGACAGGCCGCGCTCGACGGGGCGCGCATGCTCGTGACTCAGTATCTGGGTCAGCAACCACACCTCATGAGGGCATCAGGCGTCCCCGCAGCCCTGCTGGAGGAGATCGGAGCGGTGCTGAGCTGGCCCGCCACCCACCAGCAGGTCGTCGAAGCCTCAAAGCTCGTGTCCGACGACATCGTCCAGATGATTGCTGCCGCCGGAACGCCGGAGGAATGCCGGGCAAAGGTTGCCGAGTACGTCGCCGCGGGATGCACGTCCCCGATCCTCTACCCACTAGGCCCCGACGTGCGTTTCACGATCGACACCTTCGCCGACTGGACCCCCTGACCTGTAGGTCGGCGCGGCCACGATACGGCGTCAGTCGACCGCACTCACAAGACCAAGAAGGCTCCGGACGCCGCCTGTTTCGTCGCCAATCGGCCACACTCATGGGGTGAGAGATGCCACCGCCCGCCGCCTGTCCCGGCTCCATGCGATGCTGTACCGGACGACTCGGGGCCGTGTCGGAAGGCGTCTGGTGGCCAACGACATGCTGCTACTCACGACTCGGGGTCGCACCTCCGGCAAGCCGCACACGGTGCCGCTGCTGTTCTTGCAAGATGGCGAAACTCTGGTGGTCATCGCCTCCTGGGGAGGGAGGGACTATCACCCGGACTGGTATCTCAACCTGGTCGCCCGGCCGGCCGCCGCCGTGAACCTCCGCGGAGCCAGCCGGAATGTGATCGCTCGCACCGCGGACGCCGAGGAACGAGCGATCTGGTGGCAGCGCCTCCAGGAGGCCTACCGTGGCTACGAGGCGTATCAGAGGCGCACCGGGCGGGAGATCCCGATCGTCTTCCTCGAACCGAGTGGCCACGGAGATCTCAAGCCTCCACACAGCGGATGACGTCACACCTGGGATTCCTTACATGGGCGAGGTGCTCGACACCGCTCTCCCGATCTGGACAAGGCGGGCTCGCGTAACATTGGCGCGGCCATGGCATTCGTGCTCCAGCTCAAGGATCGCCTCGTCGGGACCGTCGGCGTTGTCTCCTACCTCGCGGTAGGGGTCCTCTACCTTGGATCGGGTCTGGTGGTGCCCCAGTCGGTTGTATATCCACTATGGACGATCTGGGTTCTGGGGTTCGTGGCGACCATCCGCCTCACGGCCCGGCGACCATCGTGGTCGCTTCTCGCCGCTCCGGTGGCGCTGGCCTTCTGGGTCGGCTTCGTGCAAACCGGAAGCTGGCTGTTCGGCTGGAAAGCGTAATCCGAGACGTATATCAGGATCACCGTTGTGTCGGCCACCGTTCGACTCCCCCAACTCCGCGTGTGTAGGTTCCATGCCAGCGTCGATGCTCAGTGAAGATGGAAACTTTCCAGCATGATGTCCTGATCGTCGGGGGCGGTGGAGCAGGGCTTCGTGCGGCCATCGCCGTAGCTCGGGATCATCCCGACGTCAGCGTCGGGGTGATCTCGAAGGTCTACCCGATGCGGAGCCATACGGTCGCGGCCGAAGGCGGAGCCGCCGCCGTGATCTCGCCGACCGACTCGCTCGACGACCATGCCTACGACACGATCTCGGGGTCTGATTGGCTGGCCGACCAGGACGCCGTCGAGGTTCTCGTCGAAAACGCCTCCAAGGAGATGCTTCAGTTGGAGCACTGGGGATGCCCGTGGAGCCGTGAGCCCGACGGCCGCATCTCGGTCCGCCCCTTCGGTGGGATGAAACTGGAGCGGACCTGGTACGCCGCCGACAAGACCGGTTTCCATCTCCTCCACACCCTCTTCCAAACGTCGCTCAAGTACGACGCCATCAACCGTTTCGACGAGTGGTTCGTCACCAGCCTCATCGTCGCCGACGGTCGCTGCCAGGGGGTCACCGCCATCGAGATCCGTACCGGGGACATGCACGCCATAGGTGCGAAGTCGGTCATCTTCTGCACGGGCGGAGCCGGCCGGGTCTACCCGTTCACGACCAACGGCAACATAAAGACGGGTGATGGCATGGCCCTGGCCTACCGGGCCGGGGTGCCGCTGAAGGACATGGAGTTCGTCCAGTACCACCCGACGGGTCTACCCGGCACCGGCATCCTCATCACGGAGGCCGCTCGGGGCGAGGGCGGAATCCTGGTCAACAAGGAGGGCCGCCGTTATCTCCAGGACTACGACCTGGGTCAGCCCCTCGACGTCGACGACCCCAACCATCCACAGAAACAGACCATGGAGCTGGGTCCCCGGGATCGGCTCTCCCAGGCCTTCATCAAGGAACGCGAAGCCGGTCGCACCTTCGAGGGTCCCGACGGCGACTATGTCCACCTCGATATCCGCCATCTCGGTGAGCGGACGATCGATCGCAAGATCCCCATGGTCCGGGAGCTGGCGGTTCGCTATGTCGGCATCGACCCGGCCCATGAGCCGATCCCGATCCGCACCGTCGTCCATTACATGATGGGCGGGATCGACACCGACACCAACGGGGCGACTTCTCTGCCGGGCCTTTTCGCCGCCGGGGAGTGCGCTTGCGTCAGCGTGAACGGAGCCAATCGTCTCGGATCGAACTCGCTCACCGAGATCCTGGTTTTTGGTGCTCGGGCCGCGTCGGTGGCCGTGGATCACGCCGGCCAAGTCCCACCTCCCTCGAACCAGCTGCTGGAGACCTCGGCCGGATCAGAAGAGAGGCGGCTGGAGGCGACGCTGCTTCATCGCAACGGTGGCAGCGAGACCGTCTCGGGAATCCGGGCCGTTTTACAGGAGACCCTCGAGGAAGGGGCGGGCATCTTTCGGGACCGAGCCACGCTGGAACGGACCTGCGCGACGATCGCCCAACTCAAGAGTCGATACGAGAAGCTGTCCCTGGCCGACATGAGCCGGACCTTCAACACCGAGTTGGTAGCGGCCCTCGAACTCGGAGCGATGCTCGACGTCGGGGAGGCCATCGCCCATAGCGCCCTGGCCCGGACCGAGTCCCGAGGCTCTCACCAGCGGACCGACTACCCGGGCCGTGACGACGACGGTTTCCTCAAACACTCCCTCGCTTACCGGGGCGAAGGCGATCCGACAATCAACTACAAGGAGGTGACGATCACCCGATGGCCACCCGGTGAGAGGGTGTATGGGCGTGCCTGAACGGACGGTTCTCGAGGTCTACCGCTACCTGCCCGACGAGGAGAGCGAGCCGAGATTCCAAAGCTACGAGATCACCTATCGGGACAGCTGGGTGGTGCTGGACGCGCTCGACCACATCAAGGCTGAGATCGACCCAACTCTCAGCTTCCGGTGGTCGTGTCGGATGGGTGTCTGCGGGAGCTGCGGAATGAGCGTCAACGGCGAGCCCAAGCTCACCTGCGAGACCTTCATACGGGACTACGACACCGAGACCATAAGGGTCGAGCCCCTCTCTCACTTTCCGGTCATCCGGGACCTCGTCATCAACATGGAAGACTTCATGGAGAAGCTTTCGACCGTCTCTCCCTGGCTGATCCCGGCTGAGGACAAGCCCCTCGAGGCCGGCGAGTACCTGCAAACACCCGCCCAGGTGGCCCGCTACAAGCGTTTCAGCATGTGCATCAACTGCATGCTCTGCTATTCGGCCTGCCCGGTATACGGGCTCAACTCGATGTTCACCGGTCCGGCGGCCCTGGCACTTGCCGAGCGGTACAACCTCGACTCCCGGGACAATGGGAAGAAGGAGCGGGCGAACGTGGTCACCGCGCACGAGGGCATCTGGGAATGCACCTATGTCGGTGAATGCACTCAGGTCTGTCCCAAGGATGTCGACCCAGCCGGAGCCATTCAGATGCTCAAGCTGTCATATGCGCTCGATTGGGCCAAGTCTCTGGTCCTGCCCGGACGTGGCCGGTGATGACCCGCGAACTGACTCACCCACTCCCCCGAAGCTGGTGGTTGAAGAGGCCTGCCTACTTCCGGTTCGTGATCAGAGAGCTGACCAGCGTGGCGGTGTTCGCCTACACACTTCTGCTCATCTGGGCGCTGTGGTCGGCCGCCGATGCTGGATCCTTCTCGGTTTTCTACGACTTCCTGCGCAGCCCGTTGAGTGTGTGGTCACACGTCGTGGTCCTGGTGCTGGCGCTCTATCACACCGGTACCTGGATAGCCCTTACGCCCAAGGTCATGGTCCTGTGGAGAGAAGATGAACCGGTCGACCCCAACCTGATAGTCGGGGCCACGGGCATGCTCTTCGTATTGGTGTCGGTTGGCGTGGTGTGGCTGGTGCTCGGATGAGCCCGCAGCCCGACAAGACGGCCCCCTTGTTCTGGCTTCTCTTCGCCGGCGGGGGAACGGCATCAGCGATGCTCCTGCCGGCCATGGTGTTCGTCACCGGGGTGGCGGTTCCCGCGGGGTGGGTGGCTGAGGACGATCTGGTGTCGCTGATCGGGAATCCACTGACGCGGCTGGTCGTGGTGGGCCTGGTGTTTCTCTTCCTATTCCACTGGGCGCACCGGTTCCGGTATGCACTGGTGGACCTGGGGTTCGGCCGTCTCGGAAAGCAGGCATGGCTGTTCTATGGGACCGCGCTCGCAGGAACGATTCTTGCCGGACTGGCCGCCCTCCGTCTGTAGTGTCGGCCGAAAGGAAGATGCGTGGCAGAAGAGTTTGAGCTGAAGACCATCACCCCCGACGGCATCGACGCCGCCATCAACCGTGCCGAGCACTACCGGTTGCTCAGCCAGCCGGTCCAAGCGCGGAGCATCTGTCACGACGTCCTGTCGGTCGATGCCGACAACCAGCGGGCTCTTGTGGTGCTGGTGCTGGCGATGACGGACCAGTTCGAGACAGGTGTCTCGTCCGTGAAAGAAGCCAAGGAGCGTGCCAATCAGCTCACCGATGAGTATGAGCGTCATTATTACAACGGCATCATCGTCGAGCGTCGGGCCCGTGCCCTGTTGACGAGGGGGCCCAGTGCCGCCTTCTCCTATGACGGGTTCCGTGAGGCTATGGAGTGGTATGAGAAGGCCGCCGAGGCGCGACCCGGCGGCAACGACGATTCCATCCTTCGCTGGAATTCCTGCGTTCGCACGATTCAGGACCGAAACCTTCGCCCCCGTCATCCCGAGGTTGAGCTGGGTCTGGAGTAGCACGGGACCAGTGCTCGGCGCGTCCCTGGCGACGAGTCCCGCTAAGTTTGGGGTAGGAGACACGGAGAGAACGTGTGGTGAACAAGACGGTTGGGGCCCTTCTCGACCAAAAGGGCAGGGACATCTACTCGGTGGAGCCGACGACCACGATCTACGAGGCTCTCGCCCTCATGGCGGAGCTGAACCTGGGAGCGGTTGTCGTGCTCGACGACGCCAAGCTGGTCGGCATCATGTCCGAGCGAGACTACGCCAGGAAGGTCATCCTCGAGGGTCGCTCGTCACTGGACACACCCGTGACCGACATCATGACGCATGAGGTAGAGACTGTCACCGAGGATGTCTCTGTCGAGGACTGCATGACGAGGATGACCGAAGGCCGGTTTCGGCACCTACCGGTCGTCGAGGGTGAAAGTGTGATCGGTTTGGTCTCGATCGGCGACATCGTCAAGAGCATGATCGTGACGCAGCAGCGCCTGATCGGCGATCTGGAGAGCTATATCACGGGCTCACCCAGGCGCTAGGCGTCTGCGGGTACCCGGGGTGGGCGGCCACGATCTCGGCCGAGTAAGAGGGCGCGCCGATAGGCGCGGACTCGGCGGCCTGGGGTTGGGGCCCCCGGGCCGTAGTACAGGGCGCCGCCCGCAGGGCGGCACAACCATGCGGAGGGGTTCGAGGCCGAGTAGGACTCGAACACTGGAGCTAAGACCAGCGATGAGCCGTAAGGCGAAGAGCCATTGACATCGCGAAAGAGCGTCCGCCTATTTGCGGACGCTCTAAGGCTCGATCATGATGAGAGGCCACTTCGGCGCCCGCTGACCTCTCCGGATAACAGTCGATCTGGGCCACTATGCCTACGCTTGCTGCAGCGCCGAAGTGAGTGCGGTCACTGCCTGCTTGGCGTCGCCGAAAAGCATCAATGTGTTGTCCGCAGCGAAGAGCGGATTCGGGATCCCGGCGAATCCCGGGCCCAATGAGCGCTTGATGACTACGACAGTCTTGGCCTGATCGACGTCGAGAATAGGCATTCCCGCTATCGGGATCGACGGATCGGCCTCTCGTGCCATCGGGTTCACAACGTCGTTGGCGCCGATGACGAGCACAACGTCGGTCTGTCTGAAAGTCGGGTTGATATCGTTCAGTTCCCTCAATTGCTCGTAGGGGATGTCCGCCTCGGCGAGCAGAACATTCATGTGCCCGGGCATTCTTCCGGCGACGGGGTGGATGGCGAATTCGACCTCTACACCCTTCTCCTCCAACAACTGAGTCAGGTCGCGAATCGCGTACTGAGCTTGGGCGACTGCCAGGCCATATCCCGGAGCGACCACGACTCGACGCGCGCCGTCCAAGAGCATCACCACCTCTTCGGCGGAGGCCGACTTGACGCGGCCAGCGTAGATCTCGTCGCTTTCTTCGACGCTTGCTGCGGTTGCCCCGACGCCCGCGAATATGATGTTCGCCAGCGAGCGATTCATGGCGCGGGACATCAGCGCGGTGAGTATGAAGCCGGCGGCTCCGACCAGTGAGCCGGCGATGATCAGCACGCTGTTGTTCAGGACCCACCCATGCCCGGCTGCCGCGATTCCAGAGTACGCGTTGAGCAGTGAGATCACGACGGGCATGTCCGCCCCACCTATTGGAATCACCAGGAGTATTCCCAGCAGCGACGCCGCCCCGACGAGCAGCCAGAACGGCAGCGACGAGTCGGCGGACATCACAAGCCAGATGCTCAACGCTACGCACACCGTCACCAAGGCGGCGTTGACCACGTGACGGCCGGGAAACAGCACGGGTCGCTCGGAAACCAATCTCTGCAGCTTCCCGAAGGCGATGGCGCTTCCCGTCAAGGACACCCCACCGATGAGCGCGGACGCAGCTGCCGCCAGGGTGAATTGCAGATCAATCGCCTCGACGAAGCCGCCCTTGAGGGCCTCTTCGAGGGCAGCGCCAACTGCCAATGCAGACGCACCGCCGCCGAAGCCGTTGAATACCGCTACGACCTGGGGCATAGCCGTCAACGGCGCTCGGTAGGCCATGACAGAGCCGATCAGCGCGCCGACGACAACGGCAGCGACGATCACCTGGAAGCTGACGATCCGTCTGTCCGTGAGAGTTACGACGATGGCGACCAGCATGCCGGTCGCCCCGAGCAGGTTGCCTCGTACCGCAGTGCGCGGATGGGACATGTCTTTGAGAGCCAGGATGAAGAGAACGGCCGCGCCGAGGTAGAAGAGATTGATCCACTCTTCAGCCACGGTCTCGCTGCCCCCTGAACATCCCAAGCATCCGATGGGTGACAAGGAACCCGCCGACTACGTTCGCCGTCGCCATCGACACAGCCAGGAATCCGAGAATCGTCGTGAGGACGGTGAGCTTTGCGCCTGCAGTCACCAGGGTGCCCACCAGCGTGATGCCAGAGATTGCGTTTGCTCCCGACATCAGCGGGGTGTGGAGCAACGGCGGGACCTTGGTTATCACCTCGTAGCCGACGAAGAGCGCCAGCACGAAGATCGTCAGGGCCGCTACGAAGACCTCCATCAGGAGCCCGTACTGCGTGACTGTGTTGATTCAAGTGCGGGCAGCTCGAGCAGCTCCCGCACCTTGGAGTGTGCGACATCTCCGTCGTGGGTCACCAGCGAGTCGCGCAAGATCTGGTCGTCGAGGTCGAGGTGCAGCACTCCATCCTGGTGCATGATGCCGAGAAACGCCGCGATATTCCTAGCGTACATATGGCTTGCGTCGAAGGGAATCGTCGAGGCCAGATTCAGCGGACCGAGGATCGTCACGCCACCAACGTCAACCGTTTCTCCAGGCCGCGTGAACTCGCAATTGCCTCCGGTCTCGGCCGCAAGATCCACTATGACCGAGCCCGGCCGCATTCGCCGCACGGCCTCGCCGGTAACGAGCACGGGAGCCGTCGCCCCCGGAACCGCCGCCGTCGTGATCACAATATCGCTCTCGGCGACGACCTCCGTCATCAGCTCGCGCTGGCGACTGTAGAACTCGTCGCCCATCGCCTGCGCGTATCCACCCGCCGACTCCGTCTGCTCCGTATCGAGTTCGAGTTGCACGAATCGTGCGCCCAAGCTCTCGACTTGCTCACCGACCGCCGGTCGGACGTCATACGCCTGCACAACCGCGCCGAGACGGCGGGCCGTGGCGATCGCCTGTAGCCCCGCCACGCCGGCACCGATGACGAACACGCGCGCCGGTGTGACGGTGCCCGCGGCGCTCATCAGGAGTGGGCACATCTTGTTCAGCGTGACGGCCGCCTCCAAGACCGCTTTGTACCCACTGATGGTTGCCATCGAGGTCAGCGCATCCATGGGCTGCGCTCGACTGATACGGGGAAGTAGCTCGAGGGCGAAGGCCGTGACACCGCGTTCGGCAAGAGCCTCGACAGTTGAGGGCGCTCCGAACGGATTCAACAGCCCTACCACCGTATGGCCGGCGCCAAGCTGTGAGACTTCCTCGAGGAGGTCCTTCCCTTGGGCTTCAAACCCGCGCACCCTGACCAGTACGTCGGCCGAAGTGAGCACCTCCGAGCTGTCGTTCGCTATCCGCGCTCCCTGTTCTTCATACTCGGCGTCAGAGAACCCCGCCCTGATGCCTGCTCCTGTCTCAACGACGATGCTCACGCCGGCATCGATGAGCGGGGCGACGACAGCCGGGACGAGTGCAACCCGCCGTTCATCGCGGCCTTTCTCAGCGTTCACGCCGACGATCATCAGTCAGTCACCATGCTTTCGGTCGAACGTGGGACCGTCTCGGCCGGGGACCAGCTCTGGAGCACAGTCTGGCATCCTCCCAGGCCTCGATCCATCGAGGTCCGGGGCGCGGTGTCGGAGGCTTGGCAGTAACCGACGTAGGACGGCATCCACGTACCGCACTTCAGGGCGTGGAGGCCCGGCTCAACGATCGCCATGTAGTCATCGAGCGCGGCCAGGCCTTACGCCACTTCTTGATCCACGTTGCTGATCGCGGCTGCTTCCATCCGTCCCTTTGGAGGAGGCTGTGGCGGTCGTGGTGCGTTGGATGGCTGAGGTATCAGCGAGGTTCACCAGTACTCCTCGTAATGGATGTTGCCCACCGTACGGCGGTGATCGATGGTGAATCCACGCTCGACGAGGATCTCGGCGACTCCGCGCGTCTCGGGAAAGGTAGGTTTGTCCCCGTCCCATTCCGGGAGGCCGATCATCGCCGGGTTGCCGCACAGGAAGAAGTGCATACGGGACGGGTCCCACGTCAGGCCCAGCTCCTCTTCCAACATCCCCGACTCGATGAGGTCTTGGATGTAGATCTTGTTGCCTTGATTCTCGGGTTCGCGGGTGGTAATCGGGAAATAGCGGTAGTTCGGGAACCGGCTTTCCAGCTCCCGGTGCTTGTCGACGTAGGCCAGGTCTTGCCAATAGCGAGCGCAGCAGGCAGAGACAACGCGACCCTGGTGCCCCCGCCGCAGCAGCTCCAGGACCATACGGTTATGGGGCGCCTCCCCGGTTCCCGTAGACATGAAGAACAGGTCGGCCTCAGGGTCATCGACCCCGTCGAGGCGGTAGCGGCCGGCGGCCTTGCGCCCGATGAAGAGCTTGTCGCCCTCGCCCTTGAGGAACAGGCGCGGGGTGAGTACCGCCGGTGTTCCTCGCCAGTCCTTTTCCACCAGCACCACGTAGAACTCGAGGGCTGTCTCCTCCGCCGGGTCGAGTAGGTTGCCGTCGTCTCCGAAGATGGGGCTGCTGATGGAGTACGACCGACGCGCCAGCTTCTGCGTCTTCTCCGGCGTCAGCTCCTCCCTGAGGTCGTCGATGCGGGGCTCCCAGTAGCCCAATGCGAGCGTTGTGTACTGGCCGGCCTCGTATGGGAGCATGCCATCGTGGGGACGTACTCTGAGGATCCACAGCTTGTCATAGACCTTTTGCAGGTAGGTGATGGTGGCGTTGTAGTGCTGCGCGCGCAGCGCCTCCATGGCATCCGCGGACAACTGAGGTGCTGTGACGCCGGGCGCCGGTCCAAGCTCGAGGAGGCGGCCTTCACCCCCGACGGGCGTCTCCTCAGCGGCAGCGCTCCAGTCCTCGTCGTAGAACACGAAGAGGTTGCTGAGGATGCGAGCAGCCGCGTCGAGCGACGCCTGGTCCCATCCTCTGCGGCGACGCACGACCACTTCGTTGAAGAGCACATAGACGTGGTCGATAGCGGCGTCCTCCGCGAATAATCGCTGCGTCAGGACACCCGGAAATGTTGTGCTTGCCGCGGCCTGATCTGCCGACTCGTACGCCTCGCCATCCTGTCCGGTGAGAGATCGATCACAGCTCAGCAGCGCGACTTCATCCACGACCTGAGACTCGACCGCGATCACCTGTCCCATGAGCCCTTCCGAAGATCAGTTCTCGCCGGGTTCCGGGTGGGCCACGACGTGGGTCACCGGAACGGAGGTCATGCGTTGCAGTCGGCTCACGACGTCCATCTTCAGCCAACGAGATACGCCCGGGGGGAAGGTAGAGACAACAATCCCATCGTACTGCTGGAAGTTCGCCAGCTCTTTGGTGGCGGCAACGATCGGGTTCGGGTCGGAAACTCGCACCTCAGCCAGTTCGATACCCTCGTCGTGGAAGCGGCTCTGCGCTCGTTCCATCGCTTGCTGGGCCAAGGCGAAAGACGCCTGCGCAGTGACCAGCCTCAGATGCTGGGTCGCCGTGGCCGGGACCAACAGGACGAAGCTGGCTCCCTCTTCGGCTTCGGCGATGTCCTTTAGCCTCTGCAGTAAAGCCGGATTCTCGGCGGTCTGGTAGGCGATCACTAGATATCGGGGCATGCAGATCAATACAGATGGCTTGCTCGAAAGCTAATCACTTCGACGAAGCGGTGCACGCTCGAGGCCGGAGAGGGCCACCCGAATCAAGCTCGGGCTTCAGGATCCGGGTTCGGGGCGGAAGTCGTATCCCGCTGCCTCCCACGGGTTCGGCCTGGTCGGGTCCAGGGTGTCGTCTATGAGCAGATGCTCAGGTATCGGGTCCGTGGTGCGCTCGAAGTCGGACCGCTCCGCGGGATCGAGTGCTTCCAGAACATCGGTGAGCATCCGAACGAAAGTACCGCGCACCGCCACGAGACGTGGGCTCTCCGCCGACGGGACGGCGTGCTCGGGCTTCCCCACGTATATGACCGCGTCACCGCCCTCGACGCGGACGCCGCGAAGGTCGGAATTGACGGCGATCGGATCGTAGATCCACTCGCGGCCATGCATGGCGGCCAGCTCGTCGCCATCCAACACGAACACGGTGCAATTCATTGATGTCGAAGGGTCCGGGCGCGCGCTCATGTACAAGATTCGCTCCGGATACGCCCTGGTGCCTCCCTCGTCGTAGTAGAACGCTGCGTTCGGCATCGACACGCTCCACGACCGGCGCCACCCTTCGATGTGACAGGCAACGAACGGCCCCTCATAGGCGTGCCCCAGCGTCGTGTCGACCGTGTCTCGTAGCAGCAGCAGGCCATAGCCGACCACCGCCGTCTCACCATCACCAAGAACGATGGTTTGGTCGCTCATTGCGGTGCCCCCTCTGCAGAAACGAGCAGACGCGATCGTACCGACACCATCATGTCGGGACACCGCAATGGGTATCGGAAGCGAGCCGCTCCCACCAGAAGCTGAGTCATCGGAGGTCGGCGGAGTCCGCAGGATTCCCCCCGGCTCGTCGGGCGTCCCTCTGCCACAGGGCAAACCCGACAATGGGCGCTGCCAGGAGCGCCCACGGGTGGACCACCAAGGTCAGCACCAACCCCGCAAGGAGCGCACCGGACACAGCCCGATACGCCGGCGATCGCGACGCCGGCTTCAGAATCGCAACGGCCGCTGCCCAGGCCAAAGCGGTCAAGATGCCAGCGAAACCGGTGATCGTCCAAACGATCTGAAGTTCTCCACCGGTGAAGTCACCTGTAATCGACTGGAACGCCAGGATGACGAGGCCGACCGTCAGCGCCACCGCGATGGCCGAAGAGAGGACGCCGACAAACCGCCTCACCGATCCAACCCCCTCACCCGACGGCACGCACTACCACCGAAGGCCGCCTCAACCCTCGATGACTTCGGCTATCGGAGGTCTACCGCCAAAGTCCTGCCGGACCCAAGGGTCGGGAGGTTCAGCCGCGGTGGGGCTTGGGCCGGGCGAGGCGGACGGTGAGGTCCCGGCCGCCCAGTGTCGACCCGTGCAGCGCCTCGATCGCGGTCCGAGCGGCCGACGGTGGCATGTCCACGAAGCCGAACCCCTTGGAGCGCCCGGTTCGCCGGTCGGTGACGATCGTGGTTTTGTGAACCTCGCCGTGGCGTCCGAACAGCACCTGTATGTCTTCGGCGGTGGCTCCCCACGGTAGGTTCCCGACGTAGAGGCTCTGCCCATCGTTGGCCGTGTTACGCGGTCGCCTCTGGGAACGTCCAGCAGGGCGCGTGGATGAACCCATTTGTCCTGTCTCCTTGAGCGAAGGTTCGCCGATCCGGTGGCCACCGTGGTGGAGCGCATCGAGTCGAGGCGTCTCGATCGGTGCTCGTAGGTCGAGATCGTGCTGCATGCGGCGAACGGCTCGCTTCTGGTCGCCGGTCACGAGGCTGACCACCGTTCCAGTGGCGCCGGCTCGAGCGGTGCGTCCCGATCGATGGAGGTAGTCCTTGTAGTCGCCGGGGGGATCGAAATGGATGACGGATGCGACGGCGTCGATGTGGATGCCTCTTGCGGCAACGTCGGTTGCGATCAGCGCCTGGGCGCGACCCGACGAGAACGCCTGGAGAGCCTTGTTTCGTTGGCTCTGGGAGCGTCCGCCGTGCATGGCAACCGCACCGATCTCCACTTTCGTCAGCTGTTTGGCGAGTCGGTCGGCACCGCGGCGGGTACGGGTGAACACGATGGAGCGGCCGGCCGCGTCCACCAGGTCCGCGGTGTGCCGAACGCGATCGTGGTGGTCCACCAACCAGAAGTGGTGCCGGGCTTCGCTCGTTTCAGGCTCCACCGTCCCGGTCTCGTGACGAACGGGATCCCGCTGATAATCACGGCTCAGAACCGCCACGTCCCCATCGAGCGTCGCCGAGAACAGCAGCGTCTGTCGACGTCGTGAGGTGCTGTCGAGGATTCGTCGCACGGCTGGAAAGAATCCCATGTCGGCCATCCGGTCGGCTTCGTCGATCACGACTATGTCGGCCTGACTCAGATTCACGGATCCTTGCGCAATCAGGTCCTCGAGCCTTCCGGGGGTGGCCACCAGGATGTCGACACCCTTGCGCAGGGCTCCCTTCTGAGGACCGTATCCGACGCCGCCGTACACGGCGAACACGTGGCGGCCGGCAGCCTTGGCGAGCGGAGTCAACTCCCGCTTGATTTGCTCGGCGAGCTCCCGCGTGGGAGCCAGGATCAGAGCCCGGGGTCGATGCCGGCTCGCCCTGTCGACCCTGGCGATGAGGGGCAGCCCGAAGGCGAGGGTCTTACCGGACCCGGTAGGGGCCTTGCCGGACACATCCCTACCGGCGAGGACGTCGGGGATCGTGGCTGTCTGGACGGGAAAGGGCTCGACGATGTCGTGCGCGGCTAGAGCACGGATGAGCGGGTCGGGTAGCCCGAGGTGGGCGAACGTGGTCGTCATGATGACTCCTGGTCCCCGCATTGGGGAACGTAGGGGGATGTGCCGATCTCTCGCTCGATCGCGCGGCATCCATCGCCTAAGGGGATCGAGAGTCGGCCGAAGAGGCAGTCCAACCGGGTGAGAACCGAGCCGTGTGTCCACCGGGGAAGCGACTGTGCGCTGGCCTCCACCCGGTGCGGCCGGCGGTACAGTAGCAGGCGTCCGGCGATACCCGGATCCGGTGTCCGGCCAGCCTTTCGCCCTACGCCACCGGTCTTTTTTTGGCCCAGGTGACACTTTGCAACGGTGGCTGATGGTGTGGTGTGCGGGCCTGAGGTCGCGAAAGCAGTAGAGAAGTTCCGTTACCCGGGATCCCCGCCGCCGCCGGAGCATGGGGCACGCGGTTCCGGCGTTTGCGGTCCTTGTGCGAACCAATCGATGAACTCGGCCAAACGCGGGTCGAAGGCCGATTCGAGAACGAGTTGCACGCCCCAGGCGGAGGCCACCACCGGGGAGTCGAGGCCCGGGTACGGACTCACCAGTGTGAAAGGCTGTCGTGCTCTCTCGCGCAACTCGTCTACCTGGTCTGCCGGAAGATCTGGCCGATAGGTGATCCACACTGCACCGTGTTCGAACGAGTGGACGGCCTTCTCGGTGTCGATCGGCACGCCGTAGAAGCCGCAGTTCTGCCACACCGAGTTGTGGATCCCTCCCACCGGTGGGTCCTGGTCGTACTCGATAGAGCCCTCGAGATGAGTTCGTTCCTCGATGTCGAAGACTTGCGTGCCCTCAGGAGGGGCGAACGCGGCCGGACTGGGGAGTTCGAAGCTGGACGTGATCGTCTGGTTGAGCGTGCTCTCTTCTCCGGCGATCGAAAGCGCCACGAACATGGTCTGGACCGCCTCGGTCGTGCCCGAAACCGGAATCGGCAGAGACAGATCCCACGTTGCGGTGCCGGTGCCGACCGTCGAGAGACTGGCGTCGGCGTCCGTCAAATCGAGTCCGGGAATGGTCAGACCCTCCGGTCCCAGTTCCTGTGTCGTCTCCAGCACGACGAGGAGCAGAGAACCGTCGATGTCAAGGAGCGTGATCGTGGAAGTCTGGACGAGAGCGATGCCCTGGACGTCGATCTCGGTGTCGACTCTCCACTCGGCACCGATGCCGATGGGCTCCGTCGGCAGCGGTGCGCCGGCGCCGGCGATGGCGGTGGTGATTTCGCTGAAGTCGACGAGCCACTCGTCGACTGCCACGGCGAGAATCTGCCCGGTTGGCGACACCAACTGGGTGATGCCGGTCCCCGAAAGCTCGGAGTAGACCGAGTTGAGAGCGGCCTCGGTTGCCGGATCCGAGGCGCTGGCTCGATAGTTCCCGAAGGTCGAGGTGATGACGAAGCCCTCGGGAACCACATCCGTCACCTCGGCGACGATCTGGATGTCGACTGCGGTGGTGGCATCGATCGACGGTATTCCGTCGATGAGTTGAACGATCGAGAAGCGGAATC
Organism: Acidimicrobiia bacterium; assembly: GCA_036478235.1. Classification (GTDB taxonomy): domain Bacteria; phylum Actinomycetota; class Acidimicrobiia; order Spongiisociales; family UBA11373; genus JACZWZ01. The sequence continues at coordinate 13,766 of JAZGDZ010000046.1, read as the reverse complement.
GCATGGAGGTTTCGGCAACGGTGCCCTCCATCATCGCGTAGGCGCGGACTTCGCGGGGCTCACCACCGGGGTCGATCAGCGTTATGACCGGTGGCGATGCGGAGGGCGAGAAGTCCCATTGGATGGGCTGCTCCGTAGTGGTTGTCGTCGTCGGCGTCATGGTGGTCGTGGTCGATGTCGAGGTGGATGTCGTCTGCTCCGTCGCCGACGTAGTGGTTGTCGTCGTTGTGTCCTCCTCGGCGATTTCACCGGCGCAGGCGGACGCAGCGAGCGCGAGGATCAGCAGCAGGATGGTTGGTCGACCCATGCGCCCAGGCTATCGGAACGACGGCGAGGGGATGGGTACCGGAGGCTGTTGAGGTGACCGTGGACATCGAGGACCGTCGCAGCGGTAGGGGGTTGATATCGTGCCGGCACGTGTCCAACTTCCTCCAAGGATGTCGTGAAGGCAAGGGCCGTCGTCGCCACGTGCGGAGGCTCTAACGCCCATCGTCGATGTCCCCTCCGAGGTCCAACTCCACGCCGCCGGTCCCTGGGGGCGGGAGGCCGCAGGCGACCTGCTCGTCCCTCGAGCCGCCAACTGGCCGACCGAGCCTCTGTGAGCACCAGCGCTCGCAGCCGATTCGAAGCGGCCGCGGTCGGCGTGCTGGCCACGGTGAACGACGACGGTTCGCCGCATCTGGTCCCGATCACCTTCGCCCTTGCCGGGAACGTGCTCGTCACCGGGGTCGACCACAAGCCGAAGCGCACCGCCGCCCTGAAGCGCCTCGCCAACATCCGCCACAACCCACAGGTGAGCGTTCTCGTCCAGCACTACGAGCCAAATTGGTCCAGGCTCTGGTGGGCACGGGTCGACGGGACCGCGACAATCATCGAGCCTGAGCATCACAGGCACGGGGCCGCCGCCGAGCTACTGGCCAACCGCTACCCGCAGTACCGGGACCGTCCCATCGGCGGTTCCATCATCGAGATCGACGTCCACAACTGGACCGAGTGGTCCGCCTCGTGAGGATCAAGTCGATCGCCTCACGTCCGGCGAGCGTATCTTCCCGGCACCATCCACCGCATGAGTCGGAGGGGTTGAGGCGCAGGATCCAGCATTCGCCGACTGCACTTCATGAGTCGAGGATCGCAGTCGCCGGTTGATGCACTGCGCCAGGTAGGTTCTAAAGAGTGACCGAATGCACCTTCTGCTCGATCGTCCGCGAGCGGAGCGCGCTCCTCGTCCATGAGACGGCCCAAACCCTGTCGTTCCTCGACCATCGCCCCCTCTTCCCAGGGCACGTGCTGGTCATCCCCAAGACCCACATCGAGACGGTTGAAGAGCTTCCGAGCGATGAGATCGCCCCGTTCTTCGCGGTCGTGCAACACATGTCACGCGCCGTTCGCAGCGCCGTCGACGCCCCGGGGAGCTTCATCGCGACGAACACCCATGTCAGTCAGAGCGTTCCCCACCTCCACGTTCACGTGGTCCCGCGGCGCCCCCAGGACGGCCTCCGCGGGTTCTTCTGGCCGCGCCTCTCCTACGACGACGCCGACCATGCTGAGACCGTTCGCGCCGCCATCGCCGCCGCCATGGATCGGTAAGAGGACGCGCCGACAGGCGCGGACTCGGCGGCCTGGGGTGAGAGCCCGCTGAGCGATGCATGTCACTCATCTCGACGGCCATGCATCGCCATTCGCGGTGTCCTCGGCTCCGCCATTCCTCCATGAGGAGTGACGAACCCGAGGTCCTGGCGATTGGCGCGCCTGGCCGCCGATCTGAGCAACGGCATCACCCAGCAGACTCTTGGGCCCCCGGGCACTGCGATGAGCCGTAGAACACTGCGCCGCCCGCAGGGCGGCTCGACCATGCGGAGGCTCTTCGGGGCCGAACAGGTAGAACGCTGTCCGCCCGCAGGGCGGATCCACCATGCGGAGGCGTTTCGAGGCCGAGCAGGACTCGAACGCCGCAGCCATAACGCGAAGAGCCATGGAGAATGCTTAGAGCCCGGAGACCGTCACCTCGATCACCGACTCACGAATCTCCAACCCGTCTTCTCATCATGTACGGGGCGCCGGGCAGCGCCCCACCATCACCTGCCGCCGGGCCCGCTGCGACCCATGGGGAGTTCGAACACGTCGTGACCGTCGCGGCGCGCCGGAGCGAAGCCCATCCGTTGCAGATAGGCGTCGTGGCGCTCGCTCCACGACTCGCTCCACACACAAGTCGGTAGTCCGTCGGTGAAGACCTCGGCGCGCTCCGAGTAGAGGAAGCGGCCCAGCTTCAGGTCGCGGTACTGCGGGATCACGTAGTCCAGTTCGACTTCGATCGAGCCGTCGGGGTGGGGGACTCCGACGAGCAGACCTGCCGGAAGCAAGTCGCGCAGTATGAACACGGTCAGCGTCTCATCGGCAGGCCGGTACTCGAACCCCGGCTGGAACCGCTGGATCTCGTCATGATGGAATTCGAGGAAGTGCTCCAGGTAGAGCGACTCGGGGCGCACCCGCAACACCGAGAAGGTCTCGTGTTTGCCGACCAGCTTCCTGATGAAGAACAGGTGGACGCCGACGATCACGACGTTGGTGACGACTATCGGGATGGCGTCGATCAGGAACCCGTATGCCAGGAAGGTGGTGGCTCCGGCCAGGCCGATCAGCCGGAGGCGCAGGATCGACCGCATCATCAGCGAGAGGACCACGAGGCCGGAGCCTGCGTAGCCGACGATCTGCGCCAGCAGCGTGTTGTCCACGGTCAGCGGAGGCTACCGACCCGTTCTTCACCCGTGTAGATGTTGAAACCTCCGGAGCGGACGAACCCGAGCACGGTGATCCCGAATTCTTCGGCCAAATCCGCTCCGAGGGAGGAAACGGCGGACACTCCGGCGACGATCCTGAACCCGGCCACGGCCGCCTTTTGGACGATCTCGAACGAGACCCGTCCAGAGACGAACAGAAGCGGGGCGGCCACCGGCCACGAATCCGGCGCCAGCGCCCCCACGAGCTTGTCCACGGCGTTGTGTCTCCCCACATCCTCCCGGGCTGCGACCAGGGCTCCATCTGCATCGAAGGCTGCCGCGGCGTGGATTCCGCCGGTCAGATCGAACGACGGCTGTGCAGTCGCCAACTGCTCGGGCAGCGAGTCGATGATCGCCGTGCCGATGACCGGTCCCGGTTCGGCCGTGCGGGCCGCGATGCGGATCGCATCGATCGACGCCTTGCCGCAAACCCCACACGACGACGTGGCGTAGAGGTTGCGGCGAAACCGTTCCGGATCGACCGTCGTCCCCTCGATGAATCGGATCTCATAGCGGCCCTCGCCGAGATCGGCGATCTCTGCTACCTCCCCCGGATCGAGAGCGATGCCTTCGGTCAGCGCGAACCCCAGCATCAGATCTCGATCGTCTCCGGGTGTCCGCATGATCACCGCGATCGGGATTCCCCCGAGTCTTATCTCGACAGGCTCCTCCACGACGATGACGTCCTCAACCGCTTCTGACCGGCCGCCGCGATGCCGGCGCACGTTTCGCGTGGTGACGGGCTCACTCATCGGCGTACACGAACTGCCAGCCGAAGCGCCCCTTGATGCAGAGATTGCCGAGGGTCACGTCGTGATCCGCCGGGCTGGCCACCTCGACGATGCGGCCATCCTGAGTCGTCACTTCGAGATTGCATCCGACCCCACAGTAGGCGCACACGCTTCGCGTCACCTCCTGATGTTCCGGGGTCCACTCGCCGGCGAGACGGAGGTCGAATTGGACCTTGCCGACGAGCGCCCCGGTGGGGCAAACGGCTATGCAGTTCCCGCAGTAGACGCAGGCCGAGTCGGGGAGGGCGGCGTCGAACTCGGTCGAGATACGGGCAGCAAAGCCGCGTCCGGCCACGGCGATCGCGAACGTGTTCTGGTGCTGCTCTCCGCAGGCATCCACGCACCGATAGCACAGGATGCACGCCGAATAGTCGCGCACGTAGAGCTCGTCTTCGATCTTCACCGGCTCGGCCACGGTGGCGGCCGAACCTGCGTCCAGAGTTCGGTGATGCCCGGGGTGAGGCGCGGTGCGCTCCCTGGGCCCCGCCGGACTTCCGAACCGACCCGGCTCTGCACCGAGATCCGAAGCCCACCTTGCCACGGCATCGGAGGCTCGCTCCAACTCCGTGGCCGAGCCGAGCAGCTCGAACACGAGACGGCGGCTCCGCCGCACGCGTTCCGAGTCGGTAGTCACCTCGAGGTCTTCGGTTGCTTCCCGGGCGCACGCCGGAATGAGCGGCCCCGGTCCAACCTCGACCACGCATGCCCTGCAGGCGTATGCCGGATCGAGAGTGTCGGTGTAGCAGAGGGTCGGGGTTTCGATTCCTGCCGCCGTGCAGGCGTCGAGGATCGACGATCCCGGGGCAACTGTGACCGGCCGCGAATCGATTGTGACGGTCACGTCACTCATGCGACCACTCCCGGGAGGCCCAGCCGCAGAGAAGACCGGACGGCCGACGCCGCCGTTCGACCGAGCCCGCAGATCGAGGCATCGGTCATGACCGCATCGACGTCGGACAGCAGGCGCAGCTCGTCGTCGACTCTCCCAGAGCTGCCCGATCCGAGCCTGATCAATGCCTCCTCCTGGCGGACCGTGCCGATGCGGCAGGGCACGCACTTGCCGCACGACTCGTCCCTGAAGAACGCCGCGATTCGGCGTACGACGTCGCCGAAGTCGGTCGCGTCGTCGAACACGACGACTGCACCCGAGCCGAGGGTCGCTCCGGCCGCGGAGGTGTCCTCCAGTGTGAGCGGCATGCCGAGCGCATCGGGTCCGACGAACGATCCCGCCGCGCCGCCGAGGAGAATCGCCCCCAGTTCGCCTTCGACACCCCCGGCCAGATCGATCAGGTCGCCCAGCAAGACACCGAAGGGGACCTCGTAGACGCCTGGGGTTCCGACTGCGCCGGAGACGGAGAACAGCCTGGGCCCGGTCGACTCGGCGGTTCCCTCGGCTGCGAAGGCATCTCCGCCCCGGTTCACAATGTCGAGGACGGCGACGAGGGTCTCGACGTTGTTGATGGCGGTCGGCTGCGAGAACAGCCCGCTGATCGTCGGGAAGGGGGGCTTTTGCCGGGGCTCACCGCGATACCCTTCGATGCTGGCAAAGAGCGACGTCTCCTCGCCGCAGATGTAGGCGCCGGCGCCGATGCGCACCTCGATCGACACGTCGGGGGCGACTCCCGCCGCCCGCAGCACCTCGGCGGCGCGGCGAAGCCGCTCGCCCGCCTCGGGGTACTCGGTCCGGACGTACACCCAGGCGTGGGAGGCCCCGGTGACTGCGGCCGCGATCAGGAGGCCTTCGAGGACGGCAAACGGATCCCCTTCCATCAGTACCCGATCCTTGAACGTGCCCGGCTCAGATTCATCACCGTTGGCGATGACGTGCTTGGTCTCCCCGGGTGCCCCTCGCGTACCGCTCCACTTGGCGGCCACCGGGAAGGCGGCACCGCCCCGACCCCGCAGATTGGACCGCCGGAGTTCATCGAGTACCCCGTCGGCTCCCAATTCGGCGGCGCGACGCAATGCGGTCAGGCCTCCGTGTGCTTCATAGTCCTCGAGGCTCTCGGGATCGACGGTTCCCACCCTGTGCAACAGCCTCAGCGACTCGGGATCCTGAGGCAGCCCGGGGGGGTCGGAGGCGAGGTCGGATCGAAACGGCGAGCCGACCTCATCGAGCATGCGGGCCGGGGCGGTCTCGCAGCGACCCAGGCACGGGCTTCGCAACACGGAGGTCCCCGCCGCCTCCAGTTCGGCGATGGCAATCTCGGCGCCGGCGGTGCGGCAAACGATGTCGTCGCAGGCGTGGACCACGGTCTCGGGACGTGGCTCGGTGGGGAGAAGGGCATAGAAGCTGGCGACCCCATAGGCATCGGCGGGCGGAATCGTCAACCGCTCGCACACGTAACCCAGCCCGCCGGGGCTGATCCATCCGTGTGCCTCGCGCAGTGCATGGAGGGCGGGGAGGAGGAGATGGCGCCGCTCCCGGGCCGATCGCCCCCCGCGAGCGACACGCCCCGATTCCTCGTCGAACTCACCGCCGTCCCAGCCGGACGTGGGGGACCCGAGAACTCCGTCGACTGCCGAACGCTCCGGCTTCGTGGCGACTGCGGTCAGCGGCCGGATGTCCATCAGCCGACCTTCTCGATGCGGACGGCAGTCGCCTTGAACTCGGCGGTGCCCGATAACGGATCCCAGGCATCGACGGTGAGTTGGTTGACGTCGACATCGTCGGGGAAGTGGACGGACATGAATGCAAGGCCGGGCCGCAGCCCGCGGTCGAGGTGCACCGGAGCTTCGACGCTTCCTCGGCGCGAGGTCACCCTGACCACCTGCGACTCGTCCACATCGAGCCGGTCGGCATCCTCGGGAGCCAGGTCGATCGATCCACCGATACGGCGCGGTGACGAGTAACGCCCACTCTGGACGCCGGTGTTGAAGCTGTCGAGACGCCGTCCCGTCGTCAGCCGGATTGGATACTCGTCGGTCAGCTCGTCCACCGGGGGCACCCACTCCACGGGGGAGAAGGGGGCAGGGGATCCGACGTCGTCGGTCCACAACCGCTCGTGCAGGATGGGCGTTCCGGGATGGTCCTCGTCCGGGCAGGGCCATTGCAGGCCTCCCAGCCGGTCGAGCCGCTGGTAGCTCATCCCGCCGTGAAGCGCCGACAGTGAGCGCAGCTCGTCCCAGACCTCTTCGACCGTCTGCGAGGGCCAGTCGACGCCCAGGTGTCTGGCCAGCTCGCCCATGATGTCGATGTCGCTCCTGGCCTCTCCCGGGGGATCCATCACCTTGGAGGCGTGCTGCACCCGGCGCTCGCTCGAGGTGTATGTGCCCTCGACCTCTCCCCAGCCGGCAGCCGGGAGGACCACGTCGGCGAGTTCGGCGGTGGCGGTGACGAAGAGGTCCTGGACGACGAGGTGGTCGAGGCCGGACACAAGGCGGGTCGCTCGCGCTGCGTCCGCTTCGGATTGAACCGGGTTCTCTCCGACCACGTATAGAGAACGGAGGGTTCCCTCTTCCATCGCCTCGAGCATCAGGCTGAGGTGAAGGCCCGTCACCGGCGGGATGGGTGCCCCCCAGGTGGCTTCGAAGCGCGCCCGATGCTCGGCATCCTCCACGTCCTTGAACCCGGGGAGCTTGTTGGGCAGAGCCCCCATGTCGCCCCCTCCCTGGACGTTGTTCTGGCCCCGCAGCGGTGTCAGCCCCGAGCCCCAGCGCCCGACGTGACCCGTCAGCAGCGACAGGTTGATGAGGGCCAACACGTTCTCGGTGCCGGTGTGGTGTTCGGTGATGCCGAGGGTCCAGCACAGCTGGGCGGTCTTCGCAGACCCGTAGGCGTGGGCCAGTTCGCGGATGGTCGAAGCCGGTACCCCGGTGACCTCGGCGCCTCGCTCGAGGGTCCAGGCTTCGACGCTCTCGGCATAGGCATCGAACCCGGTCGTGGCCCGGTCGATGAACTCGCGGTTGGTGAGGCCCGAGTGGATGATCTCACGGGCGAGCGTGTTGGAGAGGGCGATGTCCGACCCCACGTCGATGCCCAGCCAGACATCGGCCCATTGCGCCGATGACGTGCGGCGCGGGTCGACGGCGAACATGCGGGCACCGTTGTGAATCCCCTTGAGGAGGTGGTGAAAGAAGATCGGGTGGGCGTCGCGAGCGTTCGAACCCCACAGGATTATGAGGTCCGTCTCTTCTATATCTCGGTAGCTGCTCGTCCCGCCTCCGGCTCCGAAGACAGCCGCCAGACCGGCGACCGACGGAGCGTGTCAAGTGCGGTTGCAGCTGTCGATGTTGTTGCTGCCCTGGACCACCCGAGCGAACTTCTGGGCCATGTAGTTGGTCTCGTTGGTGGCCTTCGAGCAGCTGAACATCCCGAAGGACTCACCGCGGTAGGTCGTAAACCCCGCGGCGGCCCGATCGAGGGCCTCCTCCCAGCTCGCTTCGCGCAGCCCGTTCCCCTCCCGAACCAGGGGTCGGGTGAGCCGACGGTAGCGCCTTGCCATGATCACCTCCCTCCGCAGTCATCGATGGCGAGGCTAACCGGGAGCCGGGGGCAACGTTCCCCCCTCAGGACGGAGCCGGCGAGCACGGCCGGGCCGCCGAGCCCGCGGCTATCGGCGTGCCCTCTGTGTTGATGGCTCTTCGCCGTACGGCTCATCGCTGTGCGGCCCGGGGGCCCCAGCCCCAGGCCGCCGAGTCCGCGCCGGTCGGCGCGCCCTCTAACCTCTGTGCGGTCCGCACCGGAGGGCTGATGACCGCAACCATCCTGTCAGGCAAGGAACCCGGGGCAATACTTCGCGCCGAGGTGGCGGGGAGGGTGGGAGCCCTCGCCGCCGAGGGGGTGAGCGTCGGGCTGGCGACTCTTCTCGTAGGCGACGACGGGCCTTCCCGGGTGTACGTCTCCATGAAGCACAAGGCTGCGGTGGAGGCCGGGATGAAGTCGATCGACCGGCGCCTCGAGGCCGATGCGACACAGGGTGAAGTGGATGCGGCGATCGGTGAACTGACCGCCGATCCCGCGGTCAGCGGCTACATCGTCCAATTGCCGCTGCCGTCACACCTGGACACGGATCACACCGTCCTGCGGATCGATCCCGGCAAGGATGCCGACGGCTTGCACCCCCTCAACCTGGGCCGGATGGTCCTCGGCATGGCGGCGCCGCGGCCGGCGACTCCGAGCGGGATCCTGAGACTGCTCGACCACTACGAGATCGAGACCTCGGGGAAGCACGTCGTCATCGTGGGGCGATCGGGCCTCGTGGGCCGCCCGCTCTCGGTGATGCTCAGCCAGCGTCCGCGCAACGCCACGGTGACGGTGACTCACTCCGCCACGGAGGACATGATCGAGACGACCCGGACGGCCGACATCCTGGTGGTCGCCGCCGGCAGCCCCGGCCTCATCGGGAAGGATCACGTCGCACCGGGCGCGGTGATCATCGATGTGGGAACCACCAAGACAGAATCGGGCCTCGTCGGCGACGTCCGCTTCGATGAGGTCGTCGAAATCGCTTCGGCGGTGTCCCCGGTGCCCGGAGGGGTGGGTCCGATGACGATCGCCGGGCTCATGGCCAACACGGTGCTGTTGGCCGAGGCAGCGGCGTGAGGCACACCGTGAGCCGGGCCATTCCCAGCGACCTCGAGATCGCTCGGGCGGCGACGACTCTTCCCATAGTCGAGGTTGCCGGCGAATACGGGCTGGCCGTCGACGATCTCATCCAGTTCGGGCGGACCAAGGCCAAGGTCCACCTCGACGCCCTCAAGCGCGTGGCGAAAAACCCTCCGGGCAAGTACATCGACGTCACCGCGATCACACCGACGCCGCTGGGCGAGGGCAAGACCACAACGACGATCGGGTTGGTTCAGGGCCTGGCTGCCCTGGGGCACAAGGCAATCGCCTGTATCCGACAGCCGAGCATGGGCCCAACCTTTGGGATCAAGGGGGGCGCCGCCGGGGGCGGTTACAGCCAAGTGGTTCCGATGGACGAATTCAACCTCCACCTCACCGGCGACATCCACGCAATCTCCGTGGCCCACAACCTGGTCGCGGCCGCCATCGATGCGCGCTGGTACCACGAAGGGCGGCTGACGGACGAACGCCTCGCCGAGCTGGGTCTGCGCCGTCTGGCGATCGATCCCGACAAGATCAGCTGGCGACGCGTCGTGGATGTCAACGACCGCGCTCTGCGGAACACGGTCATCGGGCTCGGCGGCGCGGCCGATGGTCGTCCTCGCGAGACCGGCTACGACATCGCGGTCGCCAGCGAGTTGATGTCAATTCTGGCGCTGGTGGACGGTGAGGATTACGCCTCGGCGCTGCGCAACCTGCGCCAGCGATGCGGGAGGGTGGTGATCGGATCCTCCAAGTCGGGCGCGCCGATAACCCTTGAAGACCTCGGTGTGGCCGGCGCCGTCACCGTCCTCCTGCGCGAGGCGTTGCATCCGACCGTCATGCAGACACTGGAGGGGCAGCTGGCGTTCGTGCACGCCGGTCCCTTCGCCAACATCGCACACGGCAACTCGTCCGTGCTGGCGGACCGGGTGGCACTCCAAATCGGCGACTACGTGGTGACCGAGTCGGGCTTCGGCGCCGACATGGGGATGGAGAAGTTCTTCGATATCAAGTGCCGGGTGTCGGGGCTCAAGCCCGACTGCGTAGTCCTCGTCGCCACCATTCGGGCACTCAAGACGCACGGAGGGGGTCCGCGGGTCGTCGCCGGGCGAGCACTGGACAGGGCTTACACAGAGGAGAACCTTCCGCTGCTGCGCGCCGGGTTGGGCAACCTGACGGCTCACATCGAAAACGCTGGCCGCTACGGCATTCCAGTCGTCGTCGCGGTCAACCGATTCGGGAGCGACACCGACGCCGAGGTTCGTCTTGTGATCGAACAGTCGCTGGCGTCGGGGGCCTCGAAGGCCGTGGCCACCACCAACTGGATGGACGGTGGAGCGGGTGCCGCAGACCTGGCCGAAGCGGTTGTGGCGGCGAGCGAGGAGCCGGCAGACTTCAGATTCCTCTACCCGCTGGAGCGCTCGATCAAGGAGAAGATCGAGACCATCGCCACCCAGGTCTACGGCGCCGGCGAGGTCGAGTACTCATCGCTGGCCGACCGCCAGATAGCTGAGTTCGAACGCGCCGGCTTCGGCTACCTGCCGATCTGCATGGCCAAGACCCACTTGTCGATCAGCCATGATCCCAAGCTCAAGGGCGCTCCCACCGGATACACGCTCCCGGTGAGGGAGGTGCGAGCCTCGGTTGGAGCCGGATTCATCTCTCCGATACTCGGGACGATGCGCACCATGCCGGGCCTCGGGGCGACTCCTGCCTTCATGCAGGTGGACATCGATGACGACGGCGAGGTTGTCGGACTCTTCTGAGAATCCGCAGGTCGGTCTGCCGGTATGGCTGACGTCGTATGGTTCTCGACTGCACGACGGCGGTTGTGTCTTGAGAACGGTGCTGGTGACGGGACCGCGACCGCTGCCGGCATTACTCAGCAGACTTCTACGGCCACACTCCACGGGCCTCGGCAGTCGCCCTCGTCCGGCCAACGCCGACCGCGGTGGCCGCGGTGCGCAGGCACGGAACCGGGAGGGTCGGAGCATCGGGAACCCGGTCGTGCCAGCGATCCCGATAATCGTCGAGGCCCTCGCACAGGTCCACTCGCTCGGTGACGACCGCCTCCGTGGCCCGCCGCATCTTCTTACGCAGCATTTCGTCGACCTGGTGCTCTTCCCACTGCTCGTTCTGCAGGTTTTGGGTCCACTCGAAGTAGGAGACCACGACGCCCCCTGCGTTGGCGAGGATGTCGGGCACCACCTTGATGTCGCGCTCCAACAGGATCTCGTCGGCCATCGGCGTCGTGGGTCCGTTGGCCGCCTCGACGACGAGCCGGGCCGAGATCCGCGAAGCGTTGGTCTCCGTTATCTGGTTCTCCAGCGCGGCCGGGATCAGGATGTCGCAGTCGACTTCGAGCACCTCACCGGGCGTCAGCTTCCCGTTGTCGAGAGCGCCGACGACTGTGCCCGCCTCGTCCTTGTGCGCCTCGACTCGGGCGAGATCGAGCCCCTTCGGGTCGTGCACACCGCCTCGGCTGTCGCTGACCGCTACGACCACGGCTCCCCCATCACGGAAGATCCGCGCCGCGTTGCGACCGGCGTTGCCGAATCCCTGGATCGCCACCCTGGCGCCGTGGAGCGTGGTCAGGTCGTGGACCCCGCCTATCTCGATGAAGTGCTCGGTGACGAAGAAGACCCCGCGAGCGGTCGCCGTGGATCGGCCCGGGATCCCACCGAGGTCGAGGGGCTTGCCGGTCACCACCGGCAGGCAGTTCTCCCCGGGATGCATCATCTGATAGGTGTCGAAGATCCAGCCCATCGTCTGGGCGTCGGTGTAGACGTCCGGCGCCGGGATGTCGCTGTGGGGCCCGATGTTGTCGCCCAGAGCAGAGATGAAGCGCCGGGTGATCCGGCGTTTCTCGTTGAGTGACAAGTTTGGGGGGTCGCAGGTGACCCCGCCCTTGGCCCCGCCGAAGGGGATGTCGACGAGGGCGCACTTCCAGGTCATCCAGGTGGCAAGTGCCTTGATTTCGTCGGCGTCGACGTTGGGGTGGAAGCGGATGCCGCCCTTGCCCGGCCCGCGTACGGTGTTGTGGACAACGCGGTATCCGGTGAAGACGTGGACGTACCCATCGTCCATCTCCACCGGAACAGTCACCGTCACGGTCTTCTCCGGCTGGAACAGCCACTCGGCCATGCCGCGCCAGCCGTCGAGCTCGCCCACGAAGGGTGTGGCGAGGTCGAACTGCCTGCGTGCCACGTGGTGCGGATTGAGGTCCTCGGTCATCCGTCCTCCTGTTGATGCATCGTGGACCGATGACCGGCCCCGAACCAGGGCGATCGGCCCGGGAGAGGAGGTTAGATGTCCTGTTGCGGGCCCGCGTGCGCGATGCCGGTGAGGTCGGCGAAAGGAACCACTCCCCCCTTGCGTGATCTCTCGCGGTTTGTGCCCGACGGTTTGGTGGTGACGCGCCAGCGGCGCATCCTTTCGGAGTTCAAGCTACGAGAGGAGCGCCGCTGTGCGTATGGAACAGACTATTGGACGGTATCGGATGCAGCTGATAGCTGTGGTTGAGTCGGCACCGTCGAGGAGGCAGGGATGCCGCGAGGCGGGGATTCATCATTCGACGTATTACGACTGGCTGAGCCGTCTACGTCGTGAAGGGGTTGAGGGTCTGACACCGAGAACGGGCCGGACCCGGATGCTTTCGCCGGCGAGGCTGCGCCTGGAAGCTGAGGTGGTGGCGTTGTCGTTGGCGAACCCACCGTGGGGTCCGGACCGGCTGTTCGATGAGCTGCGACGCCGTGATGTTGCGGTGGGTTCAGCGTCGCAGGTGTGGCGGATCCTCAGAGCCCACGAGTTGAACACTCGAGGCAAGCGGTTCCGGCTCATCGTCTCGGCGATGGGTCTCAACCAGGCTGACGAGACCCTCGAGGCCTGGGGCCGGCCGCCGCGTTCCCAGCGACGTCCAGGACGTTTGGCCGCTGATAAGCCTGGTGATCTGGTGCAATTCGACTGTTTCCACCTGGGAACACTCAAAGAAGCCCGCCTCGGTGCAGCCAAGAAACCCGGGGTGGTGTGGCAATACACCGCGATCGATGTCGCTTCGTCATTCGTGTGGGCCGAGCTGGCTACCACGGCGCATAACCCCGCTGCGGTGCACACCACAGCGTTGGCGCACCGGGTCGCCCAGGATCTCGCTTCATGGGGCTGGCACTGGGAGGCCTGCTCTACTGATCGGGGTAACGAGTTCGTCGATCACCGCTTCGGTGACACCATGAGAGATCTCGGGGTGGAGCATCGGTTCATCGCTGCGGGCCGGCCCCAGTCCAACGGCAAGGTCGAACAGGTGCAGAACACTCTGCTCCAAGAACTCTGGAAACCCGCCTTCGTCGGCTACACCCACCCCTCGATCACCGCACTACGCGCCGATCTCGAAGACTTCCTCGGCTACTACAACACCGATAGGCCTCATCGAGGCAAATGGAACCAAGGCAAACCACCTGCTGAAATCATCATCCCCAACTCCGGAAACACCCCATGAACCGTCGGCCCTATCGCGCAACCCGACACGCAAGGGGGGAGTGGTCCTCTCGTCGGTGCTACCTCCCCCTGAAGGGGAGGAATGAGAACCCGAGCAAGCTGGTCGAGTCCTTTGGTGATTAGGTTCCCGGAATCGGGGGATCGCTGCAGTTGGGA
>JAZGDZ010000045.1:0-28225 GCA_036478235.1 Acidimicrobiia bacterium | reverse complement strand
GTCCTCACTGGAAGTGCCTCCCGGTCCCAGGCCAATGGTTTGCTTCGTCAGCGTCATTGTCCCAGGTCAGGAGGCATTTTCCGTGCCATCGCACCCTCACACCCCACCCCAGACCGGTGGATCCAGGCTTAGAGCTTCCGCCTCTTTGCGGACGCTCTAAGGGTTATCCACACCAGCAATTTCCATGATTTGGGGTGTCACCGCTGAGCCAAGCTGGAGGTCTAAGCAAGCGTAAGGGGAACTGCCCACGCAACCAACGAGGAGGTTGGGCAAGTATGGAACTCGTCTTGATAGGTGCGATCTTCGTCGCCTACGGCTGGTATTGGGGAGGGGTGACCGAGGCACGCACCACGGCGTACGCCGTGGGTGCTGCATCGCTTCTCCTCGGCTTTGGCTTCGCGTTTGGTGAAGTCGGGGCTGGCGGGGTGGCCTTCGGGTCACTCGCAGCCCTGGGGGCCGTCTATGGCCTGCTGGCGACGGCCAACGCATGGAACGAGTCGGCACAAGACCGCACCTACGGTCTCTTCGCCCTTTTCTTCGGCCTGGCGGCCTTCTTGGGCATGGCAGCAGACCTCGAGGGTGGCGGTGACCTGACCGATGCCGGGCTTGCCGCGCTGTTGATCGGTGCCACACTCGTGTTGCACTTCATCTCGGCTGCGCTGGTACCGGTAAACAAGGGGTTCAAGGCCCTGGTGGGATGGGTCACACTGCTCGTCGGTGTGTTCATCGTCGTCATCGCGTTTGCTGAAGAGGCGTTCGGGGACATGATCCTCTGACCAGAGGTGACTACGAACGATTGAACGGGAGGCCGGGAGACCGGCCTCCCGTTCTACGCTGAGGAAAACAAACGGGAGCGATGATGATGCAGCCGCAAGAACTCCTCGACCAGATCAAGTCACACACAGGGGTTGCCGCGGAGGAGATGACATTCGCCGAGTACCTGCAAATGGTGCAGGAGGACCCTTCGTTGGCCCGTCTGTCGCATGCGCTCATCAACGACATGCTCGAGGCGGCGGGAACCTCCACCGGGCCCGAGGGTGAGGAGCGATTCGATCTGTTCGAGGGAGAGCTCTTCGGGCACGAGCACGTGATCCAGCAGGTCGTCGACTACTTCCGCGCCGCCGGGCGGCGGCTCGACGTTCGCAAGCGAATCCTGCTCCTCGTGGGACCTCCCGGCAGCGGCAAGTCGACCCTGGTCAACACTCTGAAGCGCGGTCTCGAGGACTACACCCACACAGACCGCGGCCGGGTGTACGCCATCAAGGGCACCCAGATGCACGAGGATCCGCTGCGCCTCATCCCACCCGACATGCGTGACGAGATCGGCGTCTACATCGAAGGCGATCTCAATCCCGAGGCTCGCTGGCTGCTCGAGAATGCCTGGGGCGGTGATGTGGCCGGCGTACCCGTGGAAAGAGTGTTCTACTCGATCGCTGAAGGCCTCGGCTTCGGCACCTTCGTGGCCACCGACCCTCGCTCCGAGGACCTGCGCCGTCTCGTGGGCGAGGTAGATGTGAGCGCACTCGACCCTGCCGACCCGGGTTCTGTCAGACGGGGATTCCATTTCGACGGGGAACTGAATGCGGCGCACCGCGGCATGTCCGACTTGCTCGAGATCTTCAAGATGGACGAGCGGTTCCTGGCCGTCCTCCTCAGCCTGAGCCAGGAGCAGATGGTCAAGACGAGCGGCCCCGGGACGATGTACGCCGACCAGGCAATCGTGGCCCAGAGCAACCTCGCCGAGTACGAGGAACTGATCGACAACCCGAAGGCGGTGGCGATGGCGGACCGCCTCGTGGTTATCAAGGTCCCCTTCGTGCTCTCGGTGCGTGACGAGGTCCTCATCTACGAAAAGATGCTTGCCGGCGCCGATCTGGGGCGTCGCGACGTGTCACCGCTGGCACTCAAGACGGCAGCCACTTTCGCGGTCCTCACCAGGCTCGATCATCCCGGAGGAGGGCAGAAGGGGCTGCTACGCAAGCTCCAACTGTACGACCGCCGCTACGGAACCCATGGGGGTGCGGAAGATGCAGCCCGGCTACGGGCCCGGGCCACCGAAGAGGGGATGAGCGGGCTGAGCCCCCGTTACGTCATCAACCGCCTGTCCCAGATCGCCGGGGCAACCAAGGGCTGCCTCGACGGCCTCGCCGTCATGCAGGCACTGTGGGACGGCCTGCCGCAGCGGGCCGGATTCGATGAGGATGAGCGGGAACGGTGGGGCGAACTCCTTGCCGCCACCGAGGCCGAATACCAGGAGATGGTCAGGCTGGAGATGCAGAAGGCATCCGTGGTCGATTTCAAGACGGCCGCCCTGAACATGGCGAAGGCGATCCGGACCGAGGTCGAGCAGTGGCAGAAGTCGCCAGACGAGGCGACGCCGGCGCTGCGCCGCGTGGAACGGCTTCTCGACGTGCCCCAGTACCGCCGGGAGGGGTTCCGCGACGGTCTAACGGCGGCGTTCAACCTCAAGGGGCAACGCGGCAGGCCGCTCCACACCCGACATCCGCTGCTCGAGGAGGGTATCTATCGGGCAATCCTCCCCGCCTGGAACGAGGTGGGCCGCGACCTTGCAGATCACGGGTCGGGGCTCGTGGCCAACCTCCACGCAGTCGGATGGCGCAAGGCCTGTGCTGAGAACCTCGTGGAGTACGCCACCGCCAAGCTGACGAGCTCGCGGCGGGGAAGCAAGACGGAATCGGATTGGGATTAGGCGGCCCGAAGGCCGCCGTTTTCCGTTTTCCGTTTTCCGTTCACCAGGCAGCAGCTTCGAACAACCTCACTCACGCCCCCTGCAGGTAGTCCGAGGTGCGTCGCAACGGTCACGGACAACGGAAAACTCGACACGGCGATCGACAAGACCGGAGTCAACGCGTCGAGGCGCTGCGGTGCCACAGGTCCGGAACGGTGTCAGTCCCCCGGCAGGTTCGCTTCGAACCACTCCCGCAACAGCGTCTCCGCCTCTTCCTCGCTGTAGGGCCCGTGATCGAGCCGATGCTCGAGGAGGAAGTCCATCGCCTCGCCGACCCACGGTCCGGGTGACACCTCGAGGATCTCCATGACCCGGTTTCCGTCGATCGGAGGCCGGATGGCGTCGATCTCCTCGCGGGCACGCAGATCGGCGATCCGCTCCTCCAGTTCGTCGATCCGACGCTGGATCTGGCGCTCCTTCTTGCGGTTACGAGTGGTGACGTCGCTGCGGACCAGATCGTTGAGCCGGCCGAGCAGGTCGCCGGCGTCGCGCACGTAACGACGCACCGCCCGGTCGGTCCAGCCCATCTTGAAGGTGTGGGGACGCATATGGAGGTAAACCAGGCGGGACACGGCTTCGACATCGTCCTTCGAGTAGCGCAGCGCCTTGAGCCGGGCCTTGGTCATCCTCGCTCCAACCACTTCGTGATGGTGGAACGAGACGCCTCCGGGCCCGAAGTCGCGCGTGTGGGGCTTGCCGACATCGTGAAACAGGGCGGCCAGCCGCGTTATCCGGTCGGCGGGACATTGGGAAACCACCGCCAAGGTGTGGGACAGCACGTCCTTGTGGTGGTGGATCGGATCCTGCGCCACTGCCAGCGCCGGCAGTTCGGGAAGGAAAACATCGGCCAGGCCGGTGTCCACGATCCCTTGCAAGGCCGCGACCACATGCTCCCCCATGATGACCCGGTCCAGTTCGTCGCGAATGCGTTCGGCACTGATGATCGAAAGGCGTTGTGACATGGCGGCGGCCGCTTCAATCGCTTCCGGGTCGGGAGCGAAACCGAGGGTGGAGGCAAATCGGAACAGTCGGAGCATGCGAAGCGGGTCGTCTCCGAAAGAGATGTCGGGATCCAGCGGTGTCCTCAGGACGGCGGCACCCAAGTCGACGAGGCCGTCGTGCGGATCGATGATCTCCGGCTCGGGAAGCAGGCGAAGTGCCATCGCATTGACGGTGAAGTCTCGCCTCGACAGGTCCTCCTCGAGGTTGTCGGAGAACTCGACCGAGGGCTTGCGGCTGTCGTCACGGTATACCTCGCTGCGGAAGGTCGTCGCCTCGATCGGAACGCCGTCCACCATGCCGCCGATGGTGCCGAAGGCCTTGCCGACGGTGACCACCGCGGCGGCGAATCCCGACAACAGTTTCTCGATCTCATCAGGACGGGCCCGAGTCGTGAAGTCGAACTCAGCATCACTTCGGTCCCGTCCCAGAAGCGCGTCGCGGACACTGCCGCCCACGAGCCAGACCTCGTGGCCGGCCTCGGCGAATTGTGCCGCGACCCGCATGGGGACGCCGTCGGCCGCCAGGAGGCCTTCCAGGCGGGGAGGGATCATGAGCGGATGGTAAGGGATGGCCCATCAGGGAAGGAGTCAGATGACCGTTCCGAACGTGGCGCCTCAAGCGCTCCTCCAAAGCGCCCACCCGGCATCTCGCGATCGCACCGTCGAGTCATCCGTTGTCCGTCTTGGTCCCAACGCGACTCGGACCACCTACAGGGGGGCGGGAGTGAGGTTGTTCCGAAGCCGTCGTCAGGTGAACGGACAACGGAGAACTGGCTCGTCTACTTCGTAGCGACAAGACCCAGTTGCTGCGCCCTCAGTTTGAGATCGCTCGGCTTGGTCGCATGATGCAGCGCCTCCTCGAAGGTGACGACCCCGGTGCCGGCGAGGCGCAACAGGGACTGGTCGAATGTCTCCATGCCGTAGTAGGCACCCTCGGAGATGACCTCGTACAACTCATCGGTGAGTTCGGGATCGGCGATCCGTTCGGAGATCCGTTCGGAGTTGATCAGCACCTCGACCGCGGGGACCCGACCCGATCCGTCGGCACGGGGCAGCAATCGCTGGCTGATGATCGCCCGGAGCGTCCCCGCCAGCATCCGGCGAACCTGGGCCTGGCGGGACCCAGCGAAGAACTCGAGGATACGGTTGATGGTCTCGGTGGCGTCGAGGGTGTGCAGGCTCGAAAGCACCAGGTGACCGGTCTCGGCAGCCTTCAGGGCGGCATCGATCGTTTCTGCATCGCGCATCTCTCCGACGAGGATGATGTCGGGGTCCTGGCGCAGGACACGTCGCATCGCCTCTCCGAAGCCTGCGGTGTCGACGCCGATCTCGCGCTGACTGACCATTGACATCCTGTCCTCGTGAACCACCTCGATAGGGTCCTCGATCGTGATGATGTTGACGCTGCGGGTGCGGTTGATCAGATCGATCAGGGCCGCCAGCGTCGTCGACTTACCCGATCCGGTGGGACCGGTCACCAGCACCAGGCCCCGCATCTCTTGTGTCAGGCTCTCGACGACGGGCGGGAGTCCCAGCTTGGAGAGATCACCGTCGGGTGATCGCAGGGCGCGAAACGCGATGGTGATCCGACCCCGCTGACGGTAGGCATTGATTCGGAATCTGGCTCCGGACTGCAATCCGTATGCGAAATCAGCCTCGTGGTGCTCCTTGAACTCGACGCGGAGCCGGTCGGGGATCACGGCGTCCAGATAGCGCTCCACCGCCGCCTCGTCCAGGGGTGGCTCGGAGGTTGCCTGCAGCACGCCGTCGATCCGGAGCATCGGGGGGATCCCCGGCTTCAAGTGCAGATCCGACGCCCCGCGGGCGGTGACGTCGGTCAGCAACTCGTCGATTGTCGGAAGGTTGGTGTTCACGCGGTCCCCTGTTGACTCCTGGGACGTATCGGCACGGTCGTCAGTCCGCTTGAACACCTGACCAGTGCAGACGCGCCTGCTCGGCCGCCATCGCGATCATCCGCTCGGCGCCCGGCGGAAAGCCGCCGGACGACACCGAGAAGGCCTCTCCGGCAAGACCGCGCATCGTCGCCTCGACCGAGGCCGTAACGGCCTCGAGGTCGTAGCCCCCCTCGAGGAACACGATCGATCGGCGCCCCGAGGCGAGCTCTCGAGCGAGCCACCCGTAATCGCGGGCCTCGTAGCGCAGTTCGGCGAGCGGGTCTGCGGCGTGGGCGTCGTACCCTGCGCTCACCAGGAGCCAATCCGGATCAAACTCGCCGAGGATGGGGGCCACGATGCTCTCCACTGCGGTGCGGATGGCTTCCCCGCCGCTTCCGGCGGGGAGCGGGATGTTGACGGTGTGCCCCGCCCCCGCCCCCCGGCCGGCCTCGTCGACCCACCCCGTCCCCGGATAGAAGGGGAACTGGTGCAGAGACACGTAGACGATGTCTTCGCGCTCGTAGAACGCGTCCTGGGACCCGTTGCCGTGATGGACGTCCCAATCGAGGATGGCCACCCGCTCCCCCGCAGCCGTTATGGCCTGGGCTGCCACAGCCACGTTGTTGAACAGGCAGAACCCCATGGCCCTGGAGTTGAGGGCATGGTGTCCCGGGGGACGCACCGCGAGGAATGCGGCGTCGGCCTCCCCTGCTCGCAGCGCGTCGATCGCGGCAAGCCCCGATCCGGCGGCGCGCAGCGCCGCCTCCCAGGATTCGGGAACGACCGCCGTGTCCGGGTCGAGTGACTTCCCTCCGGCGGCACAGGCCTGCTCGATGGCCCGCACGTATCCGGGATCGTGCACCGGGTAGAGCGCCTCGATCGGGGCCGCCGGGGCCTCCCGCTCGACGAGGTCCACACCAGAAGCTCTCACTCCGGCAACGGCAGCGGGAATCCTCTCAGCGCGCTCGGGATGCCCCCGGCCGTTGTCGTGCAACAAACAGGCCTCGTGGCTATACAGCAAGGCACGCATCCCTGCACTCTGTCACGTTTCATCAGCCGTTAGCGATTAGCGATTGGCCGTTGGCAGAACCGTGTCGCGTTCTGACTGGGGGCTGGAGACTGGGGACTGGAGACTGGGGATTGGTTGCCGATTCCGGGCGTACTCGCCACACCGATACCATCCAACGCTGTGGCGAAGCTGCAGCTCGAGGGATCGTGGCCGGGACAGGTCGTTCTACGACGCGGCTGGGCCCGCGCCGAGTCCCGGCCATGGAACGAGACCGTCCCGATGGCTCACCTGCGACTGGTTCGCGGCGGTGGCTCCTCCTTCATCGACGACTGTGTTGAGACACTCCTCGATCTCGGCATCACCGCGGTCCTGTCGCCGCCTCTCCCCCGCTCGGCCCGCATCCCCTGGGAGGGTGCCGGTTTCGACCTCTGTGCAGACCTGACCCTGATGCGCCGTTCCCTCGACCGGATTCCGCCGCCGGCCCACCTCGTGCTGACCGGCGGCGACGACGACATCCCGGAGACACTGCGGATCGACGGGTCTGCATTTGACGAGTTCTGGCGCTTCGATACCCGCGCCCTCACCGAAGCAAGGGCCGCTACCCCATCCTCGATCCTCCACATAGTGAGAAGCCCCGAGGAGGGGCTCGCCGGCTTCGCGGTCACCGGTGCCGGACAGACCATCGCCTATCTACAACGC
Organism: Acidimicrobiia bacterium; assembly: GCA_036478235.1. GTDB lineage: Bacteria > Actinomycetota > Acidimicrobiia > Spongiisociales > UBA11373 > JACZWZ01. The sequence continues at coordinate 20,872 of JAZGDZ010000045.1, read as the reverse complement.
CTCGCCGTCGATCCCCGATGGCAAGGCCGGGGCATAGGACGATCACTCGTCCGCACCGCCGCCAGGTGGGCCAAGCGTTCCGGCGTCGGTGCCCTCATGCTCAACACCCAGTCCGACAATGAAGGGGCCATCGGGCTGTACGAGTCCGAAGGGTTCCACGTCCTCAACGAACCGCTCGCCGTCCTGCGCCGAGCAGCCTGACTTCGGGCGGTAGGGTTCCGCCGGGAGGAGGACAGTTGATCCGCATCGTCACCGATTCTTCGTGCGACCTGCCCGACGAGATCCTCGACAGGCACCGCATCACCGTTGTGCCTCTGACCATCAGGTTCGGCGATGAAGAGTTCATCGACCGCGAACAGTTGAGCGGCGACGAATTTTGGGAGCGCTTGATCGCGAGCGAAGACCTGCCGGAAACGGCAGCGCCCTCGGTCGGCAGGTTTCAGCAGGCCTACACCGACCTGGCAGACGAAGGCGCCGACGGGATCGTCGCCGTGATGATCTCCTCCGGGATAAGCGCCACTCACCAGTCTGCGACACTGGCGGCGGAGCAATTCGTGTCGGGGATTCCGGTGAAGGTCATCGACAGCGGGTTGGTATCGGCCGCCCTCGGCCTGGCGTTGATCGCGGCCGCCCGGGCCGCCGAGGCCGGCGGATCGATCGACGACGTCGAGAGCGCCGCCAGAGGTGCCTCGGCGGCATCAAACTTGTTCGCGACGCTGGACACCCTCGAGTTCCTCAAGCGCGGTGGGCGCATCGGCGGCGCGGCAGCCTTCTTCGGCAACCTGCTCAGTATCAAGCCGCTCATCACGTTCTCCGACGGCGTGGTCAGCCCGGGTGGCCGGGTGCGGACTAGGAAGAAAGCAGTAAGGGCGGTGCTCGATCACCTGGAATCGCTCGAGAATGTGGTCGATCTCGGCGTTGTCCACAGCGACCCTCCCGACCTGTCCGACTTCCTCGCTGAGTTGAGCGATCGCGGCCACGCTCGTCCGCTCGTCGCCAGGCTCGGTCCGGTGGTGGGAACCCATGCCGGGCCGGGGGTCATCGGCCTCGTGTACCGGATCGGCTGAGGCGTCACCGGAAGGGATACCGTCGCACCGTGACCGATCGTGCCTCCACCGACGCCGCTCTCATCGAGCGCTACCTCGGCGGAGACGTCGATGCCTTCGAAGAACTCATGCGAGCCCACGAGGACCGAGTCTTCGGGGTGTGTCTGCGAATGCTGCGCAACCGCGAGGCGGCGCTCGACGCAGTCCAGGAGACCTTCGTCACCGTATTCCGTAAGGCCGACCGGTTCGCGGGGCGGTCCGCCTTTGGCACCTGGCTGTACCGGGTGGCGGTGAACACGTGCCACGACGTCGCCCGAAAGAACCGGCGGCGCCTGGCCGAGCCTTTGCAGGAGGGAATGGACCCGGCAGACCCCGCTTCCGAGGACTCCTACTCGTCGGCAGAAGTTCGGCCCGACATCGAAGCCGCTCTATCGGAGTTGCCAACGGAGTTTCGCTCTGCCGTGGTTCTTGCCGACCTCGAGGGCCTGGCGCTGGAGACAGTTGCCGATGTGTTGGGGGTCCCGGTCGGCACGGTGAAGTCGCGTGTCTTCCGAGGCCGGCGGCTGCTGGCCGACACTCTCGGGAACCTGAGGGGTGACTCCAACACTCAAAGTGAAGAGACCAATGCCTAGGTACGACCCAGAAACCATCGCCGCGCTGGCCGAGGGACGGCTCGAGCCCGAAGAGGCCGCCGCCCTCGAGCGCGAGATCGCTGGCGATCCGGTCGCTTCCGCCGATCTGGCCGCACAGCGACTCGCCCTCGAGGCCCTGGCCGCCGCTCCCCCCGCCGAACTGACTCCCTCCGAGCGAACCGAACTTCGGGCAGCAGTCGCCGATGCTCTCGGCATCGTCGCATCCGACCCGATCGGCGAACCGCGGCGGCGAACGGCTCCCTGGGCCTCTCTCGGCATCGCCGCCGCGGCGCTCGCCGCCCTGGTAGCCATCGTCCCCGTCGTCGGGCTCTTGTCCACAGGAGGAAGCGGCGACGACGCCGACTCGTTCGAACTCGCCGCAGAAGCCCCGACGACAGCCCAAGCCGTCGAAGAGGAGGCGAGGTCGGCAGCGGCCTCCGACGAGGCCGCCGGTCCACCGGCAGTCGGTGCGGCCGATGCCGACGACGCGCCGACGTCAGGTGGGGAACCGGCGGCCGAGTCATCGGCCTTCGCATCATCGACCACGACCGTTCCCCGCACCACGACCGCGGTGCCGGCAGCAACCACGACGGAGACGGAAGCGACGACGACCCTGGTCATCGACGAGGAGGCTCTCGCCGCCCTGACCGCCGAGCTCGAGGAGATCAAGAACGATTCGGACTTGGTCGATGAGTTGGCGGGCGAGGCCCTCGCGGAGGACTCGTGCTGGGAAGAGGACGGCCTGCTCCGAGGCGACCCGTCGCCGCCGCGGTACACCTTCGTGTACGAGAACGAGCAGGTCACGGCCGTCATCTACTTCGAACGCGACGGCGGCGTTGCCGGCCCGTTCCAGGTGTGGGGTGTGTTGCCCGATTGCGCCGACCTGGTCGTGATTCCCTGACTAGCGGTCCGTCGCACAAATAGTCGCCGCATCTCTCCGGCCCTCGACCCCCCTGGGCTGCGCCTTCCTCCTCGAAGCAGTCTCGACTGCGACTTCGTCGTCAGGCTGTGCCAGATGACGCCGATGGCTCGGAGATCCGCGGGCGCTATTTGCACGACACACCACGAGAAGAGGTCCTCCGACGGCTCGCTAACCTCACGGCGTGGACGATTTCCCAACTCGTATTGCCGACTTCCTGGAATCGGTCGCCACCCGGATTCGATCGCTGACGGTCGATCGCGTCGCCCGCATCATCACGTTCGTCACGCTCGGGCTGGTGGCGTTGGCGATGGCGGTGGTCGCTCTCATCTTCCTGCTGGTCGGCTTCTTCCGGATCACGGAGGAGTTGGTGTTCAAGGCCTGCGACTGCACCCAGGCCATGGAAATCTCCTACGGAATCGTCGGTGGATTATTCCTGCTCATCGGGATGTTGTTCTGGGCGCGCCGTGCACACGCCAAGACCAAGGAAACAACATGACGGAGCGCGTGATCATCATCGGATCGGGCCCCGCCGGGCTCACAGCGGCCATCTACGCCGCCCGCGCCGAGCTCAAGCCGCTCATGATCGAGGGCATGGAGGCCGGCGGCCAGCTGATGCTCACCACCGACGTGGAGAACTACCCCGGGTTCCCCGACGGCATCATGGGCCCGGAGATGATGGAGCTGTTCCGCAAGCAAGCGGAGCGCTTCGGCACCCGGATCCTCCGATCCGACGTCAGCCGAGTCGATCTCTCCAAACGGCCCTTCCAGGTCTGGGTCGGCGACGAGCTCCACGAGACCGAGACCATCATTGTGTCGACCGGAGCCTCGGCACGGTGGCTCGGGGTGCCCGGCGAGGACAAGCTACGGGGCCACGGCGTCTCGGCCTGCGCCACTTGCGACGGATTCTTCTTCAAGGACAGGGACGTCGTCGTCGTCGGTGGTGGCGATTCGGCGGTAGAAGAGGCCCTGTTCCTCACCAAATTCGCATCGAAGGTGACGATCGTGCATCGCCGCGATGAGTTTCGCGCTTCGAAGATCATGGCGACCAGGGCTCTCGAGCACGAAGAGATCGAGGTCCGTTGGAACAGCGTCGTCGAGGAGATCCTCGGTGACGACTCGGTGACCGGCGTCCGCCTCCGCGATGTGGTTACCAACGAGACGCAGGACCTGACGACGCAGGGCGTATTCGTGGCGATCGGGCACACCCCCAACACTGCGGTGTTCGAAGGTCAGCTCGATCTCGACGGCCAGGGTTACCTCGAGACCGGCGACAACACCGCAACGTCTGTCCCGGGGGTGTTCGGAGCCGGGGACGTGGTCGACTTCACCTACCGCCAGGCGGTCACAGCGGCCGGCATGGGCTGCGAAGCGGCGATCGACGCGGAACGCTGGCTCGAATCGCAGGAATGAACGAGAAACGGCGCGGGTTTACACCCGATGAACCTGAGACACCGAGGAGGTGAAGGCTGCCGCTGCGGCCGTCCCCATGGCTGAGAACACGACCACCGCAACCGACGCGGCGTTCAACGACCTCATCAACGGCGACAAGCCGGTACTCGTTGATTTCTGGGCCGAGTGGTGCGGACCGTGCCGCATGGTCAGCCCGATCATCGAGGAGATAGCCGATGAGTACAGCTCCAAGCTGAGCGTCGCCAAACTCAACGTCGACGAGAATCCTCAGACCGCGATGGAATACGACGTCATGAGCATCCCGACCCTGATCCTCTACCAGGACGGCGTCGAGAAGAAGCGCATTGTGGGCGCCCGACCCAAACACGCCCTTCTCGCCGAGCTCGGCGAGTTCCTCAACTGAGCGGTGGACGGGTTGGTTGGTCATCTCCTTGTGACTCGAGACCCTCGAGGCGTTGGTGCCTCGAAGAGACCTCCGGCGATCGCCTCACTCCGCTCGCCAGGCGATCAGAAGTGGGGCAATCCCCACCGATCGCCCCTGAGTCTGCGAGCGATTCCCCCGAGCCGGCAACGCCGGCGAGGATTGCCGACCGAGCGAAGCGAAGCTGCCAGCTGAGAGCGCCGAGTCTCCGGACTGTGCGAGCATGGGCACCACTCATGGCGCTCTATCGACGTGAAGATCAAGGAGAGCCGGTCCGGGACATCCAGGACCGGCTTTCCGCTTTGGGCTTCGACACAAAGCCCGACCTCTCAGGAGAGTTCGGCGCGGCGACCGAAGCCGCCGTCCGCAGTTTCCAGGAGGCGCGGAGTCTGGCTGCCGATGGCCTCATCGGACGCGAAACCTGGCGTGCCCTCGTCGATGCAGGCTTCGTCCTCGGTGACCGCCAGCTCTACTACCGGATGCCGATGCTTCACGGCGACGACGTCGCCGAGTTGCAGCGCTGCTTGAACGCGATCGGCTTCGATGCCGGCGACGTGGACGGCATCCTCGGACCCGACACCCTGCGAGGCCTGCTCGACTTCCAGCAGAACCGGAGATTGGCTGAGGACGGCATCGCCGGGCCGCTGGTGGTACGGGATCTCAGGCTGATGTCCCGGGAAACCTCGAAGATGGGACGGCACGAGGTCCGCGAGCGGGCATGGCTCGCCTCCCTCCCGCCAACCCTGGCCGGGAGCCGCGTCTTCGTTGACCCCTTCTGCCGGACCGACGACGAGGCCGCCGCGGCATGGCGTGCATCCGTCGGTGCCGGAAAACGCCTGCGCGATCTCGGCGCTCACGTCATCACCTCCCGCTCGTCGGATACGCGTCCGGCGGAGCGGCTTCGGGCGCTCCACGCCAACGAGCGAGCTGTCGATCTGGTAATCGCCTTCGCCCACCCGGCGACCGACCGGCCCGGTATCTACTCCTTTGCCTCACCGATGAGCCACAGCGAGGCGGGGGCGGCGATCGCTCGAGGATTGGCTCCTGCTCTCGGCCTGGAACCCCTCGGCCGCGTGATGCCGATCCTCCGAGAGACCCGATCCCCGGCCGTGGTCATAGCCAGCGATGCCGTCGACCAGTCCATCGGGGATCTCGCCGCCATATCTCTCGAGCGGTGGCTCGGATCCCAAGCTGCCGCTCGAGCGAGGGCGTGATTGGGGATTAGGGATTAGGGATTGGGATTAGTCCCAAGATCGCTATCGGCTCCCAAGGATCCGGGCAATCCAGGTGTTGATCGCCCGCCGAACGCAGCGAGGCGACGGCCTCCGCTTCGGCTATCGGCTCCCAAGGAGCCGGGCAACTAACGCTTACTTCTCCCCCATCAACCCCCGGTAGATGCGCTCGAGATCGTCGATGGAACCGAACCTGATCACCATGCGGCCTCCTCCGCGCTTTCCGTAATCGATGCGCACCGACGTGCCGAGGGTGTCGGCGAGGCGCTCCTCGAGGGCAACGATCTGGGCCGGGCGTTCGCCGGACGATGCCTTCCTCCCGCCCCTCCGAGTCGGCTCCGGCTCATCGCGGTACTCTCGAACTGCGTCCTCCACCTGACGCACCGACCAGTCCTCCTCAGCCGCTCGCTCGGCGATCGCCACGGCATCCGCCGCGTCCACGAGACCGAGCAGCGCCCTGCCTGCTCCTGCCGAGATCCTTCCGTCTGCCAGCAGCCCCTGGATCTGACCGGGCAGGTTGAGCAATCGAACCGAGTTCGTGACCGCCGACCGGCTCTTCCCGACCCGGCGAGCTACCTCCTCATGTGTCATGTCAAAATCTTCCATGAGGGCTCTGTATCCTTCGGCCTCCTCCAGCGGGCCCAGGTCCTCTCGCTGCACGTTCTCGATCAGCGCCTCGGCGAGACGCGTCGCCTCGTCACTGTCCCTGATCACCGCGGGGATGTCGTCCAGGCCGGCCATCCGCGCGGCTCGCAGCCGACGCTCTCCGGCCACCAACACGTGGCGGCCGTCGACGTCGCGCGGACCGATGATGATCGGCTGAAGAATCCCCACCTCCCTGATCGATGCGGCCAGGGCTTCGAGCGACTCGTCGTCGAACCGCGATCTGGGCTGGCGGGGGTTGGGGTCGATGTCCCCAACCGGGATCCTGCCGACCCCTTCCTCGATCTTCTGCACCGCCAGCAGGGCATCGAGGCCTCGGCCCAGGCCGGATTTACGTGCTGCGGCCATGTCTCTTCCTCCATTCTCTCGCCAGGGCGCGGTATGCGGCCGCCCCCTTGCTCTTCGGATCGAATGCTTCGATCGGTTCTCCATACGAAGGCGCTTCCGCCAACCGAACCGTTCTGGGAATGACCGTCTTGTAGGCAGCGTCTCCGAAATGCTCTCGAACCTGGGCGCTGACCTCGGTGGCGAGGGTCGTTCGACCGTCGTACATCGTCAACACCGCACCCTCAAGCTTTAGTCGAGGGTTAAGGTGTGACTGGATGGCCTCGATGGAGCGAAGCAACTGGGTGAGTCCTTCCAGGGCGTAGTACTCGGTCTGGATCGGGATCAGGATCTCGTCGGCTGCAGTCAGTGCGTTCACCGTTATGAGCCCAAGGCTCGGTGGGCAGTCGATGAAGACAATGTCGAACGACGCCTCCATACCCTCGAGAACCTCGGCAAGGCGCCTCTCCCGTGACATCCGAGCGACGAGCTCTATTTCGGCAGCGGCAAGGTCGATCGACGACGGCACCAGGAAGAGGTCCTTGACGCTGGTGGGCTCGATGCCGTCGTCGATCGACGCCTCCCCGAGCATCACGTCGTAGGTGTTGACCTGAACGGCGTGACGGTCCACCCCGAGACCGGAGGTGGCATTCGACTGCGGGTCGGCATCGATGATAAGCACCCGCTCCCCCATCCCGGCGAGGGCGGCGCCCATGTTGACAGCCGTCGTCGACTTCCCCACACCACCCTTCTGGTTGGTGACGGCGACATGGATGCGGCTTGAGGAGTTACTCACCGGCGCGCATGATAAGAAGCCAGGCGGGGGCGTCAAGGATTGTCGGGGGAACACCGACGATCTCAGCGTGGAGACCTAGAGCGGCGGCGACTCCGACCAGGTCCCGGGCTCGATCCGGAGGTTCTGCTCGCCGGCTCAGGCCGAGGACGGCAGTACCGGGAACATCGAGCAGCCGGGCACTGAGACCAACCGACTCTGCGGCCTTCACCGAGCCTCGATATACGACTCCTGACCATTCGTCGGCGACATCGAAGGCGTCACCCTGAAAGACGTGCACGTTTTCCAGTCCGAGAATGCGGACGATCCGCTGCAACAGCCTGATCCGACGCCCGCCGCGATCGAGCAATGTCACCTCGGTCTCGGGCCAGAGAACCGCCAGCGGGATTCCGGGTAACCCAACCCCGCTACCCACGTCCAGCACCTCGGTGGGAGGGTCGCGGCGCCACCCCGCGGCGAAGAGAAGGCTGTCCGCCACATGTCGCGACCATACGCGGTCGTGTTCGCGCGGGCCCAACCCTCCTGCCGGGATTGCCTCGGCCTGCAGCCACAGGACATAGGCCTCGAGCAACTCGGCCGAGTCGCAGTCGAGGGGATGTCCGGCCCAGTCCGCGGCACGCCGGGCCGCCTCGATCGATTCCACGGTCCGATTATGCCGCCCGACGGCGAAAACGTAGAACAGAGCGCCGCCCGAAAGGGCGGCACCACCATGCGGAGGGGTTCGAGGCCGGTCAGGACTCGAACCCCGTAGCTTTCGAATCCTGGCCTAGGCGCACCACGCATCCGGCCACGTCGTGTGTTTCACGTGAAACGTGCGGGGCGGCAACCAAACCGGTTTTACATGAAACACGGCTTAGGGGCCGCGCGGATAGGTGGGATCGGTGCACCGACGCACCCGTGTGAAGCCATTTGTGCCAAGACCTCCTGCGTGCAACATCCGATTGATGTTTCACCTATCCGCTAGCCCCCTTAGGGCGGCTGGACCCCCCTCAATCGCCGGTGCCGGCTCTCGGGCCGGCGATCAGTCGTCGTCGCGGGCGATCACGACCGATCGCCGCGGCTCCTCCCCCTCCGAGAATGTCCTCACTCCGCCCAGGTCGGCCGCGGCGTCGTGCACGACCTTGCGATCGGCGGCATTCATCGGCTCGAGCATGATCTCGCCACCCTTCTCCAGCACCTTCTCGACAAGGCGACCGGTGTAGATCCGCAGCGCCTCTCGTCGGCGCGCGGTGTATCCGGCTATGTCCAGCCGAATGCGGGCGCCCGCCTGAGACTTGCGCTGCACAATCGTGCGCGACAGTTCGAGAATCGCCTGAAGGATGGCCCCCTTGTTCCCCACCAGTGCCTCGGTTTGCTCACCCGCTACGTCGGCGAGGATTATGTCATCTTCAACCGTACACGTGACCTCACCCTCGAGACCGAATGCGTCCAGGAGTCCCGTGAGGAAGTCCCGCACCATCTCGGCCTGCTCTGTCCGATCGGCCTCGACCTCCACTTTCTGCTCCCTTTTCTCCGATTTCTCTCTTCGCTGCCGCGGTGGTCGGCTCTGCTGCTTGGGCTTTGCCTTTCGCGCCTTTTCGACTCCGCCGTCGCCGGTGCGTTCTGCATCCCTCGCACCGGAACCTCTTCCGTTGCCCCGACCGCGCCCGCCGCGACGGCGGCGCCTGGCGGCCTTCTGCTGCTTGGGCTTGACCCGAACGATGGCATCCCGGCCGCCCATCCCCAGGAACCCTCGTTCCGGCTGCTGCAGGATCTCGACATCGGCTGCGTCCGGTCCCTCCAGGCCGAGTTCTTCGACCGCGGCAGACACCGCGATGTCGACGTCCTTTCCCCGGACTTCAACCCACTCGACTGACGACACCTATCTTCTCCTTCGCTTCTTGCCGCGCTTCTTCTTCGACCCCTGAGGCCGGCGCTTGGGGCCGGTGGCTGGCCCCGAACCGGCTCCGGAGGCGCCCTGGGGCGGTGACGGCTTTGGCTCTTTCTTGGTCTTCTTGTCTTCCTTGGCCTCGATCACCTCCTGCTCGGCGTGTTTCTCGTCGAGCTTGATGATCAAGGCCTGCTGTCCGATCCGGAAAATCTGGCTGGCTGCGAAATACACCACGAGGCCGGCCGGCATGTTGAAGGAGATGAACCCGAAGAAGAACGGGAAGATCTTCATGACTGCCTGACCGGGCTGAGGCTGGGCCTGGTTGTTGCTCCGGGCCATTGTTTGACGCTGCTGCCAGTAGGCCGTGGCCATCACGATGATGATCGTGATGAAGTAGGGGATGGCCGACACCAGATCGCCGGCGAACTCCACGTCCCCGATGGTTTCGCCGAACCCAATAGCACTCGGAGTCTTGGTGAGATCCATCCACAGGAAGTCGAGGGTTGTCCCCGACTTCATCGCCGCTTCGAGTTCGCTCCCTTCCGAGACCCACCGCAGCGGATTGCTCGAGGCGAAGGAGCGCAGCACGCTGAACAGTGCGAACCACACCGGCATCTGCAGCAGCAGGGGGAGGCACCCGGCAGCAGGGTTGACCCCTCTCTCCTTGTACAGCTCCATCATCGCGGCCTGGCTTGCCTGCTTGTCATGCTTGAGTTCGCGTTGAATCCGCTTGATCTCCGGTTGGATCTCCTGCATCGCCTTCATCGATCGGGTTTGCTTGAGAGTCAGCCGGAACATGAGCAGCCCGACGGAGATCGTCAGCAGGATGATCGCTATGCCAAAATTTGGAATGAGCCCGTAGAAGAAAGTCAGCGTCCCGCCGAGGATCGACTGGATCCCATCCCAGATCGCAAACATCAGTGAGCCTCCGCCTCGACGGTGGCGGCCTCGGAGCCCTCCGGCACCGGGTCGAACCCACCCTCACGAAGCGGGTTGCATCTCCCCACCCGCTTGATCGCCATCCAGGTTCCCCGGACCGCGCCCCACTCGTCGATCGCATCGAGGGCGTACGCCGAGCAGGTAGGCAGGTAGATGCACCGCCGGCCGAGGACGGGGGAGATCGTCCGCCGATAGACGAGGATCAGGCGCTGCAACCACCAGCCCGGCTGGTAGGGCCTCAATGTGCTCCTTGTATCTACCACTCTCAGTCCTCCTCTTTCACAGCGCGATCGAGCCACCCCACCAGGTCCTCGAAGGGACCCTCGGTGACCGCCGCGGAGGCGATCACCACGTAGTCGCGGTTCGCCCGAAGCGACACCCGGGCGAGCGCCTCGCGCAGTCGGCGTTTGGCGCGGTTGCGCCTCACGGCCGACCCGACCGCGCGTCCTGCGACGAACGCGGCTCGAGACCTGCCCGACCCACCGGGTGCAGCGAAGACTGTGATGCCGCCAACCCGGCGCCGGGTTCCGTTCCGGCGCACCCTCCCGATGTCCGAACGGCTCCTGAGTGACGCGTAGGGGCGGCCCCTACGCCGAGAGGCGGCGACGGCCCTTGCGACGCCGGCGCCCGATCAGGTCACGGCCGGCCCGAGTTCGCATGCGAGCCCGGAAGCCGTGCTTCCTTTTGCGGCGCCGAACGTTCGGCTGATACGTGCGCTTCATGAGGAGACGTCCCGAAGAGTGGGGGAGTGCGTCGGAGCGAGGTTAAGGAGGGTGGCTGGGCTTGTCAAAGGTGCCGACCCCACCTGTGGATAGTCGCGAGAAATCACCTTGACTCGCGAAAGATACCTCAAGGAGCATCGGCGACAAATCGGCGTTCCTATCCAACAAGCCGACCAACCCTAGATCCCTTAAACGCCTTTGGCTACAAGGGTTTTTTGGCGGTGGTGCTCATGCCAAACCCCGCGCCTAACGTCGGATTTGTCGTTCTTGTGGGGCCCCTCGGCATGCCCATATACTCGCCCGTCACCGGGCTACCCCGCCGGTCACTTCCCGCACCGAGCGGCTCGGGGTTGCTCTGAGCCATCGGAGAGGTCCTGATGGTTCACAAAGGGGCTTCTCCACAGATGTGGATACCCCTGTGGAGAAGAGAGTTGTTGGTTCGAGGGCACTGCGAGGAAGCACTTGGAAGCGCATCCGGCCGCTGAAAGCTGGGAACAGTTCCGTCAGACACTCCGCGGACGTGTCACCCCCGTCACCTGGCGCACCTGGCTCGAGGGCCTGCAACCCCAGTCGATCGACGACGGGGTGATCCACATCACCGCACCCAGCGAGTTCCACCTCCGCTGGGTCAACGAGAAGTTCCGATCGCTGGTGGAGGATGCCGTTGGGTCCGCATTCGGATCGGGTCTCACGGTCGAGCTCTCGGCTCCGGACGAGCCGGCCTACGAGCCACTCGTCGAAGAGGAGTCCGAACCGGAACCGCCAACGATCCCACTCGCCGCGCCGGAAACCGACACCGAGGAGATCCGCTTCGTACCCAAGTACTCGTTCGAGAACTTCGTCGTCGGCCCCTCCAACCGCTTCGCCCACGCCGCGGCGCTGGCCATCGCCGAGCAGCCCGGTGGCAACTACAACCCACTGTTCGTCTACGGGGGGTCGGGTCTCGGCAAGACCCATCTCCTGCACGCCGTCGCCCAGCACTCAGCACTCCTCCACCCCCAACTGGAGATCTGCTACGTGTCGTCGGAGGAGTTCTTCAACGCCTTCATCGACGGTATCCGCAAGAAGCGGATGGATCAGTTCAAGGCTCAGTATCGAAGCGTCGACGTCTTTCTCCTCGACGACGTCCAATTCCTGGAAGGCAAGGAGCAGATCCTCGAAGAATTCTTCCACACCTTCAACTCCCTCTATGAAGCCGGCAGACAGCTCGTTTTCTCAGCCGATCGGCCGCCCAAGAGTCTCACCAACCTCGAGGCTCGCATCCGGAGTCGCTTCGAATGGGGATTGACGACCGACATCCAGCCCCCGGACGTCGAGACCCGTCTCGCCATCCTGCGACGCAACGCCGCATTCGCGCCGCAGCCGATTCCGGAAACGGTTCTCGAATTCATCGCCAGCCGGGTAGTCGACAACATCCGCGAGTTGGAGGGGGCCCTCACCCGGGTCACCGCATACGCCGCCCTCACCCACCAGCCCATCGATCTGGAGATGGCCGAGGACGTCTTGCAGGATCTGGGACCGGCCCACACCCAGGCTCCCGTCAGCCCGGGCCGAATCCTTGCCGCAACTGGCGAGGCTTTTGGGATCTCGATCGCCGACTTCGAAAGCCCCCGCCGCCATCAGCCGCTCGCCAGGGCCCGTCAGATAGCCATGTACATCGTGCGGGAGATGACCGACCTCTCTTTGCCCAAGATCGGGGCCATATTCGGAGGCAGGGACCACACAACCGTCCTTCACGGAATCAACACTGTCGGTCGTCTCATGACCGAAGACCAGATCCTTTTCGATCGTGTCACAGCGCTGATGCAAGACCTGAGGAGAACCCCGTGAATCATCCACAGCGATACACAGGCGAATTCCCGGGTGGGGATATCCCCTCCCGGCGTCCCCACCCTGTGAATCGCTCCAGAGCCTCCCGACCTGGGCCTATGCCGAGTCTTCCACAATCCACACCCCCTACTACTACTTCTCATTCCATTTCAAATAAGCAATAGTCAGAGGGAAGGAAAGGACCTGTGCGTATCCGGGCTGAGCGAGACGACCTCGCCGATGTGCTGATCAGGGCGGGGCGTGTTGTGGGTACCCGTTCCCCTCTGCCGATCCTGCAGGGGCTGCTCGTCGAAGTCGCGGGTAAGACGATGCGAGTCACCGGGACCGATCTGGAGGTCACGGTGCGGACCGATCTGGAGGTCGAGGTGATCGAGGAAGGGAGGACCGTGATCCCGTCGCGCCTGGCGAGCGAGGCTGTTCGCAAGCTCCCACCCGGTGCAGTGGTGCTCGAGGCGAAGGAAGGAGAAGTCGAGATCACGGGCGGTGGTCCGCAGTTCCGGTTCCGCGAACTAGCGGTGGATGAGTTCCCCAAGCTCGAGGAGCCGGAGCTCGGCGATGCGGTGGGTGTCGACGGAAACGCCTTTGCTGAAGCCCTCGGGCAGGTGTCTGTGGCCGCCAGCACGGACGACGCGCGGCCGATCCTCACGGGGGTCTACTTCGAACATGAAGAGGGAAAGCTGAGGCTGGTGGCGACCGACTCATACAGGCTGGCGGTGCGGGACGTGCCGGCAGTGTCGGCAGATCTGTCGGGGCTGGTGCCCGTCCGGGCCCTTCGCGAACTGGGCCGAAGCGTGGGTGTATCTGACCTCCAGGTTGCAATCGGGGCCCGTGAAGCAACCTTTGCCTCGAACCGAGGTACGTTGACTGCCCGTCTCATCGAAGGTGCCTTCCCGAATTATCGACAGCTAATACCGGAGTCCTACCCGAGCCGCCTGACGATCGAACGGGAGGCACTGCTCGACGCCATTGATAGGGCTTCGCTGGTGGCCGAGGACCACATTCCGATCCGACTGGCGCTGTCGGAGGGAGGTGTCGAACTCAGCGTGTCGCGCCAGGACGTAGGGGGAGAGACCGAGCACGTGAAGGCCGAATACGTCGGAGAAGAGATGACGATTGCTTTCAACGCCCGTTACCTCAACGACGGTGTGACTGCAGTGGAAGAGGAAAAGGTGGTTCTCGACGTGCTCGACCCGCTCAAGCCCGGAGTGATCCGCGGGGGAGAGGGTCAGGACTTCCTCTACTTGCTGATGCCCGTTCGCCTCTGAGCGATCGGAATGAGGCTCGCCTGGCTGGAGCTTCACCGCTTCCGGGCTCACTTGGAGATGAGGTTCGAGCCGGGGGAGGGGGTCAACGTACTGGTCGGCGAGAACGGTGCCGGGAAGACCTCGGTCCTCGAGGCGATCGGGTATCTCTCTTCGCTGAGGTCGTTCAGGGGATCCCCGGATTCATCGCTGGTGACGGACGGATCCGATGGGGCGATAGTCCGGGGCGAGTTCGAGGCAGGAGACCGGTTGTCTCGTGTGGAGGTGGAGATCGCGGCGGAGGGCAGAAGGCGTGTTCTCCTGGACGGCAAGCGCGCCAGAGGCCGCGCCGAGCTGGCCGAGAGGGTGGCTCTCGTCGCCTTTCTCCCCGATGACCTCGATCTGGTCAAACGGGGTCCGGCATATCGCCGCGACTACCTGGACGACGCTGCGACTCAGGTGTGGCCGGTGGCGGCAACGGAGCAAGTGGAATATGACCGGGTGGTGCGGCAGCGCAACGCCCTTCTGCGCCGTGAGGGGCACCAGGCAGATCCGACGACCCTCGACGTACTCGACGGCCGACTCGCCGATCTCGGGGCAGCAGTGATTGGCCGCCGGCTGGCGGTGCGCTCCCTGTTAGAACCCGTCGCATCCGGGTTGTACGGTGACCTCTCCGATGAACCCGGACAGATCGAGTGGAGATATGAGGCGGCAGGACTGGGCGAACCAGAGCCGGACGCCGGGCCGGACGACCTGGCTCCGCTTTTGGCGGATGCAATCGCCGAAGCCCGCGCTTCGGATCTCGATCGCCGGATGACGACGGTCGGACCGCACCGCGACGAGATCGTTGTGCTGCTCGACGGCCGCGATGCGCGTACGAGGGCAAGCCAGGGGGAGCAGCGATCGATCGCTTTGGGCTTCCGGGTCGCGGTGTACCGGGTCCTGGCGGAGAGGCGGGGAACGCCGCCGGTGTTGTTGCTGGACGACGTCTTCTCCGAGCTCGATGAGGGAAGGGGGGAGCGGTTGGTGGAACAAATGCCGTCTGGCCAGGTGTTCGTCACCTCGGCACGCGACGAGGAGGTCCCCCTCGTCGGTGATCGATGGACGGTGACCACCGGAGAAGTGCGTCGAGCGTGACCGAGCGAGGAGATCTGGAGCCCATCGGGAAGGATGTGGAGGCCCTACTGGAGCGCCTCGGTATGCCGTCGGCGGTCGATCTGGGGAGGCTCGCCGACGATTGGATGCAGGTAGCCGGTGAGCCGTTCGCCGGGGCCGCTCGTCCGATCGGATTCTCTAATGGAGAGTTGATCGTCGAGGTCGACGACGGGACGGCGGCAAGCCTTCTCAAATACCGGGTCGGACCGCTGTTGGATCGCCTGAAGGAGGTCTTCGGCGACGGGGCGATAGAGCGTGTTCAGATTCGGGTTGGGAAGGGGAAAAAGACCCTTTGACCTGGGGTTTTTCGTGTCAGAAGGGACCCGTTTGGGCACCTTCGCCGGCTATACTTACACCGGTGTCAGAGGGTCGCCGGAGAGACATGCCGACACCCCGCACCACCATGGGTGAGACGGCCCCCACAGGCCGTTTTGCCTTCGGTGGAAGTGCTCCAGGAAGACCGGAGGAAAGACAGTGGTAGGGAAGAACGCGGCCTCGTACAAGGCGAAGGACATCACCGTTCTCGAGGGTCTCGAGGCGGTTCGTAAGCGTCCCGCCATGTACATCGGGTCCACCGGGCCCCGCGGACTGCACCACCTGATTTGGGAGGTCGTGGACAACTCGGTCGACGAGGCGATGGCCGGGTTCTGCACCAGGATCGAGGTCACCATTCATCCCGATGCGAGCGTCACGGTGAAGGACAACGGGCGTGGCATTCCGGTGGACAAGCACGCCAAGACCCGGTTGCCGGCCGTCACCACGGTGCTCACCACGCTCCACGCCGGCGGCAAGTTTGAGAGCGGCGCCTACACCGTCTCCGGGGGCCTCCACGGCGTCGGCGTGTCGGTCGTGAACGCGTTGTCCGAGACCCTTTTGGTCGAAGTGGTACGCGATGGGTTCAGATGGACTCAAGAGTTCAAGCTGGGGGTCCCCAAGACGAAGCTCAAGAAGGGAGCAGCGGCGAAGCGGTCGGGAACGACCGTGATGTTCCGTCCGTCTGCGGAAATATTCAAGGAAACGACCGAATTCGACTATGCGACCGTGGCGTCCCGGCTGCGGGAGATGGCGTTCCTCAACAAGGGGCTCGAGATCCGACTGGTTGATGAAAGGACGTCTCCCAACACCAAGGACACCTTCAAGTACGGGGGAGGCCTGGTCGACTTCGTCAAGCACCTCAACTCCAAGCGGGAACCCCTCCACGGCCAGGTTGTCAACTTCGGCGAGGTCGGCGACGACGCCGAACTGGACGCGGCCCTGCAATGGACCTCGGGCTACACCGAGAACGTGCTCTCGTTCGCCAACAACATCAACACGGTAGAGGGCGGAACCCACGAGGAGGGCTTCCGCAAGGCGCTTACGCGGGCAATCAACGAGTTCGCCAGGGCTAGAGGGATTCTGAAGGAGAAGGACCTCAACCTGGTGGGTGAGGATGTCAGGGAGGGGCTCACCGCAATCCTCTCGGTCAAGGTACGTCAGCCCCAGTTCGAAGGGCAGACGAAGACCAAGCTGGGCAACACGGAGGTCCGGTCGTTCGTAGAGGTCGCCCTCAACCGTCTATTGCCAGAGTGGCTCACTCGGCATCCGGGTGATGCTCGCAAGATCGTCGAGAAGTGCGTCGGGGCGGCACGGGCTCGCCTCGCGGCGCGGGCGGTCCGAGACCTCACCCGGCGCAAGAGCCTTCTGGAGTCCTCCGGGCTTCCCGGAAAGCTCGCCGACTGCTCGTCGCGCGATCCGGAATTGTCCGAGCTGTTCATCGTCGAGGGGGATTCGGCTGGTGGCTCGGCCAAGCAGGCCCGCAACAGCGAGTTCCAGGCGATCCTGCCCATCAGGGGGAAGATCATCAACGTCGAGAAGCACCGTCTCGCGAAGGTGCTGCAGAACAATGAGATCCAGTCGCTCATCACCGCCATCGGCACGGGAATCGGCGAAGACTTCGATCTTTCCAAATCGAGGTATCACCGGATCGTGATCCTTACCGATGCCGACGTGGACGGGTCTCACATTCGCACGCTCTTGCTGACGTTCTTCTTCCGTCACATGCGCGAGCTCATCGAGGCCGGGTACGTCTACGTGGCGCAACCCCCGCTTTACCTGATCAAAGCCGGCAAGGAGACCGCCTGGGTGTTCAGCGACCTCCACCTGGATGAGGCGAAAGCGGAGTTCGAGGGCAAGAAGTGGTCATTGCAGCGCTACAAGGGCCTGGGCGAGATGAACGCCGGACAGCTCTGGGAGACGACGATGGATCCCGACGAGCGGATCCTGCTGAGGGTCGGCCTCGACGACCTCGCCTTGGCCGACGAAATCTTCCAGACGCTCATGGGCGACGACGTCGGTGCCCGGCGAGCCTTCATTCAGCAGAACGCCAAAGACGTTCGTTTCCTCGATTTCTGATGATGAGCGTGCAGCAAGGGCTAAGAGCTAAGGACTAACGATGACAGACCACAGCGGGCAGGGCCGCATAGAGCTGGTCGACATCGAGCACGAGATGAGGACCTCGTTCCTCGAGTACGCGATGTCGGTGATCGTCTCGCGCGCTCTCCCCGACGTGCGGGATGGCCTGAAGCCGGTGCACCGGCGAATCCTGTTCTCAATGTGGGACTCCGGTATCCGTCCGACGACGCCGTACCGCAAGAGTGCCCGGGTCGTCGGTGACGTGATGGGCTGGTTCCACCCCCACTCCAACGACGCCATCTACGACGCGCTGGTGCGGATGGGACAGGAGCACGCCAGCAGGTACACGCTGGTCGACCCACAGGGGAACTTCGGGACGGTGGACGACCCGCCGGCGGCGATGCGATACACCGAGTGCCGCCTGGAGCGCCTGGCGATGCATCTGCTCGACGGCATCGACGAGGACACGGTCGAGTTCGACGACAACTACTCGGGAGAGCGCACGGAACCGGTGGTGCTCCCGGCCCGGTACCCCAACCTTCTCGTCAACGGCTCCACCGGGATCGCAGTCGGCATGGCGACGAATATCCCGCCGCACAACCTGGGCGAGGTGATGGATGCCACGCTCCACGTCCTGGAGAATCCGGACGCCAAGCCGGCCGACCTGCTCGAGTTCGTGAAGGGCCCCGACTTCCCGACGGGGGGATACATCCTGGGAAACAAGGGGGTGCGGGACGCCCTCCTGACCGGTCGCGGCTCCGTGAAGATGCGGGCCGTGTGCGAGGTCGAGGAGATCCGCAAGGGACGAACCGCAATCGTGGTGACCGAAATCCCATACCAGGTGTCGCGGGACCGGATCATGGAGAAGATCGCCGAGGTCGTCCGCAACAAGAAGATCACCGGCATAGCGGACCTGCGCGACGAGTCCGACCGCAACGGCATGCGTATGGTCATCGAGCTCAAGCGGGACGCTGTTCCGCAGGTGGTGCTCAACCAGCTCTACAAGTTGAGCCAGCTCCAGGACTCCTTCGGGGTCAACATGGTCGCTCTCGTCGACGGGGTGCCCCGGACGATGAACATCGGCGAGATGATCGGCCACTACGTCGATCACCAGATGGAGGTGATCGAGCGGCGCACCAACTTCCGGTTGGGCAAGGCCGAGGCGAGATCGCACATCGTCGAGGGACTTCTGGTCGCCCTCGACAACATCGACGAAGTCGTCACCATCATCCGCGGTTCCGACGATACCGACGCCGCGCGGGCGGCGCTCATGGAGGCGTTCGAGCTCTCGGAGATCCAGGCTCAGCACATTCTCGATATGCCGTTGCGCCGCCTCACCGCCCTCGAGACATCGAAGCTGCGGGAGGAGTACGAGGATCTTCAGAAGCTCATGAAGCATCTCAACGGATTGCTGAAGAGCCCCGCCAAGCGGCGCAAGCTCATCGGTGAGGAACTGAAGGAGATAAGGGAGAAGTTCGGTGACCGGCGCCGCAGCCGGATCATCCCGGACGAGGGCGATCTCTCGCTCGAGGACCTGATCGCAGACGAGGAGATAGTCGTGACGGTAACGTCCAACGGCTACATCAAGGCCGTCAACGCTTCCTCTTACCGGCGTCAGGGTCGCGGCGGCCGCGGGGTCAAGGGCGCGGAGTTACGCGAGGACGACGCGATCACGCGGGTACTACACACGACCGCACATTCCTACCTCCTCTTCTTCACGAACCGGGGCCGAGTGCACCGCATCAAGGCCCACGAGTTGCCTCGCAAGGACCGGACGGCGAAGGGGGTGCTGGCGCAGTCGGTCATGCCGCTCCAGCCCGAAGAGGTGATCGAGGCCGTGGTGGACATGCGCGATTACGAGACAGCCAAGTACCTGGTCATAGCCACCAAGCTGGGACAGGTGAAGAAGACCAAGTTCTCCGAGTACGACAGCCGACAGAACCAGCTCATCGCCATCAAGTTGCAGAAGGACGACGAGGTGGTGGCCGTTCGCACCACGATGGGCGACAACGAGTTGCTGCTGTTCACCGAGCAGGGAATGGGAATCAGGTTCAAGGAGTCGGACATCCGGCCGATGGGCCGCGACACTCAGGGGGTGCGCGGTGTCAGGCTGAGAGAAGGTGACAGGGTCGTTTCTGCCGCCTCCGATCAGGACGGAGACGAGGTCCTGCTCCTGACGAGCGGGGGCTACGGCAAACGCACGAAGACGACCGAGTTCAGGGCGCAGAAGCGCGGAGGCATCGGGGTAAAGGCCATAAGGCTCACCCGGGTGCGGGGAACTCTCGTCGCGGCGCGGGCTGTGGCGAAGGGATCCGAGATCTTTGTGACCTCCTCGAGCGGAATCGTGATCCGGATGGGTACGGACTCCATCAGCCGGCAAAAGCGGCCTGCCACCGGCGTAAAGGTCATGGATCTGGGCAAGGACGCCGAGATCTCAGGGTTTGCGCTGGTTCCTTCGGAGGAGGAAGAGCCGGCCGGCTGAGCGGCTTGCCACCCGTTTCCGGGGCTCCCCGGTAACCTGCGTCAGGCCATCGACAGGAGCAGCATGGCCGTGCAGCGCGTACGGCGCGTCGTCCGCAAGATCGACCCGTGGACCGTTCTCAAGGTTTCGCTGGTGTTCAACGCCATGATGGCGTTGGCCTTCGTTCTGGGGACGGTCATCTTCTGGACGATTTTTGTGAACGCAGGGATACCGGAGCGCATCAACGAGTTGGCACTTCTGATCGGACTGGAAAACGGCATCAACCTCGACGGCCAGGTCTATTTCCGGATCGTGGTGCTGCTCTCGGTGATCGGCACGATCATGATGACTGGGTTCTTCACGCTGGGGGCGGTGGTTTACAACCTGATCAGTGATCTCGTCGGCGGAGTCGAGTTCATCGTCCTCGAGGAGACTTCGGGACCCCAGGGAACCCGGCCCAAGGTCAGCCTGCCGGTCGCGTCCGAACGGACCACTCCACGGCGCACCATCCTCCCACCCGTCAAGCCGGCGGTGCGCACCGAGCGTCGGCCCGACGAGGCCGAAGAGGAGAGGGAGACGGCCACCGCGGATCTTCCCCGGACGGGGTGAGGTAGCGATTAGTCGTTAGTCATTGGTCGTCGGCAAGAACTCGTTGAGTCTGTGGGTGGGTCGCTGTAGCGGGTCTTGCCGATCGCCAAGGACTGATCGCCAATCGCTCACTTGAGCGTATACGTCGCGACCGCGAGACCCATTCGAAGTGCCGTAGTCAGATAGAGCTCGGCAACGTCTCGCGGCTCTATTGGTCCGGTCAGGGTGGTGA
>JAZGDZ010000044.1:0-26455 GCA_036478235.1 Acidimicrobiia bacterium | reverse complement strand
TGTCTGATGTCTGATGTCTGATGTCTGATGTCTGATGTCTGATGTCTGATGTCCGATGTCCGATGTCCGATGTCCGATGTCCGATGTCCGATGTCCGATGTCTGATGTCTGATGTCTGATGTCTGATGTCTGATGACTCACCACCTGGCGTAGGCCCGCACCGGGAAGCTCCTAGGTCGCCGTCATGCCTCCGTCGAGCACCATCACCTGCCCGGTCATGTACGAGGCGGCGTCGGACAGTAGATACACCGCTGCGCCGGCGATCTCGTCGGGTTGAGCGTGCCGTCCCAAGGCGGTGCGCTTCACGAACATGTCACGTATGGCGTCGTCCTCCACCAGCACCCGGGAGAACCGCGTCTCGACGAGGCCGGGAGCGATTGCATTGACCCGGATGTCGCCCGGACCCAGTTCCACCGACAGCGTCTGGGTCATCGAGATCACGGCCGCCTTGGTCATCCCGTAGACGCCCTGCATCGGGGCGGCGCGCATTCCGGCCACGCTGGCGATGTTGACGATGGCGCCACCGGAGGTACTGCGGGCGAAGGCCCGGCTGGCGTTGAAGTACCCCTTGACGTTCACCTCGAAGATCTTGTCCCAGGCCGGTTCGTCGATGCCGAGCATCGGGCCGAAGTAGACGTTGGTTGCGGCGTTGTTCACCAGGCCGTGCACCGTCCCGAATTCGGCGACGGTCTGATCGAAGAGAGCAGCGACGGCTTCCGGTTGGCCGGTGTGGGCGGCGATTGGGAGAGCAGTGCCGCCGGCGGTGCGAATCTGCTCGGCGACCTCGTCGAGTCCCTCCTGCTTGCGGGAGGCGAGGACCACCGACGCTCCCGCGGCGGCCACTGCCGCGGCTATGGCGGCTCCGATGCCCCTGCTGGCTCCGGTGACGACGACGACCTTGTCCTGGAGCGTGATCTCGGAAGTCATCCGCCGAGCCTATCCGAGCAGCAGGCCGTCTATCCGACCGAGAATCGCCTCCGCCTCCTCGGATGCTCCGGGAGTGAGGATGACCGGGAGCCCGCCGGCTCGCCGGATCATGCCGGTGTATGTGGTGTAGAGGACGTGAGCCCGGGTCTCGCCGGCGGAAGAGGCCACCATGCGGCGCCCGCTGGACACCCCGATGATCGGTTCACCGCAGGCTAATAGCGGCCTGGTGGGCTCCCCCGGCGGTTTGCCCCTCGGACCGGGACCTACCAACCTATGCCTCCGCCAACCAGAGGTCGGATGGGTTCCGTTATCAAGAAGCGGCGCAAGAAGATGTCGAAGCACAAGTACCGCAAGCGTCTTCGCGCCAATCGTCACAAGCGCAAGAAGTAGCGATCGGCAGTGGCAACGCCACTCCCTTCCCAACGCCATCTGTTCGACATCCCGGACGGGGTTGCATATCTCAACTGTGCTTTCCTCTCCCCAAAGCCGCAGGCTGTGCTCGAGGCGGGCCGGGGCGCCCTGACCTTTCAGGCGCATCCATGGGAGATCTTGCCGCGGCACTTCTACGAGCCCGGAGATGCCCTGCGGACCCAGTTCGCTCGTCTCATTGGAGGCGACGCCGAAGGAGTGGCGTTGATTCCCTCGGTCTCGTACGGAGTCGGCGTGGCCGCTCGCAACCTCGAGTTGGGTTCGGGCCGTTCGATAGTCGTCGTTCACGACCAGTTTCCTTCGGATCTGTATCCATGGCGCGCCAAGATCGCGGCAGAGGGCGGGTCGATCGTCACCGTTGAGCACCCCGGGACCGGCGCCTGGACAGGCCCGGTCGTCGATGCCATCGACACCTCGACCGCGATCGTGGCCGTGCCCCATTGCCACTGGACCGATGGACGTGCCTTCGATCTCGCCGCGATCGCCGAGGCGGCCCGGGACGCCGGTGCGGCGCTGGTGGTGGATGTATCTCAGTCGCTCGGTGCGGTCCCATTCGACGTGGGCGAGATCCAGCCCGACTTCCTGGTGACGGTCGGGTACAAGTGGCAGTTCGGACCGTACGGATACGGCTACCTGTGGGTAGCCCCCCGGCATCGCGACGGCACTCCCCTCGAGTCCACCTGGATCGGCCGCAAGGGATCAGACGACTTCGCCCGGCTAGTCGACTACACCGACGAGTACCAGCCGGGAGCACGGCGGTTCGATGTCGGCGAGTACAGCAACTTCACGCTGGTGCCCATGGCCCGGGCTGCGCTCGCCCTCGTCTCTGAGCTCGGTCCGGAACGCATCGCAGCGACGATCGCTCTGATGACGAAGCGCATCGAGGAAGGCAGCCGGGCTCTCGGACTCGAGCCGATCCCCGAGTCGGATCGATTCGCCCACATGATCGGGGTGCGCTTCCCCGCCGGACTCCCCGACGGCCTGCGCGATCGGCTGGCAGCCGACTCCGTCTACGTCAGCATCCGAGGGAGTGCGGTGCGGGTTGCGCCCAACGTCTACAACACGCTCGGAGACGTCGAACGGCTGCTTGAAGCGTTTCGGAGCGTGTTGGCCGCTTAGCGATTGCCGTTGGCCATTGGTCGCTGGTCGCCTTACAACGCCACGGCCGCCGCCAGGATCCCCAAGGCGAGCACTAGCAGCACTCCCTCCATCGCTCCTCGCAGGGCCGGCGAGACGTTGCGGGCGATCTCCTGATGCACGAAGGCGAGGCCGACCGCGGCACTCACCAGAAGCAGTTTCACCGCCAGCGGCGCCCGCAACTCGACATCGAGTCTGAACACCTGAGTTATCCCGGTGACGACCGAGACGCTCAGCGCCACCCAGGCGACCGCGCCGAATCGCCGAGCGGCGGCTTGGATCTGCTCGCGATCGACTCCGGCTTTGCGCAGGGCGGGGACGAGAGCGGCAACCGTGATCATTCCGCCGATCCAAACCGCGGCTGCCAACAGGTGGAACCAGCGGATGACGTCGTCGAGCAGCACGCCGCGAGTGTAGAAACGCGTTCGAACGATGAGATCGGAAGACAGCGTGGCCGTCCAGTGCGGACTGGAGACTCGACCACACCGAACATCATGACCAGGTAGGCGCGTCGATCCCTGCATTCAATGTGAGGCGGGGAACTGGAGACTCGACGGCGCGTTCGTCCGGTCACTCGGTAGGCGCGTCGACAACGTCGGTCATCGCCGGGTCGAGAACGGGAAACTACCGCTCGCGCAGGAAGTTCTCGATCTCGCTTATCAGCTCACCGCCCTCGGTCGGATTGATCGAGGACATCTCGGGGGGCTCCTCTTCAAGGCGCTTCACGTACCCCACGAACTCCTCGTTTTCCGCCATCGCCTCGTTGACTCGGGTCTGGAACTCCTGCACCGCGACCTCGAGTTCGGTGGTGTCGATCTCGATCTCGAGCAGCTGCTGTGCCTTGGCCAGCAGCGCCAGCATCGCCTTCGGGTTGGGGTTGGCGGCTAGGTAGTGCGGCGTCGCCGCCCACAGGCTGACGGCCGGGATCCCAATCTCCCGGCATGCCTCGAGCATCACCCCGACAATTCCGGTCGGACCCTCGTATCGCGATGTCAGCAATCCGTACCGTTTGACCAGCGCGGGATCGGTGGCGACCCCGACGATCGGCACCGGGATCGTGTGGGCGACCTGGCCGATGAAGGCGCCGAGGGTCACGACCATCTCCACGTCCGACTCGGCGAGCAGGCGTGCCACCGATCTCGTGTAGGTCTTCCACCGGAGGTTGGGCTCTTCACCGAGCGTCAAGACGAGATCGTGGGCGGCGCCGGTCTCGATGGCGAAGGCGCTCGTGAGTGGCCAGGCCAGACTGCGGGTGCCACCGTTGTCGACCTCGACGTAGGGCCGGCGGACCTGGAAGTCGTAGAACTCCTCCGGTTCGATCCATGCAAAAGGCTCCGGGTCGTCTCGCTGCCCCAGGATGTAGGTCACTGCCCCCGAGGCGGCATCGCACGCATCGTTCCACCCCTCCCAGGCGAGGATCGCCCGCGGCCGGCACAGCTGGGGGCGGGATGTGCGGTGGACGTGGTCCATGCCGCTGAGGGTAGTGCCCGCGGTCGGCTCCTGAGGACCGGCCTGTCGGCGCGGCTTCACAACGTCTTGATGTAGTGGATGGATCGGGCGCTGGTCGAAAAACCGAGCCGCTCGTAGACGAGGGTGGCGTTGGTGTGGCTCATCTCGTCGACTTCGAGCGCTGCCCGGTCGAGGCCTCCTAGGGCCTGTGCCGCCTCGAGTGACCTGACGATGAGGTGGGTGGCGAGACCCTGCTCCCGGTGTCTCCTTCTGGTCCCGATGCGCTGGAGGTAGACGTCGTTCGTGTCCCGGTGGGCATTGTCCTCGTCGTCCACCTCACACAGGCAGAACGAGACCACTTCATCGCCGGCGAGGGCGACGAACGACAGGTCGGGGCGAAACGTGGGGGACTCCCGATAGTTGCCACTCCACTCCTTGGGCGCCATCGGGAGGCTTCCCCAGTGATCGGCGAACGACTCGTTTTTGGCCAGCCGGACAGCCTCGTCGAGGTCGGGCAACCACGGCCGCACCTCTACGTCGGCGGGGAGCAACGGTGCCTCGGGAAGGTCGGTGAGCGGCCGGACCATCTCGGCAAACGTGCGGGCCGGTTCGAACGCGGCTTCCTCAAGGACCTTGCGGTGGGCGCGGCGATGCTCTTCGACTGCCACCCGGATGACCCGCTCGAGCTCGTCCGGAAACTCGGCAAGCCGCTGCCGGGCCCAGGCTTCGGCCCACCCGATGAGGAAGGGCTTCAGATGCTCGTGTCCCGGGCTGGCCTCGCCCCAGATGAAGCAACGAGCTCCCCGGTCCCCACCATGGGTCCAGACACCGGCATCGGCCACTACTGCGCCTTCCTTCTCGGCAACCAACATGTCGCTCTCCGGCTCCACCCCAGGCTGACTCATCAGCCAGCGCATGAACCCCTCGCTCGGCAGAAAGTCGAGGCGCTCCGCTTCGTGGATGCGCCTGCTGTGGTCGGCGATGGCTGCGGCGTCGTCCAGCGCGGCCGGACGCCAGATCAAGCCGGAGGCTCTCGGAGGCTGGGGGAGGTGGGGCACCGGCGACTCACAGCTGGTGGGGGCCGGTAGCGTACCGGTGTGAGGTGGCGCGGTCTGATCAAAGGACTGACGATGTTCGTGCTGGTGTTCGGCGCGCTGATCGTGATGTGGTTTGGGATGGTGCAGACGCTCTTCGGCCGTCCCTGGATGCGGCTCGTAGGCCTGCTGATGGTGGCCGGAGGGTTCCGGGCGATCATTCTGGGATTCGATCTCATGTGGGGCCGTCCCCCGTCGTTTTCGAAGCGCCCTTGGGCGCGGCCGTGGGATGAGGAGCCGCGCCGCCCGCCGGGATACTGATCATCCGATAGCAGCCGCAGCATGGCGACACCACGTCTCAGCATCCGCGCCGGCAATCCCGACTTCCTCGACCTCGACTGGGCGAAGCCTGTGTCCGAGTGGTCGGCAGGACGGCTGGTCGACATGCCTACCGGCATCCATCGACATCCTGTCGTGTTCGTGGCGTACGAGGAGGGGATCTATGCGATCAAGGAGCTTCCGGTCCGACTCGCCCGGCACGAGTTGGACGTCTTGCGGAGGCTCGAAAATCGCACCAACCGGTCGGCACGCCCCGCTGGAATAGCCGTGCGACCGTGGGTCGATCCTCGAGAAGAGGGCTCCGCAGCAGTGATCACTCGATACGTCGAGTTCGCTTTTCCCTATCGGGAGCTGGTGATCGCGGGCGGTTTTGGGCCTCGTCGAGACCAGATGCTCGACGCCTTCGCGGGCCTCTTGGTCGAACTGCATCTGGCCGGTTACTTCTGGGGAGACTGCTCACTGTCCAACGTCTTGTACCGGTACGACGCAGGGGCAATCGAAGCCGTCATGGTCGATGCAGAGACCGCGCGCCTCTATGACGAACTGAGCAATGGCCAACGGACGGAGGATCTCGAGCTCATGCAAGAGAACGTCGCCGGCGAGATGGCCGACATCGCCGCCAAGGATGGCGTGGACCTGGAGCGGGCAGACCTGGAGCTCGGAATCGACATCTCTGCTCGGTACGAAGCACTCTGGCGTGAGCTCAGCGAAGAGTTGATCATCGAGCCTGACGAGCACTTCATGATTCGTGGACGTATCCGTCGTCTCAATGAACTGGGTTTTGTGGTCGAGGACGTTGAGCTGGAACCATCCGGGACGGGGAACCGGGTGCGCCTGGACATCCGAGTGGGCGGACGCACCTATCACTCGCAACGGCTCCGAGAGCGAACGGGTGTGGACGCTTCGGAGAACCAGGCCCGGGAGCTGTTGTCCGACCTCACCTATCACGAAGCCAAAGCCGGTGCCGAATTCGCCACCAACACCGCCGTTGCCGCGATTGAATGGCGAGTATCTGTCTTCCAACCGGCCGTCGAGAAGATCCGCGAGATAAGGCCGGGGGCGGACCCCGTGCAGGGCTACTGCGATCTGCTGCATCATCGTCTCCAGCTCGCCTCTTCCGAGGGCCGAGACCTCTCCAACGATGAGGCCCTCTCGAGCTGGATCGAGTCGGGCTTCCCCGGCTACCCGCTCGAGGCGTAGAAGACTGCGCCAACCGGCGCCGGCGACAGACACGGAAGTGATCCGGGCGTCACCGATCAGTGGGTGTGAGCGTGCTCCCTTGGAGCCTTGTGGAGCTCCGACGCGGCCGCGTGGTCCGGATCCTTGAACTCGTCGGGCGGGGCGATCGTCTGGCACCGGTTGGGGTCAACGCAATCTGATGGATCCAGCGCTCGGGAGCGCTCGGCGATGGCGACCAGCTTGCTCCGGGTCTTCTGGAGTGTCTTGATACGCGAATCGAGCTCGTGCAGGTGATGGTCGAGGAGACTCATGACGTGCTCGCAGGTCGATTCCCCCCTGGCTCGCTGGTCGAGGATCGTGGTTATCTCGGCCAGGGTCAGACCGGTCAGCTGAGCGTCCTTGACGAATCTGAGTCTGTCGACCGTGTCGGGCCCATAGGTTCGGTATCCGTTTGGGGACCGTTCGGGCTCATTGAGCACGCCGATCTCCTCGTAGTAGCGGACTGCCTTCGTCGAGACGCCGGTCAGGCGGGCCAGTTCTCCGATGTTCATGGCTCGCATGATACATGTCTTGACCTTCCTGCGGACTGGAAGGTATAGGCTCGTCGAAGTTGCTAAGAAGTTGGTCGGAGGCCGTCGACGTCACGCAGGCGGCTTCGGAGAGGAAGGGAATGGCGACGATGACTCAGAGCGCAGTGGAGACGGTTGTGCTGGAGGTCGGGGGGATGCAGTTCGCCTCGGAGAAGCACAAGGTCGAATCCTTTCTGAGCCGGCGGCAGGGCGTTGTGTCGGTGGACGCCAACCCGGTGGCGCAGACGGCAACGGTCACTTTCGATGTATCTCGGGTGTCGGCAGAAGAGCTGCGGGAATCGGTCGTCGAGTGCGGCTACCACTGCGCCGGCCAGTCGCTTCCAGATCACGTGTGCGTGGTCGAGGCCCCCGCCGAGGAGGAGGGGGAACGGCGGTCGCCGCATGCGGTGATGGGTCACGGAAGCCACGGCGCCATGCCGATGGAGTCGATGGTCAGCGATATGCGCCGGAGGTTCCTGGTGGCGCTCGCCTTCGGAATTCCCGTGTTCCTGTGGTCGAAGCTGGGGACCGACGTCCTCAGCCTGAACCTCACCACCCCGTTCGGGCTTCGCAACGACGTGTGGCAGCTGCTGTTGAGCTTGCCCGTGGTGCTGTGGGCGTCGTCGATCTTCTTCGAGGGAGCGGTGGCGGCGCTGCGCCGGCGCACCCTGGACATGATGGTGCTGGTCGCGGTGGCGATTGCCGCGGGGTGGCTGTACTCGCTGGGCGTGACCCTCACCGGTGGCGGGGAGGTGTTCTACGAGGCGGCGGTGATGTTGGCGGCGTTCGTCCTGTTGGGTCACTGGTTCGAGATGCGGGCCCGCGGCGGGGCCAACGACGCGATCCGATCCCTCATGGACCTGGCACCGCCGATGGCCGTCGTGATCCGTAAGGGCGATTCGGTCGAGGTCGCCACTTCCGAAGTTCAGGTCGGCGACCTGCTCCTGATTCGGCCCGGTGCCCGGGTTCCGGTGGACGGGGTCGTAGAGGAAGGCACTTCGGACGTGGACGAATCGATGGTCACCGGGGAGAGCCTTCCGGTGCAGAAAGAGAGCGGCTCGGCCGTGATCGGAGCCACGATCAACGGCAATGGAACGCTCCGGGTGCGGGCGACCAATGTGGGAGCCGACACGGCCCTGGCCCAGATCGTCCAACTCGTGCAAGAAGCGCAGAACTCGAAGGCACCGGGCCAGCGACTGGCCGACCGGGCCGCGTTCTGGCTGGTGCTGGTGGCCCTGATCGGAGGGCTGGCGACGCTTCTGGGTTGGCTGATGGCCGATGCCGAGTTCACCGTGGCGCTGCTGTTCGCGATAACCGTGGTCGTGATCACCTGTCCCGATGCGCTCGGTCTCGCCACTCCAACGGCGATCATGGTGGGCACCGGGCTCGGTGCCAGGAGAGGGGTGTTTTTCAAGCACGCCATGGGCCTGGAGGCCTCGGCGAAGATCGACACCGTTGTGCTCGACAAGACCGGCACCCTCACCAAAGGTGAGCCCGAGGTCACCGACTTCGTCACCGCCGGTCGGGACGAAGCCGAGGTGCTGCGACTGGTGGCGGCTGTCGAGCGCGAGTCCGAGCACCTCCTGGCCGAAGCCGTCGTGCGATACGCCGATGCCGCCCGCATACCGGTGGTTCCCGCCTCCGAATTCGAGAACATCCCCGGGCATGGCGCGGTGGCGATGGTCGAGGGCCATCGTGTTGCGGTCGGGAGTGCTCGGCTCATGGACCGAGAAGATGTCGATGTGAGCCGCATCGAGTCGCGTCGTCAAGAGATCGCGGCCGGGGGCCGCACAGCAGTCGTGATAGCCATCGACGGCGTCGCCGCGGCGACGGTCGGGTTGGCGGACGCCCCCCGCGAGACCTCGCGGGATGCCATCGAGGCGTTGCACGAGCTCGGTGCCGAGGTGGTCATGCTCACCGGCGACAACCGGGCCACTGCCGAGCGCATCGCCGGCCAACTCGGCATCGACACCGTTGTCGCCGAGGTCCTTCCCGGTGACAAGGCGGCCACGATCGCGCGGCTGCAGGAATCGGGCAAGAAGGTGGCGATGGTGGGCGACGGTGTCAACGACGCTCCCGCACTCGCCACCGCCGATCTCGGAATCGCCATCGGTGCCGGCACCGATGTTGCCGTAGAAGCGGCCGATGTGGTGCTTATGCGGTCTGATCCTCTCGACGTTCCCACGGCCATCCGGATAGGACGGGGAACGGTGCGCAAGATGCGCCAGAACCTCGCCTGGGCGGTCGGCTACAACCTGGTCGCATTGCCCGTAGCCGCCGGGGTGTTCGAGCCAAGCCTCGGCTGGCAACTTCGCCCCGAGATCGCTGCTCTCGCCATGTCTGGTTCGAGCTTCCTGGTTGCCGCCAACGCCGTATTGCTCAAACGGCTCCGGCTCCCCACAGTCCGAGCCCACGGTTCCGAATAAGTGGCTTGACATTCCTGCGACTGGAACCTGTACGGTCGAGCCGTAGATGGTCGAGCCGGCCACTCGACTTCCCCGTGGCCGGCTTCGGCTGTCGCTTGTCGTGAGCATCTGGAGGTAACCGTGATCAGCGCGGCGTCAACACTCCTACTGGACGGCGGCTCCTGCTGTGGCCTCATGGGAGGCTGGGGTTGGCTCGGCATGACCGCCGGATGGTTGACGATGGTCGGCGTGATCGCCCTGGTGGTCTGGGCCATTCGGGGGCCCTCGACCGCGCCCACCCGAGAGGCGAGTGCTCTGGAGATCCTCGCGGCCCGCTATGCCGGCGGGGAGATCTCCGAGGAAGATTACGAAAAGAGTCGTTCGGTGCTTCTTGGCTCCGGGCCGTCGCGCGAGACGTCTCATCGAGAAGTGGGTGCATGAGTCGTCCGAAGAAGCGACGCCCGATCACCCGATCACGGTCGCCGCAACGTTGGCGAGGCGAGAGGCAGCAGCCGAAAGTCCACAGGGTCGGTCCCGTGACGATCACGGTCGTCGTGGTGACCGCGCTCATCGCGACGTTGGTGATTCTCGCGCTGGCCGAGGAGGCCCCGGCTCCGGTGGAGCGAGACCCGGTGGCCGTGGCGGCCGGCGAGGAGCTCTACATCGCCTCGTGTGCCGTCTGCCACGGTGCGGATCTCGGTGGAAGCGCCACGGGACCGCCCTTCCTGGTGCCCACCTATGCTCCCAACCATCACGCCGATGAGGCCTTTCAACGGGCGGTTGCGTTCGGTGTCCGGGCACACCACTGGAACTTCGGCACTATGGCGCCCATCGAGGGGCTGAGTCGTGACGATGTCTCGAAGATCGTCGCATACGTGCGCTCTGTCCAGGAGTCTGAGGGCATCCTCCGAGATCCCGCCCATCCGTAGGGCCGTTCCGATGCTCCCCGGGCAACCGATGCCGCCAGAAGAGTGGGGTTGACATTCCAGGCGACTAGAAGGTTTATGCTCGGTGACGAGAGGAGATTGAATCAGGAACATGAAGACGTACATCGACCCGGTATGCGGTATGACGGTGGGGGAATCGGCCCTGCGAGCCGATGGTTACGACGATGTGGCATTCTGTTCACCGGGATGCCGCACCGCTTTCCTCGCCGATCCTTCGGGCTACGCACCCAATACGGCAGCACCGGAAAGTGACGAGACACAAGAGGGAGACAACGACAATGACCAGTAGAACCCTGTCGGTACCCGACGTCTCGTGCGGGCACTGCAAGTCCTCCATCGAGGGAGCCGTCGGCCCTCTCGACGGGGTCGAGCTCGTAGAGGTCGCCATCGATGACCGAACCGTTGCGGTCGACTACGACGGCACCGAAGAGACGTTTGCCGCGATCGTCGCCGCCATCGAGGAACAGGGCTACGAGATTTCCGAGTAACGCCAGGCGGGGACCAACGGGCGAAGACCGGAGAAAAGGGATCATGAGCCAAGCCACAGTCGAATCCATCACCTTCGATGTCGAGGGGATGACCTGTGCCTCCTGCGCTCTCAGGATCGAACGCGTCCTCGGCAAGCAAGACGGCGTCGACAACGCGATCGTCAACTACGCCAGTCATGAAGCGAGAGCAGAGGTCGGACCCGACGTGGACATCGAGGTTCTCAAGGCCGCGGTGGCCAAGATCGGATACTCGATCGAGGAGGTCGGCGCAGGGGAGGACCGCATACCCGTCACCGAGCGGTACGCCGAAGAGGTCCGGTTTCAGAGACGCAACGTCATCGGCGCCGCGGCTCTCACGATTCCCGTGTTCGTGCTCGCCCAGTTCGGTTCGGAGGCGCGATGGTCCGAGATCGTTCAGGCGCTGTTGACCACTGTCGTGCTGTTCGGATTCGGCGCCCAGTTCCACAAGGCCACCTTCAAGCAGGTCAAGAGCTTGAGCCCGGCAATGGACACCCTGGTGTCGGTGGGCACGATTGCGGCGTGGAGCTTTTCGCTCTACGCCCTATCCACCGACGACGCACTGTTCTTCGAGACGGCGGCGATCATCGTCACCCTGATCCTCCTCGGCCGTTTCTTCGAAGCCAGGGCAAAGGGTCAGGCATCGAATGCCATCACCAAGCTCCTCGAGATAGGCGCCAAGCAGGCCCGAGTGCGACGCGCCGGTGCCGAGGAGATGATCCCCGTCGAGGACCTGGAGGTCGGAGACGTGGTGATCGTCCTTCCCGGCGAGCAGATCGCCACCGATGGCGTGGTCATCGCCGGGGGGTCCAGCATCGACGAATCGATGCTGACCGGTGAATCAGCGCCCGTGGACAAGTCGGTCGGTGACGACGTGTTCGGAGCGACGGTCAATCAACAGGGCCGCCTCGAGTTCGAGGCCACCAGGATCGGCCAGGAGGCCGCCCTGGCTCAGATCGTGCGCCTGGTCGAGGAAGCACAGGCCACCAAGGCTCCGGTGCAGAAGCTCGCCGACCGGGTGAGTTCGGTATTCGTGCCCATCGTCATCGTTGTCGCCTTGGTTGTGTTCGGCATCTGGCTCGCCGTCAACGGCGTGGTCAGCGAGGCCCTCACCAACGCGGTGGCGGTACTGATCATCGCCTGCCCCTGTGCCATGGGCCTGGCGACACCGACCGCCATCATGGTCGGGTCGGGTCGCGGGGCCGAGATGGGGGTGCTGTTCAAGAACGCTGAAGTCTTTGAGCGGGCCAAGGCCGTGGACACGATCGTGTTCGACAAGACGGGAACCTTGACCCGAGGGGCCATGACGCTCACCGAGGTCGTGACCGAGGAAGACGAGGGTCGGCTGTTGTTCCTCGCCGGATCGGTCGAGGCAGCAAGTGAGCACCCGATCGGAAGGGCCGTGGCCCTCGGAGCGGAGGAGCGAGAAGCCGTGCTCACCACCCCGACGAACTTCGAGGCGCTCGGAGGCCGCGGTGTCGTCGGATCGGTTGACGGCGTCGAGGTGATCGTCGGAAAGTCGAAGCTGATGGCCGATCGAGGCCTGCGCATCCCCGATCGATACCTCGAGGCAATGGAACGCATCGAGTTGACCGGTCACACGGCATTCCTCGTGGGCTGGGGGGGTGAGGTGCGCGGCACTCTCGGTGTCGCCGACACTCTGCGCGACACGGCCATAGCGGCCGTCGCCACCCTCCACGATGCGGGCGTCGAAGTGACGATGCTCACAGGTGACAACCAGCGCACCGCCGAGACGATCGCCGCCCAGGTCGGAATCGATCGGGTGATCGCCGAGATCATGCCGGCCGACAAGGCCGAAGAGATCAAGAGACTCCATGACGAAGGAAGGTCCGTCGGGTTCGTCGGCGACGGGATCAACGATGCGCCGGCCCTCACCAGAGCGGATCTGGGTATGGCCGTCGGGTCTGGAACGGATGTCGCCATCGAAGCCGGTGACGTGGTTCTCATGAGCGGCGACCCGATGCTGGCCGTGACCGCCCTCACGCTGGCACGGGCCACCTTCCGCACCATCATCCAGAACCTGTTCTGGGCCTTCGGCTATAACACTGCGGCCATCCCGCTGGCGGCGTTGGGCTTCTTGAACCCGATGGTCGCCGCCGGGGCGATGGCGTTCTCCTCGGTTTCGGTCGTGACGAACTCGGTGCGCCTGAGACGCTTCGCCCGGTGACGCGATCGGCGCGGTCGAAACCGAGATGACGCCTCGCCAGAGGACATGTTCGGATTGTGGCGCTGCAGTGGAGGACGGCTCCAGGTACTGCACCGCATGTGGCGCGCCCGCCGTACAACAGACACGACTGTCCTGGCGAGTGCTCGCCGGGGCTTCTGCCCTGAGCATCCTCGTGCTGGGCATGGTCCTGCTGCTTGTCGGCAGCGACGGCCAGACTCCCGATGATCCGGGGCGCGACGAGCTCACCGCTCTATCCGCGGCGCCGACCCCATCGACGACCGCTGCCGCCGATCTCGAGTTGGGACCGCTGCGGGCGTCGGATGTCACATGCTCGAGCGAGCTTCCGGACTTCCCGTGCCATGCCCTCATCGATGGTGATCCCACGACCGCGTGGAACGTGCCCGGAGGCGGCGAGGGTGCTGAGATTCGGGTCGTGTTCGACGGCCCGACGCGGGTGACGACGGTCGTGTTCCACAACCTCGCCGACGACGAAGGGCTCACGCGGAATGCACGCGCCCGCATGATCAAAATCCACATCACCGACTCCGGTGCCGTCGCAGGAGAGGAGCTCGATTCGGGCCATGGGCCGTACCGGGTGCGCGTCGCACCGGATCCGACCGAAAGCCTTGTGATTCACATCCTCTCCACCTATCCCGGGGAGCACTACGACGGGCTCGAGCCGTTCGAGGAGCTCGCCCTGCAGGAAGTCACATTCACCGGAATCATCCCGGTGCCCTGATCGGCTTCACGGACATCGAGGCGGCTCGGGTGCCGCCCGCAGCGGCTCATCGAGTGCCTGCCTCTAACCTCGGCCTCGATGGACATTCGCTCCGACATCGTCGAGGCCGTCGGCGGGACCCCGTTGGTCCGGCTTTCCAGGATTCACCCGGCGGGGAACCTGGTGGCCAAGATCGAATCCATGAATCCGGGGGGCTCGATCAAGGATCGCATCGGCCTGGCGATGATCGAACAGGCCGAGCGCGATGGTTTGCTGAAGCCGGGGGACACCATCGTCGAGCCCACCAGCGGCAACACCGGCATAGGGCTGGCGATGGCGGCGACATTGCGCGGGTACCGGCTCATCGCGGTGATGTCGGATAAGCAGTCGAAGGAGAAGCAGGACCTGCTGCGTGCCTACGGTGCCGAGGTGGTCCTGTGCCCGTACGACGTCGAGCCGGAGGATCCGGCCTCCTACTACTCGGTGGCGGCGGAACTGGCGTCCCGCCCGGGCCACTTCCGACCCGATCAGTATTCAAACCCGGCCAACCCGCAGGCCCAGTACGACACCACCGGTCCCGAGATCTGGGAGCAGACCGACGGACAGGTCGGCGTGTTCGTCGCCGGGGTGGGCACCGGGGGGACGATCACCGGCGCCGGTCGATACCTCAAAGAGCAGAACCCCGAGATAGTCGTCATTGGGGTGGACCCCGAGGGATCGATCTTCACGGCTGATTCGGAAGCCGAAGTGCGTCCCTATCTGACCGAAGGGGTGGGAGAGGACTTCTGGCCCGAGACGTTCGACCCCGCCATCGTCGACGAGTACGAGAAGGTGTCCGACGGCGAGTCGTTCCGGATGGCTCGTCGGCTCGTGGCCGAGGAAGGAATCCTGGCCGGCGGTTCGGGAGGAATGGCGCTCGCCGGAGCGGTTCGGGCCGCACAACGCCACGGCGACGAATTGGTCGTGGTCATCCTCCCCGACGGAGGGAGGAACTACATCTCCAGGGTGTTCGACGACGAGTGGATGGAGTCGCACGGGCTCCTCGAGGAGGGAACATGAAGTTCGAGACCAGGGCGATTCACGCCGGTCAGGATCCCGATCCAACGACCGGGTCGGTGATCGTTCCCATCTATGCCACGACGACCTACGCCCAGGATGCTCCGGGCAAGCACGCCGGATACGACTACTCCCGCACCGACAACCCGACCAGGACGGCACTCCAGGACGCTCTGGCCTCTCTTGAAGGTGTGGCCGAGGGATCCGGGGGCGGATCGGTGGCGACGGCTTCGGGGATGGCGGCGGCTGCTCTCATGGGATACATGCTGGGGGCGGGCGACCACGTGCTGCTTCCCAACGACGCTTACGGAGGCACGTTCCGATTCTTTGCGAACGTGCTCGGCGAGCAGGGCTTCCAGTGGAGCGTTGCCGATCCCACCGACCTCGACGCGGTGCAGGCGGCGATCCGTCCCAACACCAGGCTCATCTGGCTGGAGACACCGACCAACCCCCTGCTCCGGGTCGCCGACATCGCTGCAATGGCCGCGATCACCCGTGAGGCCGGAGCGATCTTCTGCGTGGACAACACCTTTGCGACTCCCTACCTGCAGCGCCCGCTCGACCACGGTGCCGACGTGGTCCTCCACTCGACCACCAAGTACCTCGGCGGCCACAGCGACGTCGTCGGCGGAGCGCTGGTGACGCGGGATGCCGGAATGCTGGAGCAGCTGCGGTTCCTCCAGAACGCGGCGGGACCGGTTCCCGGCCCATTCGACGCCTTTCTCACGCTGCGTGGCCTGAAGACGCTCGGCGTGCGCATGGACCGGCACTGCGACAACGCGATGCAGATCGCCGAGTTCCTCGTCGCCGACGAGCGAGTGCTTGACGTCGCCTACCCGGGTCTGGCGGATCACCCCGACCACGGCATCGCCCATCGTCAGATGGACCGTTTCGGGGGAATCGTCTCTTTTCGTCCCGCCCAAGGGGTCGAAGCGGCCCATCGGATCGCCGAGCGAACGGAGCTGTTCTTCCTCGCCGAGAGCCTCGGCGGGGTGGAGTCGCTGATCGAGGTGCCGGCGGCGATGACCCACACCTCGGTGGTCGGGACCGAGCTGGCGGTGCCCGAGGATCTGGTCAGGCTCTCGGTCGGCATCGAGCACGTCGACGACCTCATCGAAGACCTCGATAGAGCGCTCGGCTAGGAGCCTGCTGAGCAATACATGTCGCTCAGCAGACTCCTAGAACGCGACTCCAATCGCCTTCGACAGGAAGGTCAGGAACGGCGTCGCCGTCTTGCTCATGTCGGTGAATTCGAACAGGAAGTCCTCCGAGGTCACCTGTCGCTGGGTGAGTCGCGCCCCGGCGGTGAAGTCGCGTCGCTTGAGATCCTCGATGTAGCGGTGATCGGGATCGAACCCATGGGGAGGACGTTTCAGCTTGTTGCCGTCGGACAGATCGAAGATGCCGGCGAACCTCTTGCCGTACGCCGCCCGCCTCCACCCGGCAGGGTCACTTGCGATTGCTTCCCTGATCTTCAAGGCGTCCGGGGTCGCCGGGCGCCACAGGCCGATGCCCATCCAACATTCGCCGGGCTCGATGTGGAGGTAGAAGCCGGGGGCGTGAACGTCGTCCTTGGTGGCGACGTGGCGGAACTGCATGCCGGTGTGGGTCTTGTATGGGGTCTTGTCCTTGGAGAACCGGGTGTCGCGGTGGATTCTGAACAGAGATCCACCCTGCTTGCGTGGGTCGGCGACGAAGTGGGGTGAGATGCCGAAGAGGGGCTCGGCGAAGTCCTCGACGAAGTCGAGTGCCGGTTGACGCACGTCGGTCTCATAGCGCTCCTGGTTGGCCTTGAACCACTCCCGGTCGTTGTTGGCGGCGAGATCCTTGAGAAAGGCGAAGGTCTTGTTGGTGAAGTAGCGGGGCATGGGATCAAGCTATCGCACACCAGTGACGTGTGGGAGGGTGTGGTCCTCACGGAGATCAGAGCGGCGGGCCTCATTCCCGCTTGGGTAGTCGGATGCTGTCTTGGTGGATGAAGGTGTGATGGTGGGCGCAGAGCAGTACGAGGTTGTTGAGACTGGTGGGCCCGCCGTCGGCCCAGTGGATGATGTGGTGGGCGTCGCACCAGCGTCGTGGTGCCCCGCAGCCTTCGATGACGCAGCCCCGGTTGCGGAGGGTGGTCTCCTTCTCCGCTGTGGATGTACGACTCGAGGTTCTCGTCAGCCCATTTGACGAAGTCGATCGTGTTGAGGATTAGGGTCCCTTGGGCCTCATGGGATTCGTAGATGGTTTTCGTGGGAGGGGGCTCCGCGCAGATCTCGCCGCCGGTTTGGTGTTCCTTTTCTTTGCCGCTGGCTGCAGCGGCAGTTCGGTAGAAGACACAACCACGATGCCACCGCCAGCGGCTGATTCGACGACGAACACAGCTGCAACCACTTCGACCACCCCTGCGACGACGACCCCTTCGATCACCCCTGCGACGACGGCCCCGGAAACCTTGTCAACGCTGGACGTGAGCGGCACATACCAGTTCGTGGGAGAGGAAATCCCGAACACGATGAAGGGCACGATTACGTTCGAGCAAGAGGGAGATCTGGTACGAGTCACGGGCACGACGTACGAGAACAACCCTTCTCGCGAGCTGAAGGGCGAGGCCACGATCAAAGGAAGGCGTCTCGAGATAGTGCTGGTCCCCATCAACGACGATCCCACGTACGAGGCCGAAGTGCTCTTCATCTTCAGCGAGGACGGCAACACCTTCGAAGTGAGCTTCACGGACACCAACGGCGACGAGGGCGACATGGGGAGCTACACGGGAGTGAGACAGTGACAGCGGGCGCTCCCCTCCTCTAGCTCGTGTGGAGGGAGGTGTCGCCATCGTCCGGCTCGTCAGAGATCAGACCGGTCCTTCCCCGTACCAGGCCAAATCGTTGGGTTCGTGGTCGGCCGGACCCGGAACGCTCGGACCGGTCAATGTCGGTGGCCCCTCAGGACCCCTATCAAAATCATCCGGCCCTCGGATTTAGCATCAAGACCGACTCGGGACTCACCGAATCCAGGGGCTAGCTCAGGCGTCCCCCCAGTGGGTGCTTGTCACCAGATCGGCACCCTCGGGACCCCTTACTGAACTGCACCGATCAACGAACGGTTGTTCGTATCCCGTTCAAGATCGGTGCTCCCGATGAAGGTGCTGACGCTTAGCGACGGCTGGCGTCAACCGTTTCCCGCCGCCGCTCCTCCGGGCAGCCCCACGTCCCAGCTGAACGGCTTGAACCGTCACGATTTCCCGACGAGGGTGCCCCACCGCCCGAGGATTGGCGTACGGTGGCCAGCAACCTGCCGTCCCAGGCAGGCGGATCACAATCGAGAGGGAGGCGATCATGGGTGAACTCACCGCTAGCGCCATGGTGGACGAGGCCAAGAGCCGGATCGAGAACCTGACACCAGAAGAGGTGGCCAAGGAAATTGAGGGGGGCGCACTGATGGTCGACATCCGTGAGGAGGAAGAACTCCGAAGCGAAGGTCGGATACCGGATGCCGTGTCTGCCCCGCGTGGGATGTTGGAGTTCCTGGTTGACCCCACCAGCGCGTACCACCGGGAGGAATTCCAGCCGGATCGTCGCATCGTCCTCTACTGCTCGGCAGGAGGCCGCTCCGCCCTGGGCGCGGACACCATGCAGCGTATGGGCTACAGCCAAGTCGCCCACCTGGACGGCGGATTCACGGCCTGGAAGGAGCAGGGACGTCCCGTAGAGCACGACGCATGAAGGAGAAAAGGCGCGACTTGGGGAGGTGTCGCTGAAGCTCAGCCCGTTTCCTGCGGCCAGTGCCAGAGCCCGAGATTTCGGCAGGAGCCCCTCAGGACCCCTATCAAAATCATCCGCTCCTCGGATTCAGCATCAAGATCGACTCGGGCCTCACCAAATCCAGGAGCTAGCTCTGGCATTCCGCGCCGAGCGAGCGTCCTAGCACCAGATCAGGTCCTTCAGGACCCGTGTCGCTATCTTCCCACCATTACCTTCCAGATTCGGGTGGCGGCATAGGCAACCGGAACAGGCGCCCCACGGGTCGGTGTGGGGAACCCCTCAGGGACCTGCACTCGCGGATCAGGGCATGCGCGCGAATGCTGCACAATCGATGCGAATGATATGTGAATCAGTTGACTTATCCGCGACACTCGAGTATCCTCAAGCCCCCCAAAGGTCACGCGAACGAGGGAGACAACATGGCAGAGACGTCCGCCGCGAGCAGCAGGACCTCAAAGCGTCTGACAGTGAATCTCAGGCCCGGAGACGTGGAGCGACTGACGAGGATCGCTGAAACCGAGCACTTGCAGCCATCAGAGGTGATCCGACGCGCACTTGCTACTGAGGCCTTTGTTGTGAGAACGCTCGAATCGGGTCGCAAGATCCTCATCGAAGAGGCGGATGGGCAACTTCGCGAGGTGGAGTTCATCAGGTAGGGAATGAAGAAGCGCCATGGAAGGTCACACGACACAGGGGCTTCCCGACGACGATCGGGCTGAGATCGAGGAGTTCCTGCCCGATCGGGAATTCGAAGAACCGAGGGCCGGGTCGCTGTATGACCCGGCCCCTGTTCGAGAGCGGCTTCGCGGCCGCCTTGCAGTGATCTTCACGCTTCTTCTTGTCGTCACGGCACTGGGCCCTATAGCCCTCGTGGCCTGGGACATCACCGAGTGGGAGACCATTGAGCTACCCACCACCATGGCCTTCGGCTCGGTAGTTGGCATTGTCGGAGCCGTCCTCGGGTTCTACTTCGGGGGACATGGGCGATGAACATCCCATCGGTGGTCCATCTCGCAACCCTCGCTGTCGAACAGGTTTCACTCGCCCTAGGGGCTGGCCACGAATTCAAGTTCGACGGATCCGCCGCAGAAGCGGCCATCCGACAGATGGCCGATACCGCCTCGCTTCAAGGCAAGTCCAAAGGGCGCATTGCCTCCGAAGGGCGCATTGCCGTCGCCACTGTCGCCGCCGCGGGGTGTCATGCGATCCTCGACCAGCCGGTTCTGTCGGACCCCAGAGCAAACGAGCTTCTTGCGGCAGCGCTGCTGCTGGAGGTCACCACGCTGAACGGCCTCACGATCTCCTTTTCCACAGCAGGCATGGGCGCGTTGATCGAGGAACTGCTAACAAGCGCAGGCGGCGATTCCCAGTCGGCTGCGGACTTGATCGACACATTCATCGCTGGAGCCGAAAGCCAACTATCCCTGCGCTTCGTGGAGCCCGGGCAGCCGGTAGCTTCGGCCAAGATCCGAGCGTATGTCATCTCGGCGCTCACAGCACTCAGCGAAGAAGACCACCAGGAGGTTGTTGCCCTCAGCGCCACCATCGCCCGGACCCTCACGGATCATGG
This sequence comes from Acidimicrobiia bacterium, assembly GCA_036478235.1. Classification (GTDB taxonomy): domain Bacteria; phylum Actinomycetota; class Acidimicrobiia; order Spongiisociales; family UBA11373; genus JACZWZ01. Next base: position 6,253 of record JAZGDZ010000044.1, on the reverse strand, counting down.
CATTCAGGTTCACGAGCCGGCGCGTCACACTGATCCAAACAGGGAACCAGACCTTGACCCGGCCGAAGTGCATCGGGTCGACTATGCCGAGGTCATCAGCAGCGACCTGATGGTTGTCGTCGGCGACCACTCGTCATGGGGTGGAGGAAAAGAACTCGCGTGGGCAGATCTCGTATGTGCGCGTGTAGTGGTGCTATCGAAGCCAGGAACGAGGCTGTCGCGACTCGTGACCGGCACGACCGGCTCACTGGTCGAACTGCCGTGTGGGGACGCTGCCGAAGTCCGAGAGATCCTCGGCAACCATGTCACCGAGATCATGCCCGAGCTGGCGGAGCATGCTCGCAAACGAGAAGCCCGCGCCAATCAGTTCGAAAGCTTCGTCGGTCCTCTGGCCGAAGCCCTGCGCGGGACAGACATTCCTGGCATGACCGCCGCAAGGAAGCAAGAAATCGTCGCGTCGCCAGACCACCTCGCCAACGCATCACTCGACGAGGTGGCCCGGATCTCCGCCGCTCTGGGACACGACATCATCGGCATCTTCGGAGAACCACCAGCGCTGAGGCTGGGACCTGACGAGATTGCAGCTCTCGACGACGCCATGAACCTTGAAGATTGGGATCTCGCCGAGACAATCGAGCTTCTCCAATCAGCCACGGCAGGCCGGGGATCCGGGATCAAGATGCGCCGCAAGCGGCTCCGCGATCCTATGGACTGGATTGAACTCAAGAAGCGGCTATGACACAGACCCCAAGCGGCCTTGGCGAGCGAATCGGTCAATCGATCCTCGACCAACTCCCCTCATGGGACGTCCCCTCGGACCTCACGGCAGTAGCCGACCTTCTGGGTGTCGCCGGAATACGCGAGCGAGAGATGTTCGAAGACGGCCGGGTCATCAGGGAAGAGGGTCGGCCCGTGATAGAACTCGCACCCCGGGAAGGGCGAAGCGGTCGCGCTCGCCAACGTTTCACGCTCGCGCACGAGCTTGCGCACGTCGCCCTCGCATCGCCCTCGAACGACACGCAGATGAAGCGGACCCGATCACTCTCGCCCGAGGCCGAAGAGATCCTGTGCGATCGGATAGCGGCCGCAGTGCTGATGCCCCGCCAGTGGGTCGTCGATCGTTGCAACAGGCCTCTCAATCTGAGCCGTCTGACCCTGTGGGCCAGTCGAGCAGAGATCTCCGTGTCGACGATGGCGGTTCGACTAGCCGAAGTCCAGGGAATCACGTGCTACCTGCTCCGCTTCCGCATGGGAAAGGTCGGATGGGTGCTGGAGAGTCGTTCTGGCATGCCCCGCGAGCTCGTTGGCAGAACAGTCCTTGGGACATGTCTCGAACGCGAACTTGCAGCCCTGAGGCACGGGGACCACTGGCGAGAAGGGCACATTCGGATCGACGGTGAGCCTCTTGCGATCACGGCGCATGTCGGGATGAGAAAGGGATTCTGTCTTCTGCTAGTCACCCAGGCCCATCGAATCACCGAGGCCGCTCTCGCCGAGTCGGGCTGCAAATGCGGTCGACATCACGGCCCCTGATCACGTACTCAAAAAGACAAGACGAAGGCCTACTGACACCTGAGCTTCAGGTCGGCCCTCGGATTGCTCTCGCGCACGTTTCGACGCCCGAATCTCGACTCCTTGAGCTCAGACAACCCCGATCTTGTGTTTGGGGTGGAGTTTCTGTCCCGTATCGAGTCGAGAATCGGCCTCAATCAGGCTCGGGATCTTCTGCCTCGTCGATTGCTTCGAGTTCAAAAGGGATTTCGAAGAGATTGCGTAGAACTTGGGTTGTGAACGCAAGAGCGCGTTCAACCGTTGCCGCGTCCAGGCGCTCGTCGGTGGCATGGGCTCCGACGTTGCCCACCTGCCTGATGTGGTGCAGAACGTCGCCGAATGGGCGAGTCACAAGCCCTTCGTCGATCAGCCGCTCCACCAGTTTGACGAGCGGCCTCGGCCTTCCGTCATCGGAGCCGGAGTCAAAGACCCCGGCGGCGGCCTCCAGGGTCCGCCGGAGCTGCACCGCTGCGGCGTCGGGGATCCCGGCATCTAATGCTCGGAGAGCGTCGCTGTAATAGGCCGAGACCTGGTCAGGGAGATGTTTGACAGGTACGCGGCGTTCAGATGGAACAACCTGGATGATTGTCGGAGGTGAGGACTGGGTTCTTGTCTCGATCAGGGAAACGCCGGCGCATCGCGGGCATCGCAGCGCGGTCCAAGTACGGCTTCCCCTGTCAGGTGCATCGGTCGCGAAGGGTCCTGCGGCGACCTTCAGCTCGGCGTCACGCAGGCCACACCAAGGGCAGTCTCTGAATCGAAATGCGTCATTCCAGCTCACGCTTCCGCTCACGGTAGGGCGGGATGGTCCCACCTGTGCAATCTGGCTTCGCTTTTTCAAGTACACGACCCTGCGGGCCGTGTTGGGTTCCTGCCGGGCAGTGGATCTGGGGCGGATGGCTATTGGGATGGTGGTTCGGCGCCGGGTTTCTGTTCGCGCACCCTGACGGTGGCGGGTAGTTCGGCGGGTTGTGCTGGGGACGCGATCCAGGCCTGCCGGTAGCCGGCTGGTTGCCGTGGGTCGTCTTGGATGAGGAGGTCTTTGCGGCTGCTGATGAACTCCTGGTAGGTGAGGACTGCGGGGTGGTCAGCGTAGGTCTCCCGATAGTGGGCTTCGCGGCTGGGGGGCATGCCCACCAAGAGGTCATCGAGGGCGGCTAGACCTCGTGGAAGTGGGCCGAGGATCTCGGCGAAGGCGGTGTCCTCAACGTCGGGGTACACCTTTGGTAAGGGCGCCTCAGCCACCGGGTCGGAGAAGACCTGATGCGTGCCGAGCTCCTCGAGCCACCCCGTTCTCAGCCGGTGGAGCCCTCCGCATTGGGGACAGCGGCGGGTGACGCCTTGGCGAGCTTCCCAGGCGAGGAATCTGAGGTCGGTGACCAGATACCGGTCGAGGCGGCGACCCGTGTAGGGGAGCCTCGAGGTGCGATCGGTATGGGTGACAAGGAGCCGCCCGCCGCAGAGGGCGGCGACCACCTTGGGAACAGCGACGGGATGCTGCCTAAGGGTGCCGCAGTCGATGCGGACCCATGACCGCAGGAAGAGCGCATCGGCAAGCTGGTACCCGAGCTCGGTGACGGCACCCTGAAGCCGCTGCTGGGTGGGTAGCGGCCAGAACGGGTAGGGGCGGCCCTGGGCGGCGGTGTGCACCCCGGCCAGTACCCGGGCCACAGACCTTCTGGCTTGGTGCCCTTCGATCATATGGAAACCGTACCGGTCGGGTGGGACCCGTTGCACACCCGACGGAATGCCACTACTGTGATTTGCGCCGATCCCATGTGGGCTCCCCCGGGCCGGGTCGGCCAAGCCGGGGGTTAGAAAGCGGTTAACCGCATCAACTCCTTCAGTGGAAGGAGCTAGGCGGTGCCCGCTTCTTTTCTTCGTAAGACCCGGCCCCGGTCGCCGGCGTCTCTGGTCCTCGAGTCCTATCGCGTCTCCCAGGCCGAACTGGCCCACGCCCTGGGAGTGTCGGCGTCGTCGCTGTCACGGACGCTACGGGGCCTGCAGCCGCTTCCTGAAGGGCTTGATGTCGCCTTGCGGGTGGCGCTAGGCCCCGACGGGGCCGAGCAGGTTCTGGCGGCCATCAAGACGGAGACGGACCGATGAGGGTCGTTGTTCGTCTCGAAGAACGTATCGATCCGGCGGCGGCTCGGGCGCTGTGGCGGCTGCTGTTCAGCGAACCGGCCTCGTCGCCCACAGCATCCGCCGACGACCCGCAGGGCAACGGCGTCCAGAGTTGGGAAGCCAAGGGGCGGGCCGAACCTCGGTCGGCGTAGCCGGTCATGGTTGTGTCTGAGGCGGCCGAGGCCGCCCGCCCCAGTCGATTCGACTGTGTGCGCCCGCAGCCGTTTATGAGTCCAGCAACCGGTGAGATCCGGTCGGGTCGCTGTGGCGCCACCACCCTGGACGTCTGTCCGGGCGACGCTCGGCTGTACTTCGAGGATGCCAAGGTGATCATCCGCTCCGGCATCATCCAACACCTCGAGGCCGGCGATCAGATCAGCCTTATCACACTCACCCCACCCGGTCTCTGGCGGGCCGACGCACCTGAGGAGCGGCGCAAGACCCATCGCTTCTACCCCCGTTATTGGGAACTGGCGCGCTCCCACAAGCCGGTCAGCCGCAACAGGCTACGTCGGGAGGCCAGCCGCGCGGTGTGTGGGCCATGCACCGAAGAGGCCAGAGCCAACCGGCCGCCCGGCACCCTGGTGAGCAAGGTCCCAGCGGTCAGGCATCCACCCGAAGATCCCCTCGCCGGTCTCCCCGTCCACCTCGACGCCTTCGACTATGAGGCCGCCGCCCTGTGGAACTGGCGGCTCAGCGGCGACTCTGGGCTGTGGCATCGCACCACCACCTATCTGCAGCGTCGACACGGAGACCACATCAAATTCGTCAAGGCGCTCGAGTGGTCCCGCCGTGGTGTCCCCCACGCCCACATCCTCATCAACGCTGCCCTCACCCACCAGCAGGTCGCCGAGCTCGTTGCGGCGGTCAATGCTTCGCTTCGCGCCGGCCGCCAAGGCTGGGGAGAGATCCTCGATGTCCAACAGCTCACCATCAAAGGCGAACCCGACGGGTCGATCAACGTCGGCAGGACCACCAGCTACCTGGCCAAGTACCTCACCAAAACCAGCGGCGGCGGGCTACTCGCTGCTGCTTCAGACAACCAGCATGCCTCCACGCACCTGACCAGGCTCCAATGGGCCGCCCGAGACGTCGCCGCCAGCCTCGCCAACATCCGACCCGGCGGTCCATGCCCCGAGGAGGACTGCAACGGCATCCTGCTCGAAGACCGCTTCACCGGCATGCTGACATGCAGCCGCCGCCAACCAATCGTCGGTCCCACATGCCTGTGGGAAGGTCGCGACCGTATCGACCGGTACACCCGCAACCTCGGTCTGCGGGCTCACCGCTTCTCCAAATCCCACAACTGGGCGATCGAGCACCGCGAGAGCCGCACCCGCCCCGGCACCTTCCTACCCGTCGTCAACAAAGCCGGCAAACCCTGCCAACTCGGATTCACAGTCCTACGACACCGCCGCCACCAATGGCAGCAACGCCACAACCCTGACCGAGCCCCACCAGGGCCCTGGATCTGGATCGGAACACCCCGCCCCGCAGCCAGCTCGGCCGCACCCAACGCGCCACCCACAACCAAAGTCGCCTGAGCCGTTTCGCCCTAGGCTCCCGGGCCGCTGACACGCGCCCGTACCCCCTCGAACTCGGACCATTAGACGCGAATGGTCACCAGAGGCCATCAGAACATCCATCCAGCGCCCCAAACTCGCTGCCGCCACCCCCACACGGCCCCGAAAGGGGCCGTGTACTTGATAAAGCGAAGCCAGATTGAACAGGGTGGGAGCCTTCTCAGCACCTCGACTCGATAGAGAAACGAAACTCCCAACATCCACAGGGGGGTAACCCTCGGGGAGATTCTTCTCGCTGGAGGGTCGGGTTTCTGCGGTGTCGGTGAGCCGACGGTCGAAAAGACCGACCCTGGGTGGCGGCTCAGGCCATGGGGGTCTGTTTCTTATCCGTAAGGGGGAGAGGACTCGAACCTCCACGGGCTTGTCGCCCACCAGGCCCTCAACCTCGAACACCGAGCACCGACGTGGCGTCGTCGATGCATCTCCAGGCACGTCATGACGGAGTGAGGACACTCCGTGCAACTTCCAAGGGCGGGCCTCAGGTCGTCGAGGTGCCCGCTGAGGTGCCCGGATCTAGCCGCTCCGCGTGATTTGGCCGGTGTATTCCCCGGTGCAGTCCGTCGCTGGGCGCTGAGGCGGGTCTGGCGCCCACGGATCTACCTGGAGGCAGAGACCGTCTTCGACGCCTTCGCCCGAGATGCCCTCGTAAGCGCCCGAGCCCTTCGTTTCGACCCAGGTCCAGGTCCCCGAGTAGGCCCAGTCGCTGAGAAATCCCTCTGTCCATTCGCCGAGGCCGATAACGGCGATCGAGAACCGCCCGCTGCCGTCGTCACACTTGAAGCGATACTCCCACTCCCAGTCTCCGCCGAGGTTGCTCGACGTGTGCTCAAATGAGGCTTCGAACAGGGTGCCCTGCGGGCACATCAGTCCGGCGTCTACTGCCGATCCGGAGGCCAGGAACGTTCCTGTACCCACGAACTTGTCTATCTCTATAGCGAACGAGACGTCGGTGGGTTCGAACGGAGGAAGTGGCGGCATCGTCGTAGTCGTCGTGG